>MPMP01000112.1 GCA_002238565.1 Albidovulum sp. bin36
AGCCTGAACGCGGCGAGGGAATGGGAAAGCAAGGCAGGAAGCATGCATTTTGCCGATGCCCTAGCTTGCGCGGTTCGCCGCCGAAATTCAGCATGAAAATAACGGAAGTCGGACTTTGCCGCCTAGCCTGACCTTCCAGCTGACATTTTCCTGACAGCATTGCGCAAGCCCTTGAAAAGGCTTGGCTTTCCCGTGCAAGCGCAGGGGATCGTCTTGGATTTGTGTTGACACGCCTTTTCTATATCATATTATGGCCTTGATCATGTTGCCATGTAAGGATCGGACCTCTGGCCCTCAGCGTCGATGTCATCCCCAACCGCTCGTCCCCGCCTGCAATCCTCCTCCGCGAGGCATGGCGCGAGGGCAAGCGCGTCCGCAGGAGAACCGTCGCCAACCTCTCGAAGATGCCGCCCGTCCTCGTCGACGCAATCCGCGCCGCCCTCGACGGCGGGGTGGTGTTCCCGTCGCTCGACGCGGCTGTCACGATCCGCCGGTCCCGCCCCCACGGCCATGTCGCGGCGGTGCTGGGAACGCTCCGGTCGCTTGGCCTGGTCCGCATCCTCGGCCGGAAGGCGGAGCGCATGCGGGATCTCGCCGTGGCGGCGGTCGTCGCCCGCATCATCGACCCCGCCTCCAAGCTCGCCACCGCCAGGGCCCTGGATCCGCAGACCGCGTCGACGAGCCTCGGGGCCGTGCTCGGTCTCGGCCCGGTCACCGGAAACGGGATGCTGGACATGCTCGACTGGCTTCTGAAGCGCCAGCCCTGGATCGAGAGGAGCCTGGCCAACCGGCACCTGAAGGGCGGGAACACGCTGATCCTGTACGACGTCTCGTCCAGCTACCTGGAGGGACGGTGCTGCCCGCTGGCGGCGTTCGGGCACAACCGCGACGGCAAGAGGGGCAAGCGGCAGGTGACCTACGGGCTGCTCTGCGCCGCGGACGGCTGTCCGGTCGCCGTGGAGGTGTTCGCCGGCAACACCGGGGACCCGTCCGCGGTGGCGTCCCAGGCGGCCAAGATCCACAGGCGCTTCGGCATCGACCGCGTGGCGCTGGTGGGCGACCGGGGGATGCTCGCCACGGTGCGGATCCGCGAGAACCTCGAGCCGGCGGGGCTCGACTGGGTCTCGGCCCTGAAGACCGGGGACATCCGCAAGCTGCTGAAGGAGGGTGCGGACGGCGCCCCGGCTCCCCTGGTGCCCGAGGCGCTGGCTCCCGACGCGGTGGCGGAGATCACTGGACCGGAATTCCCCGGCGAGCGGCTGATGGTCTGCCTAAACCCGCGGCTGCGGGAGGAACGGCGCCGGAAGCGGGAGGAGCTTCTGGGTGCGACGGAACGGACGCTCGCGGACATCGCCGCCGCGGCCGCGCGCGCCAGGCCGGGGCCGCAGAACCGCGACCGGACGATCAAGGCCCTGGGGAGGAAGGCCAACCGGCGCAAGGCGGAGAAGCACTTCGACGTCACCGTGCGCGACGGAGGAATGGACTGGAAGCGCAACCGGGACAGGATCGGGGCGGAGGCCAGGCTCGACGGCATCTACGTGGTCTGCACCAGCCTAGACTCCCCGTCACTTGGCCCGGAGGCCGCGGTGGAGGCGTACAAGTCGCTCGCGAGCGTGGAGCGCGCGTTCCTCGCGATGAAGACCTCGCGGCTGCGGATCCGGCTGGTGCACGTGTACTCCGAGGATCACGTCCGGGCGCACGTGTTCCTTTGCATGCTGGCGTACTATTTGGAATGGCACATGCGACGGCGCCTGGCGCCGATCCTGTTCGAGGACGACGACCGCGAGGCCGCCCGGGCCCAGCGCAGCTCGCCTGTGGAGCCCGCCGAGGTCTCGGAAAGTGCCAAGGCCAAGGCGGACACCAAGTTCACCCCCGACGGGCTGCCGGTCCACAGCTTCACGACGCTGCTCGCCGACCTGGCCACGCTGACGCTGAACGAGGTGACGCTGCCGGACAGTCCGGACCATGCCTTCCCGCTGCTGGCGCAGCCAACCGAGCTGCAGGCCCGGGCCTTCGAGCTGCTGGAGATCGACCCCGCCAAGTATGTTGCCATGTAGGTGGCAGGTTGAAACCCCGGGAATCCGCCGCCGGACCCTTTATTTGCGGAGGATTCCTGTCTGACTCCTAAATGAAGATCAGATTAACAGAGAGCCTGCCCACGCTCACATCGGGACGGCGAACGGAACCCAAGCAGGATCTGTGCGACGATCTCCATGGCCGGTTTCAAGCCTCTTGACCGCCATCCGGATCGCGCTTCTGCAGTCCACATACCTGCGCGATGCCTTTGTCCAACTCCGGACGAACCGGACTGGTTCTTCGCGCCCTCGCACGGAAGCCGCGGCGACCGACCGCGACGGACACTGGATCCGGGCAGCGATTTCGCGCTGCAATCGACACATCGCCTTCTCCACAAGTGACCGGTCAGTTTCGTCGGGAGGGTCGTCCATCCGTGCCTCCCCATGTCGGCACCAGGTTGTTTCTCCCCTGGCATGATTGAGACAAAGGGAATACATGGCTACCATTCGTGAACGGTGCGCAAACAGGAGCGATGATGTCAGGAATCGTCGGTTTCCCAGCAGACGAAGATATCCAGATTCGTACAGCTGCATTCGAGCATGTGCGACAGCTTGCCGAATTCGAATCTCCTTTGAGCGCCGCGTCGCTTGAGAAGGGATTCGAATTCAAGGGGTCGCGCATCCACCTCCTCAGTCGAGCGCTCGGCATATTCAAGCCAAAGGAGATGGGAACCGTGCTGTCGGTCCGAACGGGAGTCCCACGAAAAGGCCGGAAGGTCTGGCACGACGACCAGCGTAACGTGCACCGCCAGATCTATGACCAAGACGAAACGGTCGAATATTCCTTCGCGCCCGGCGCCCCAAACACGGGCAACAATCTCAGATTGCGTGTGGCCTGGGAACAACAGTTTCCAGTCATCTACTTTCTCGGTGTCGCGCCCGCGTTGTATCACGCCCTGATGCCCACCTACATTGCGAACTGGGACCCGGTGCTGCGCAAGGTCAGTCTCGAATTCGGCCTGCCTGACCAGTCCATGTTGTCACCGCCGCAATCCGCGAATGAACGGCGCTACGCCCTTCAGACCGTGAAGCAGCGCCTGCACCAGGCGACATTTCGGGAGATGGTCATCGATGCTTATGGGGGTCGCTGTGCGCTGTCCCGTCTGGGAGAACCCCGCCTCCTTGATGCGGCGCACATCGTGTCCGACAAGGACGAATTGCTTGGTCAACCCGTCGTCGTGAACGGCATGCCCCTGTCCAAGCTCCATCATGCCGCGTTCGACGCCGACCTGATCGGGATCGATCCGGACTTTTCCGTGCATGTCTCTGAACACCTGCTTGACCAGCGCGACGGACCGGTACTGGAAGCCATGAAACAATTACAAGACCGCAAGTTGCATTTGCCGAAAGAAGCCAGAAACTATCCCGACAGGGATCGACTGGCCGAACGATTCGAACGGTTTCGGGCCGCTGCGTAGTCAGATCTTTCGCGGCGGAGGATGCGCGCCGCTCGCGCAGACCAAAATTATTGGTCGGCTCATCCACAGGCTATCTTGAGAGCTGCATCTTGTGTGCCATTGGATTGCATGTGTGCAAAGTTCGTCTCCAGGATGCTACCTGAACCGGAAATCCGCGTGCCGGCCTAACCCCAGGAAATTCGGTAATTTTCTGTGCCGTTGCATGGGCACATGACGCGGAAGCCGTTGACACGAAGCCACTCTTGAACCACCAATCCCGGAAACGCCCGTTGAAGCCGAACATCCCGGATGAATCCCAATGAGCACAGGTTCGAAAGCGTGGTTGCTGCTAGCCATTCCGGATCGCCTTCATTACGCCGGGAAGCCCGGGTATGATGACGACCCTGCCAGCACATACAGGTACGACAGCGCCGTTCCGAACAGTCGTTGGGTGTCCCAGGGAGATCTTGTTCTACTCCGCGACAGGGAGACATTCTTGGGAGTGGGTCTGGTCGAACGAATAGTTTCCGGATCCAGGAAACGACTTCGGTGCCCTGTCTGCAATGTTGCAAAGCTCAAGGAAAGGCACAGGGCCCCCCCGGTGGAGATGTTACAATCGCCACACATTTGCCGAAGCTCGCGAGGAAGAGATTGCCGTCGAACTCTTCGAAGCTCACTACGGAAGGACGTTTCTTCCGGCCGATGGCCAAATTTCGGCCGCCGAGATACGAAAAATCGAAATGCGTCCGAGTGGTCAGCTATCCATCCAGGAGGTGGATCCCGGAAAGCTCGAAGGGCTTCTGATGAATTCGTTTCCCGAGTCGGAAACGCTGTTGACCGAATTCGTTCAGTCAATTTCGGTCGTGGCTGACGATGCCGATCCCAATGAAGATCTCACCGGAGAGAACCAATTCACACCTTCCTTCTCCGACAACCGAACGAGTGTGCTTCGAGCAATCAAGGAAAGACGGGGGCAGGCTTCCTTCCGAAATAAACTTGTAAGGCGATACGGAGGAAAATGCGTGGTTTCCGCGTGTGACCTTCGTGATGTCTTGGAGGCCGCGCACATCTGTCCTACCGCGGGCCCAAAGACAATCATCCGAGCAACGGGCTGCTGCTCAGGGCAGACCTGCATACCCTATTCAATCTGAATCTGCTGGGGACACACCCGGACACGCACGGTATTTCGATCGCGAAGGAGGCAAAGCGCGGTGACTATGCCGCTCTTGACGGCAGTTGCCTTGAAGTTGTTGACGGGCCGGTCCAGACGAGTTCGGCTGCCTGTTCCGCCGTCGCGTTGTGGTGGGCATGGCTCGCACCGAGCACCATGCCGGCGAGCTCCGCACCAGAGATGTCGCTGAGTTTCCAGGCATCCGTAAGGGTCTTTACCCTTTGCCAGCCACCGGGCGTCAGCGCCCAGCCTGACAACTTCACGGTCTACACCGGTCGGCCATCGCCTGATTGTCGCGCATGACCCTGGGCGAGCCGAAGAGCGGTCAGACCGTCGCCGCGCCCGCATCCGGGAACTGGAAAGCATGGCGGAGAGGATGGTGGCCAGGCTCGACGCCCGGGATGAAGGCAAGTTTAATTGATCAGTAATTGATTGCCAACGACCAGCGATCTTTTCACAGCAATTCCCGCTAAGTCCGATCCCCGCCAACAGGCAGCCATTTCAGCGTGGAACAGTTGAAAACATGGCAAAAACCGCTTGGGGCGTTTGGTGGAATATAGCCGATTTGGCACCAAAACTCTGCGAAAAGGAAAGCGCGGAAACTTCGCAACTTACTGAAAATAAACAATAAAAAATCTTACCGGGAATTGCTGATCTTTTCAATGGCATCTGCGAGGATACCCAGCACACTGCGCCCGGAAATTTTTACTTTACTGGGGATTGATTTGCGGAGTTCCGCGAATCCTTCCTTTGGTTAAATGTCAAACGATGGTGGGCCTACGTAACGATTTAATAAGTTCAAGACGACGTATTCATCTTGCTTGCCTTCAACCAGAAGTGATTTGGGGTTTGGCATCAACGTCATATGGACTAACGGACTTCAATTCTTTGTTGCGCAGCCACGGTCAGGTCATCTTCCGAGTATTGAACTGCGCACACATCACGTTCAAAACGCTCCAGTCGATACAAAGTTCCGACTGCGCTTGTTTCGCTTGCCGCAGCTGCGAAGCTGGCAATACAGTCCCAACTGTGGGTGGCCGCGATCACCTGGACGTTGCCTTCGTCTGCTGCCTTGAAGATCATCTGCCAAAGTTTCGATTGTAGTGAGTAGTGAATACCGTTTTCGACCTCGTCGATGATAAGAATACCGTTTCTGCAGTTAGCGAGTGCTACAGCAATCCCCAGTAGGCGCAGTGCGCCATTGCCCAAACGTTTCAAAGGAATCGGTTTTGCAAAGGAATTGAGCTTGGCGACAACGCGGCGACTTCTGGATCGAAGTGGTCCGGTAGAATCTCCGACGACAGCAAGCCGCTCGAGGTTATTGCCTACAATCAAGCGGAGCGTTTCGGTCACAAAATCTTCGCCGCTAGTCAGTGTGATACCATCCCAAAGGCGCGTGACAGTGTTATTGTCGGGCAGCCCGGGTCCCAAGGATTGGTTCAAGATGGGATCAGGCCATTCTTCTTGAACTGGTTCCCTCAGTAGTTGCATTGCGGCAAATCGTCTTCTGAAGTGTTTATTGTAGTCTATCGCGTCGAGGGAAAGGGTGCGAGGTTGCTTGCCGAAAGACACGCGAAGAGCTTTGGTTTGTTGTATGTGTCTAGAAAACAAAGATGGCATCTCCGAGCCTCTGGAATCCTCAACAAGTTGAAGAGAGAGTGTTTGTGGCGTGCCCTTAACGCCTATCATGATGTTTGGAGGATCGTTAGCTTCATTGTCAGATTCGTAAAACAAGGACGAAAAGTCCGGGAAAAGCATTTCGTCGCCGTCTTCGCTGTATCCAAGGACGAGTTCCTCTCGAGTCTCAAAAAGATCTAAGAGGGACCGATTATCGCCTCTGGAGGCGAATAGTCGAACAGCCTCGAGAATTGTAGTCTTGCCGCTGCTGTTCTTCCCGGCCAATAGGGTAACGCGACCAAAAGATGGAAGTTCGAGAAATCTCAATCCACGGAAACCCTCTATGGTGAGTGACGGAAGAAACAATTTAGCAGGCATGGATTACTCTCCGTGATCGAGTTGTTGGTAGCTACTGCATTGTGGTAAAAAAGTTCAGTTATTGATTTGCGATCAGGCTAGCTGTCGTTTTCCGCAAAACTTCAGTGAGTGCTAGAATTCTCGCATTGGCGGTGCGCTCGCGCCGCTGCCGCCATCGGGATGAAATCTCGTGCAATAGGCCTTCGCGCTCGACCCGTATCCTTGTTTCAGGTCACGATAGACGCTAACTCGCTATAACTTGAGATCGCAGGCGATCCGCGCTTTTTGGGTGTTCTCAGTCGCGAGCTTCCTGATCTTCTAATCGTCGACCCGCTTTTGCAGGCCCATGTGTACGTCTTTATTCATTGCCTCGTCGACCCCATCGTACTGGCAATCGCGGATGAACTCAAGCTCAGTGTTGGCCGCCATGCCGAGGACCATGATGCCTAGGCGACCGATATCTCCCGCGCTGATAGCCCCGAGTTGGAACACGCGGAGCGACGTGCGCCGGGTGCGAGTCCCGTATGGTGAAGAAATAGGGGCAATTTCCCGGCATTTCGTAATTGTAAGCGTTCGTTCCAGCGGTGGCGATCCGTGTGTCCGACTGCCGCCGACGCCCTGGACGCTGCCGTGAGCGGTTGTCCGGAGCGCGCGCTGCGCGAACTGCGCAATCGTGCCGGGGCTCCCCAAATACCGTGAACGCGGGAACCGCCAATTGCTTCATTTAATGTGGTTGCTCATACTCGCAGTGCGCCTCCGCGTCCTCGGCTCGGACCCGCTCGCGCTCGCAAAGGCATTTCCAGTCGACGGGACCTGGAGCCGACTCCTCCGACAACTGCCCGTCGTCGGCGACGCACGGAACGGGCGGCATCCCGATAATCTCGATGCGAATCTCCATGCGCAGAGCAATAGCACGCCGGATTCCTGGTTATCAGTACTAATTTCGCAAAAACCGAAATGACGCCGCGACGGACTGTCGTCACCACTCGACCGAACGCTAGCAATCGGGTGCTGGCAATGTGGATAGGCCAAGCTCCTTGAGAAACGCGTTGTGCTTCGCCGTAGATTCACGAATCTGCTTCTCGATTTCGACCAAGTCATTGTGCGTCGCCGCCAGATCGACCGGGACCTCTGGCTTGGCAGTGCTGACATAGCGCGAGATGTTCAGGTTGTAGTCGTTGGCCTCAATCTCGTCCATCTCGACGCGTCTGGCATACCGCTCGACGCTCTCCGGACGCTCCCGGTATGTGTCGATGATCTCATCGATATGCTCGTCTGTAAGGAAATTCTGCCGCTTGCCCTTTTCGAAACGATCGAACGCGTTGATGAACAGGACATCATCGGGCTTATTGCACTTTTTCAAAACGAGGATGCAGACCGGGATGCCGGTAGAGTAGAACAGATTCGCCGGCAGGCCTATGACGGTGTCGATGTGCCCGTCGTTGATGAGCTTGCGGCGGATCTTCGCCTCCGCGCCCCCGCGGAACAGCACGCCGTGCGGCAGGATGATCGCCATCGCACCGTCATCCTTGAGGTAGTGAAAACCGTGCAGCAGGAACGCGAAGTCCGCCCCCGACTTCGGGGCCAGCCCGTAGTTCTTGAAGCGTACGTCCTCCCCCAATGCCTCGTTCGAATTCCAGCGGTAGCTGAATGGCGGGTTGGCGACCACGGCGTCGAACCGGGTCATCCGAGCCGGGTTCACCTCGCGGAGCATGTCCCAGTCATTGCTCAGCGTGTCGCCATGATAAATCTCGAACTCCGAGTTCTTTACACCGTGCATCAGCATGTTCATGCGCGCGAGGTTATAGGTGGTGACGTTCATCTCCTGCCCGAAAATCCGGCCGATGCCGTGCGGGCCCATGCGCTTGCGTACATTCAGCAGCAGCGAACCCGAGCCGCAGGCGAAGTCCATCACGCTGCCGAGGTGCTTGCGTTTGCCGGTTTTTGGCTCCCGGCTGTTAAGAGCGACGATCGCGGAGAGAATGTCCGAAATCCGCTGCGGCGTGTAGAACTCGCCTGCCTTCTTCCCCGATCGCGCGGCGAATTGGCCGATCAGATACTCGTAGGCGTCGCCCAGGGCATCGCCGTCCGTGGAGAACTCCGCTAGGCCCTCGGCTATCCTAGTGATGATCGTGCAGAGCTTCGCGTTCCGGTTCGCGTAGGTCCTTCCGAGCTTGTCGGAGCCGAGATTGATTTCCGAGAACAGACCTAAGAACGTACTTTGGAACGACTCGTTCTCAATGTATTTGAAGCCTGCCTGCAGCGTGTCGAGCAGCTCGCCATCCTGGGTCCGGGCCATGTGGGCGATGCTGGCCCAAAGGTGATCGGGGTGGATTACATAATGCACCTTAAGCCGCATCTGCGCCTCGAATGCCGGCACATCGTCGGGGTTCTGATCGTACCAGACGGACAGGGAGGACCGCCCGTCATTGCTGATAGCCTTCGGGTCGGGGTAGTCGCGCCCGAGTTCCTTCCTAGCGGCCTGCTCGTAGTTGTCCGAGAGGTAGCGGAGAAACAGGAACGCGAGCATGTAGTCGCGAAGGTCGTCCGCGTTCATCGCCCCGCGGAGCTGATCGGCGATGCCCCAAAGCGTGTTGCCGAGCTGCTTCTGGTCTTGTTCTGTCATGGTTCAACTCGAGCGGAAAACGAAAGCGTACTGTGTGTTTAGCTTCTCGTAGATCTTTTCAAACAGGTCTAGGTTGTCCGGCACCAGACGATCAGTTTCAAAGTAGTAAACATTCTTATGGGCAAGGACGTTCACGATTCGGGCAATTTCGTCAGCATCCTCGAAACCGATGCGTTCAAGTGTGTAGCCGATACGACCGACGCCAAGGAACGACGAGATACTCTCCAGCAACTGACGGAGCAGGGCAAAATGATGCGTTCGGACATCGTCCTCCCTTCGCGCCCGCTCCAGAACTTGAAGGACCTGAAGGTGATAGAGGAAAACGCCTTCGCGATGGGTTTTCAACGAGACCTCACCGTTCTTGCCACTTAAGATACTCGCATTTGACTTCGGCTTGTACTTGTTGCTCTTCTCGCCCTTCATCAACCAATCGAACAGGATGGAAAACATCCCGACATGGTGGGTGGCAATGATGATCTTCCGTTGATCGAAGTGCTTCTCGATCATGTCGTACAGCGTCGAGGCGGTTACGAAGATATTGTGGTCGTCGAGGCTTGAGACCGGGTCGTCGACGAATATATGGCGGGTCTGAGTATCCGCCCATCCTTCCACTTCCGTCATCGCCAGAAAGAAGCACCAGACGAAAATTCGTTCCTCGCCTCGGGAGATTTTGATGGGTGGGACATCGCCCGGCTGCGTATCGGCAGGGAAGAACGAGATCGATTCGATTCCCATCTGGGGATCTTGGTGCATGTCGAAGCGGTAATCGTAGCTTGGTCTGTACGGTTTCAGCTTCGCGCGGACTTCGGATTCGTTGATTTCGGCGTGAAGCCTGTTGAGATTGCTCGGGAGGACGGTGAGTCGGATGTTGGCCTCGGCGTTCTCGATGTCATTATTCCAGACGAAAAGGTCCTCGCTGTATGCGTTGTAGTAGATGCCCGTGTGCGTTCCGTCCTCGTTTTTAGTTGCATTCTTGTGCGCGATTGACAGTCGCGTTTTCCCCACCGAGTTGAATGCGTAAAGTAGATGAACAGTGGCATCGTCGTCGCGCAGTTCTAGAGCAATGTCTTCAATGGTTGTCATTTCATCTCCAGATCAGGAAACATCTGCGGCATGAGCCCTTGTTTGTGCTGCCGCAGGGCTTCGAGTTTCTGATCCTCCGCCGCGATCAGGTCGTCTAGCGAACTGAGGCAGTCGGCGATCTTCTTCTGCTCTGGTATCCGCGGGAGCGCCACCCGAATAGATGCAAGAAGCGAGGGATTGAATACAGGATAATTGGAGCCTGTACATCGGGCTAAGACGCTGTTCACAAACGAGTCCGTGTGAAGTAGCTGATACAAGAACTCTGGACATTCGTGTGCTCGAATCTGTGCATAGCTCGATGAAGCCACATACTTGTACCCGTCGCTAATGTCGAAGAAGAAGTTATTGCGTTGATAGGGCCGAACAGTTTGAAGGATGATGTCTTTACGACTTAGGAGACGCTGAGCACGACTCGGCGCAGCGCCTCGAGTGACTTCTTTGCGTTCGATAAGCATGCTGCTCTTGACAGACTCGCGGTCGATATAAATGAACAACTCTGGAAGCCCATCGTTTGATGGGTTCACATCGCTGGCGGATGCCAGAGTTAGAAAATCCCATCTTGGCCCGTCCCGAAAATCCGGAAACCGCAAGCGGGGCACGGTCTCTCCGGCCTGGGGAAAGAGCTGCTGCATCAGTCCTTGCTTATGCTGCCGCAGGGCTTCGAGCTTCCGGCCTTTCGCGGCGATCAGGTCGTCCAGCGAGCCGAGGAAGTCGGCGATCTTCCACTGCTCGTCGGGATGGGGGATGGCGAAATCTGCATTTGCAAGATAATTCCATTCGGCGCGAGGCATTCTTGAACCCGATGAGATGTTTGCCAATTGGACAAAACGTTTCGTTTGTACCAAATATAACAAGAAGGCGCTTGAAACTGCTTTACTTCGCGGAACCCAAACTTCCGATGTGCAGACACCGTGGGAATCAGGTCGCGCGAACTTCTGTAGATACGGACCCAGTTTGCCGAATAAGACGTCCCCGGCTTGGAACCTTGACTTGAGGCTAATTTGATTCTTGGGTTCATCGATGCTGGGTATCCGTCCAGTTTTAGATTCGATATTTTCAAGTTCGATCAAATTCGGAATGTCGCTGCTCTTCTGTGGGTCAACCGTCTCTTTGCCCCTTGAAACAACATCCCGAAATTTCCTTGTGTTCCACTCCCCGCCGTCTCGAAACTCCGGAAACCTCAGCTTCGGCACAAGCTGCAATGGCTTGTCGGCCATCATCGCGCGCGCCCGTCCTCGTATGCGTTAAGGCCCGAGATGGCCCGGCCGTCCGCCCGCTTGTTCAGGAGCGGAACGAGGTCGGCCATCAACGCGAGTTCCCGCTCGCGGCGCTCGCGCCAGCCGAGGTCTAGCGGCTCCATCAGGTCGGTGAGCTGCTCACCGTCGAAGATCATGCGCTGGAGGATGGTGTCGACGAACGCCGAGAGCGACTCGGTCGTCAGCCCGTGGTTCCGGGCGAGATCGGCGATCTCTTTTGCCTGCTTCTCAGCCTTGAATTGCTCGTAGCCGGCACGAACAGCGGCCTCGTCGATGCCTTCGCCCTCCTTGAGTGAGAGGACGTACTCCGTGATCTCATCCCGCTCGTCGAGGAACTTGGCGTCGGACTGGATCAGCCCAATGAGTTGCTCGCGGCTGATCATCAGCTTCTTCGGGTCCTGACCCGAGTACTTGGCGATCAGCTTCATGATGTAGTCGTAGTCGATATCGGCAGAGGCGAAAAGGACGAACTCGAAGTCAAGCTCGTGCACCTCGAGGTCGGTCGGCTCGCCGCCACCGCCGGGCGTGCCCTGCTGCTCCTTGAGCCGTCGGGCGGTTTCGAGGTAGGCGCCGCGGAAAGCGAGGAGATCGTCTTTGGGGATAACTTGCTCAATCTGCTCCCGCTGTTCGTCGGTGAGGTCGGCGTATTGATCGAGCTGGGTCTGGAGGCGTTGCACCTCTTTGAACCGCTTGATGAACTGGACGCGGGCGTCGTCGCCCATGAGGTCGTTCACCTGATCGGGCTTGGCTTCGAGGCCCTGCGACTGCATGAAGTCGCCGAGGGCGGCGACAGCCTGCTTGAATTTGTCGATGACGACAGGCGCCTTGTCCACCAGCCAGATTTCGCGGGCCGTGTCAGGCTGAGCGCCGGAGAAGAGAGCGAAGGCGGCTTCGACGCCGTCCTGCTGTTGGCGGAAGTCGAGGATGTGGCCGTAGGGCTTGGTCGCGTTGAGGACGCGGTTAGTGCGGGAGAAGGCCTGGATTAGCCCATGGTACCTGAGGTTCTTGTCCACGTATAGCGTGTTGAGGAACGCGGCATCGAAGCCGGTGAGCAGCATGTCGACAACGATGGCGAAGTCGATCTTTTCCTCGCCCTTGCCGGGCAGGTCGCGGTTGGGGAACCGCTGATCCTTGATGCGCTGCTGGACGTCCTGGTAGTAGAGGTCGAAGTTGTTGATGTCGTGGTTGGTTCCGTACCGCCCGTTGTAGTCGGCGACGATGGCCTTGAGCGCGGTCTTCTTGCCCTCGGGATCGTGCTGGTTGTCCTCCTTCTCCTGAGGGAGGTCCTCCTGGATCTGCTGGACATCCCTGTTGCCCTCGGCGGGCGGCGAGAAGACGGCGGCGACCTTGAGAGGGATGAACTCTGGATCAGCCCCCTGACGCTTAGCCTGAAGCTCCTTGAAAACGTCATAGTACTCGATGGCGTCGTTGATCGAGGCAGTTGCGAGCAATGCATTGAAACGTCGGTCGCCGGTTGCGGCATTGTGCTTGTCCAGAATGGCCTCGGCGACCGCCCGCTTGGCGAGAGGTTGACCGCCCTTTCGAGCCGGGGCGTCTTTGGGCTTGTAGTAATCGACGTGGAAGCGGAGGACGTTCCCGTCCTCGATCGCGTGGGTGATGGTGTAGGCGTGGAGCTGTTTCTCGAAGAGGTCCCTGGTGGTTCCAAGGGTGGCGGCGTCTCCCTCGGTCCGCCGGACGGTCGCGTTGTCCTCGAAGATCGGGGTGCCGGTGAAGCCGAAGAGCTGGGAGTTCGGGAAGAACTCCCTAATGGCTCGGTGGTTCTCGCCGAACTGCGAGCGGTGGCATTCGTCGAAGATGAAGACCATGCGCCTGTCGCGGAGCTCGTCGAGCCGCTGCTTGAACGTCGACCGCCCCCGAGCGGTGTTCCGCTTGTTGTGCTTGCTGCTCTCGTCGAGAGCAATCCCGAGCTTCTGGATGGTCGTCACGATGACCTTGTCGGCGTAGTCGTCGGACAGGAGGCGTCGGACGAGCGACGCCGTGTTGGTGTTTTCCTCGACGCAGTTTTCCTGGAACCGGTTGAACTCCTCTCGGGTCTGCCGGTCAAGGTCCTTGCGATCAACGACGAAGAGGCACTTGTGGATGCTATCGTTGCTCTTGAGCAGCGTCGAGGCCTTGAAGGAGGTAAGCGTTTTTCCCGAGCCGGTCGTATGCCAGATATATCCGTTGCCGCAGTTCTGATCGATGCAGTCGACGATGGCCTTGACGGCGTAGATCTGGTACGGGCGCATCATCAGGAGCCTCCGCTCGCTCGCGATAAGAACCATGTACTTGCTGATCATCTCGCTGAGCGTGCACTTGGCGAGGAACCGGTCGGCGAAATCGTCTAGGTGGGCGATCTTGGTGTTGTCCTCGTCCGCGAACCGGTAGATCGGAAGGAACCGCTCGTCCGCGTCGAAGGCGAAGTGCCGCTCGTTGTTGTTGGCGAAGTACTGCGTATCCGTGCGGTTGCTGACGATGAAGAGCTGGACGAAGCAGAGCAGCGTCCTAGTGTATCCGTTATCCGGGTCGTACTTGTAGTCGAAAATCTGCTCCATCGCCCGCCGGGGGCTGATCCCAAGTGACTTCAGCTCGACCTGAACGACAGGGATGCTATTGATAAGGATCACTACGTCGTAGCGGTGATGGCTGTAGTCGGTATTGATGCGGAGCTGATTGACGACCTCGAAAGTGTTCTTGCACCAGTCCTTGATGTTGACGAGGGTGTAGTTGAGCGGTGTGCCGTCGTCGCGAGTGAACGTCTCCCGGTTTCGGAGGGATCGGGCGGCTTGGTACACGTCCGGCGTAACAATCTCCTCGAGGAGTCGCCGAAACTCTCCATCGGTTAAGGTGACGCGATTCAGGGCTTCGAACTTTTCCCTGAAGTTTTCTTCAAGCGCTGCTCGATCGCGAATGTCGGGGCGATACTCGTACTTCAGGTCCCGTAGCTTTTCGATCAGCGACTCTTCAAGTTCGCGTTCGGGGCTAGTCATCGCCATCGCGGAGGTTCACTCCTTTCGGCGATTGATGATCGAGCTCGCCTGTCTGGTGCCAAATGCGAACACGATACGAGGTTGGCCCCTATGCCAGGAACGAAGGAGAGCATCTTTTTGTGGATGACTTGCTCCATCATTCTGCCTTCCCGGGGCGTGCTTGGGCAGCCATCGGCGTGGTCTGCCTCAAGAAACTTGAGTCGCTCGTACTATTCCACCGTCATCACCACCACGACCGGCCGACCATGCTTGGCAACCGCCACCGGTTCTGCGCGGGCCAAGTCGATTAGCCAGCCGAAGCCGAACTTCGTGTCTTTTGCGCTCAGGGTCTTCATGCGACTCGCCACCAATGCCCGATCCATTTTGGCCAAATTGGCTGACGACACAATAGCAGCGTGGCGCGAGCGGGGAAAGCGTCTGTGGCCGGTGTTGCCGGCCTGTAGAACTCGACGATGAATCGCTCTGCCCCAGCGCCTGCGGCATTGCGCAGGACCGGTGTGAGCAGGCGCCTTGGCGGCATTGGTTGCAGGCGAGGATGCCCACCTCGATTACTAACACGGGTGGAATCGCTTGCGTGGGAGTGCCTGCCACTGGAAGAGGCCTGCGCCGATAGCAATACATGCGGGGTGTCCGAAAAGCGCCGCGTGCCACCCGCCAAATCTCCGAACGGTGAGTGGAAGGCAGCGTCACTGCCAGTCGAGGCCGGCAGGCTGGGGAGGCCGCCCTGCTTCGTCGACCGGATTTGCCCGGTCCGGCGACTGCGGATTCTTTTGGATCGCGGCGAGCGCGGGCGGGGCACCCGGGCGGTTGGAATCCCTTGAGCTGATTTCCCCCGGGGCTCGGCTCGTCGGACTGTACTCCGTCCTCGGGCCCGTCCGATGCTGGCGCTGCATCCGGCAGCGCTGGGGCCTCGAATGTGAAATTGTATAATGGCGGCCGTGGAATTTCAGCAGTGGGTTGGCTATTGGTTCGAGTCGTGAACGCTCGTGCGACCCCCTCAGGTTCTCGCTATGAGCGACCAAATTAAATGAAGCAATTGGCGGTTCCCTCGTTCACGGTATTTGGGGAACCCCGGCACAATTGCGCAGTCTGCGCGACGGACGCTCCCGACAACCGTTCACGGCAGCGTCCAGGACATCGGCGGCAGTCGGACAACACGGATCGTCACCGCCGGACCGAACGCGTGCGATCGAGCGAGGATTTGTCTTCCTCGCAATCTCCTTGCCGAATCCTATTCAGTAAAAAGGATATCTGTTTTAGGCTAGCGCGTTGCATAGGACTGAACCAGAAGTCCACGAATGAACGCGTTTCATCATCGGCATCCATCCATTCCAGGCTAACATGATCCGCATTTGTGCTTCGTGCCTCTTCAACTACGCAAGTTGGCCATTTCCCCAAGTTCTCCTGCAAAATTGGCGTCGTCCAAACACGCGCCATTTACACCGCAAGGGGTCTAGATCGAAACCAATCGCTTGGTGCCCAAGCTCGGTTGCATGCCTCAGCACGACCACCGATCCGGCCATCGGATCAAGCACGCGGCTGCAGTTTTCGATTTCACCCAACCTCTCTAGTACTAAATCGGGAGCCATTCTTGCCGGAAATGGGTGGGTCGGCTTCAACGCCTTTCGGGCGGAGCTAGGAGCCACCTTAACCGTCTCCTCTATGCAGTTTTTCTAATTGGGTATCGACTGCTTCAGCGACGCTGGAAGCACTGGCGTTGACAACGATTTTGTCGTCATCGACACCGACTAGGTCAGGTACCAAAACTTGGAGGCCCTTCGCGAGCAAAATCACGTCCTTTTCCTTCACCTCGAGCACGCCTAGGTTCTCTCGACATATAAACGCAACCATAGAGGCGGACAAAGTTTCCGGCACCTTGCCTTTTAATTCCTCCAGAGCATTGATGAATACGTCAATCGTCAGCTTCCGATTCGTTTCCAAGCGGCCGGCAAGAGATTCCACCCAATTTGAAACCTCTTCGGGAGTGAAGTACCGGAAGACATCCCGAATCGTTGTAACGGGAATAGCTCCGTACTCTACGGTATACTCAAGCAGCTTCCCAAGGTTGCCTGCCGTCATTGGTGTAACTTCTTGCTGTTCGCATCGAATCGCTAAAGCTCCGTTGCTAAATCCTGGAGCGATGACCAAGGCGTGATTCGCTTTATATCGGTCGCGATGTTCCACAATGGCATCAAGTGCGATGTTCCCTGTCTTCGCGACGCTGTGCTTCGACGATTTTGCGTCGAATGTGAAACTGTATAATGGCATCCGGGGAATTTCAGCAGCGGGCTGGCTGTTGGTTGGAGTCGTGAACGCTCGTGCGATCCCCTCAGGTTCACCCGATTGTCCCAGTTGTTGAACGTCGAAATCGAGATATCGGAGAGCATCCGATACAGCAGCCTCCAATCGTTTACTATTCTCGCTATCGTGCTGACTTTCTTTCAATATCCGCGCGATTAGTACGCCCGATTGACGGCTTTGAATTGCTCGAATTCGCATAAGCCCGTCCCTGTAGTCGCGCACTCGACTTAGCAACGCTGAATCAACTCCAATGTCGAGCGCGTACACATCTGCCAGTAGATCGATCATTGCGACGGTCCTGATCAGTTCCTTCTGCGCCTTGCTGCGAGAATGTTCAGCGACAAAAGGATGCCCCTTGTTCACCACTATGGCACCGTCGCTTAGCCTAAACTTCGCAAAACTATCGTCATCTAGTCTTTCATAAATAACTTTTCCGAGTGCGTTCTTGATGTTGTCCGCTGTTTCTTCCCGCCAGGATCGTCTCTTCTCCTCGCGATCATCTATTCCGGTTTCATCAAACAGACCGATTACGGGGGGGTGCGTGCGAAGCGTTTCCGACACTACGCTGCGTAGTGGATTCAGCGAAACTAAGCCAAGCGACCGCACGAGAACGTCGCGTCCGTCAGATATCATTGAGTTGCTATCGCTATCGTAAGCGCTCCTTGCTTTGTTGAACGACTTTCGCAGGAAGGCACGAAAAATCTTGACCTCGCGACGCTCTTTAAATTGCTCCCGATTCGTCGTCAGATACTCATTCAAGCCATCGGCGCGAACAGTCATGCGGAACCGCGCCCAAGCCGCGTGATTAAGGTTCTCTTCGCCGAAGCTTGAATCGTGTTGATTTACTACTCTGCCGAGAACGTTAACGTGAAATCCGTTTGACGAACCGCGTTTGTCAATCTTACCTCCGCCAATCTTTTCATCGAACAGTTGGATCGTGCCGGTAATGCGGCCTAGGTCGGGAATTTCAATGTACGGGTAAGGGTCTGCTCCGGATTTAACAGGAATTTGCGTCACGCTTGATTTTTTGTCGTGGCTAGCATCGTCATCCGATGCATTTCCTTCATCAATGTCCGAACTTGTTTCCATCTCATCGAATTCGACATATTCTATTCCGAGTGATGGTCCGACGACCCACTTCTCAACCACCGAGGCTCCCACCTTTGCGGAGCGCAGTCTATCTCCGTTCAGATTTATTGCCATCTCGGATCCGAAGGGCAGCGCGGCCGCTAGCATTCTACGCAGGATACTGATTTTCATTTCCCGACCTACCTGCTTGAGTTCCGACAACACTACTAGCGTCCATGTGTCGGTCTCCAAGCGATTCAATTTTGACGGCTCTCCTCCAAATTCATCCTGACTGACTGTCGCCGCCGGTTCAAAGGAGCTGCACTTCCGAGGTGCGGTTTCGGCCGAGCTTTTAATCAATTGGAAAATTTCTTTTCCGCCGTAAACAGGGTCCAGAGCTTCGGATAGCTCGTCGGTATTTAGTTCAAAAACGTCCAATTCGAAATTATTGATCAGGCGATCACTGCGAGAACTCTTTTGAGTGTCGACTTCGCCATAATTCATCGTAACGCTTCTGATCCTACCGTCTTCCGCCTTGCAGATGTAAGTGAGTTTTTCCGCAAGTACGTATGTGGCTAGCTTTCCTATCCCGAATTTCCCGATCAGCGGTCGACCGCGCTCTGACTTAAGACCTTCCTTTGGAGAAAATGCGATGTGCCACAACGCGCGGAGCCCAGCCAAATCCATTGAAGCCCCGTTATCGAACACGGCCATGGTAGCGTTTCTTGCGTGCAAATCGGTCGCCACGCGCACGTCCACAATGTTGGCGCCCGCATCCCAACCATTCGAAATCAACTCCTCGAACGCCTTTTGGGGTGACGAATAGAGCTGCTCGCTAAAGTGTTCCAAGAAACGCGTGCTTAGCTCGACAGGTATGCTTGCTACCGGTTTGCCCAGTGAGTCTGGAGTTTGCGTCATTTCTTCGTGTCTTTCTTTGTCGCCGACAAATGGCGTTGAGCGTTGCCCTTTGTCGGAGATTTGCAAGATATCGGTGGCACGGCGCAACCGATATGCTGACTTCCAGCGACGACAGAGATGCCGAATAGTTTGGTAGCCTGGGAATCGCCTCAGTAGTTTGGGCTGGCGTTAGGCGTAACGGAATCCTTGGTCAGTTTCGCCTTTCGTTCCGTCCATCACACTAGAATGGCAACATTGGCAACTTTTTTCTATTCCGAAGGGCGTTGCGCAGCTTGGTAAATCTTGATCTAGTTCCGTTCCGCGGTTGCAAGCATAAATCTGATATCGCGGGTGGTCGTCGTAGCCGAACCAATGGGTGGTCCAGAAAAATCGAATCGACTTCGGCTTACGCGGGAGATGTGTGCCAAGGCGGCGATTCCCTTTTCCGGCTCGATGCACTCGAATCGCCGCATAGGAGACTTAAGCAATTCATTGGACTTTGGCAAAATCAAATTCCAACGCATTTCGCCGTATCTCGAAGAGCAGGTCCGGCGGATTTGCGCAGCGATGGAATCCAGCTGCTTTAGCCGCGGCGGAATCGAGACGGTCTCGGAGGCGGTGGGAATCGCCCTCAAAACCACGGGTCGTGGGCTGCGGGAGTTGGTGGGAAGTTCAGAGTCGGCAGGCGCCGTCCGGGTTCGCCGTCTGAGCGGAGGTGTTGATTTCGCAGTCCGAACCTGCAAATCGCGTTGCCCAGGAGGCATCCGCTGTAGAGGTGCAAGTGAGTTACCGCAAACTAAATGCCGATCCCTAAGCGAAGGTATTCAAAGTGTCCCATCCCTATAGCGGAGATGCTGCAGGGCGTCTTGTATCCGGGCCGGGATGCGTAGTTCAAGCAATTCGGCCAGAAGGGTGGCATGATCATGACCGCAGGTCAGCCGGATGTGTCTGTCGCCATCAAGAAAAGGGGGAATGTCTGGAACTTCAAGAACGGTGGGCGCAGTTTGCTGAGGCGGGGGCCGTCGGAGGATGTGAGTCTGCACGATTACATACATGAACAAAAAGCTGGGCAAGGCATCGTCCTCCGGCAATTTTCATTGCCAACCACATCGGCCGGATGAATGTCGGTATCAGCCACGGCACCGCCGAATTCGCTGTGAAGAGCATCCCCCAGGTAGCTCCGACTGGGTGTAAGTCTCGTATGGTAAATTGTTAAGTTATTGATATTACGTGATTATTCAGTCGATTTCAATGCGCCGGATTGCACGAAATTCGGGGTGAGGTGACAAACTTTTGAGGCTTTGTCGGCTTCCGGCGCGGTTTCGCGACCGCTCGGCAAAAAAAAGACGCGCTCCTTCCCGCGATATGCGGTAT
>MPMP01000113.1 GCA_002238565.1 Albidovulum sp. bin36
ACGTACACGTAGATGTTGCCGGCGGGCAGAAACAGGCTGCCGCCGCTGTCGTAGTAGCCGACCCGCTCGTTCCTCAACAACTCCTTGGCTCCAGGCGAAATCGATTGGGCGATCAGGAAGAACGCCGCTTCCCGTTTTTCCTCCGGGTGCGGCCATCTCCGTGCGGAGTCGTGGAGCTGCCAAAGTACTTGCCGCACGTCACGGGGATATACGTCCTTCTTCATCTCAATCAGCAGGGTGGCCGTCTTCCCGCCCACCCGGAGGTCAACCTGGGCGTCATGTCCTCGATCGCGCCCGCCCGGCTGTTCGGTCCCACTGACCTCCGCCTGCGCATCGGGGATCTCCCTCAGGGCTTCCAGGAACCCGTCAAGCAGCTGTCCTTCCGTTGCATCCGAGTTAAGCATCACCGTTCTAGCCTATTTTGCTGAGCAGCAAATATATGCCTTCTAGCAGGCATTCGAAATCCTGACAAAATTCGCTGCGCAGCGAACATTACGGACGAGCATACCAAAGTCCCGTGGCCCGCCTGCCAGCGAAGGGCAACCGAGGTAATTCATGCTAATCGACTTCGTAATTCACGATCCGGAATTCCGAAGCGGTCCCGTCCCATCGGGAGCACCGTACGGTCCAGGGTCTATGTCCGCGGCGACAGGTCGTTCGAAGCTCCGCACCTGCCGACGGCATGGTTTCGCTACACCCGGTATCGGTCCGGCGATCATCCGGTTGAGTACCTGTAGACCTTTACCGGCTTCGCCGCGATGCCTCGATTCTTCCTCCATCCTCAGAAACGGGCTCGGGTTGCCCCATTAGCCTGATAGCCTCTGAACAAACTTGATTCGTTCCTGTATTGATTCGGCCATGGCGACTCAAAACTGCATTTCAAGAACTCTCCGGTCGCCCGGCGGCGCTGCGCTGCGGTGCCTGCCGCCCTACAGCCCGGAGCTGAACCCGGTTAAGACCGTATTCCAGTTCCCGAAATCGCGCCGCTTCGCCAACCAGGTCTTCGATACCATCGATGCCGTCAAGGCGAAGGTCGGCGCGGTCTGGTCGGATGTCACCAAGTCCCCGGATCGGATCCGCGCGCTCGGCGTTCGAAGCTGAGGGGAATTGGCATGAGAAACATCAGGGGAACTTTCAGCGCCTCCATATTTTTCGAGTAGCTAAAAATTTTCCTTTATTGGTATTATAACCTAACAACATATAATATGCGTGGTACATGCACCCGATTAATTTCCAGATTGACTATTCGTCGCGGATTTCACAATATCACCCATTGAAATTTCGGGTAAATCTTTATCTTTGTAACTTCTAAACACTGCAAACAACAATGTGATAGTAAAGACCGTGATTGAAACAATCGGTGAAACAGCTAGCACAATCTAACCGATAGGTTGGTTATTTGAATTGATTAGCTAGCAAAGGACAAAAACATTCAGAAAAACAACAGGAACCAAAATAATTACAGCTAGCCACAAGACAAGTTTTCGCATCCATATGTTTATCTCGTAGCCTCGGCATCGAGTTTGCTTGGCGCAATTTGATCGGCAGACATACTAGTTTAATCTTTAATGAATTCTTACTTAACGGAATCTTAAGTCAGCCATTAACTATTCCTTTCCTTTACAATTTTCCGGTAGTATTCCTTGATAACTAAATTATCTATATTCTCGTTTCGCTTGCTGCCAACGCGTTTTCTCGTAATATCCCACGGCGCATCAGGACGGTGTGTGACCTCTGAAAGTTGCAAACCTGTTGCCGAGCCATACACTTCCCAAATTTTATCAAGCAGTTCGCAAATTGGCTTGTCGGAACCAGAGATTCTAGGTGTTTCAACGGCGACATCAGAATCGTCATCGAACAAACTTTCAAGTTTTAATTCCGTCGCAAGCCAGATGATCGGCTTTCGGCCTAGATGTTTGAATTCATGGTACAATGATGGAAAAACAGGGCCATATTGCCAAGCTTCTGCGTATTCGTCATCAACAAGCAGTTCATCACTAAACGCAAAATTCCATCCATGTGCGAGATACACAAGTTTCTGTATCTTTAGCGGCGTTATGCCTTCCTTTCCGTATCTGGCCAGAAAATAGTTGGCTACCGCCTTAGCTGAATAGCCCATATGGCGCTCCCAGTTTCGTCCTCCCAACTCTTGGTACATTTGCAATTACAACAGTATACGCAGTAGAGCCGATCCATTCACCAAGCCAGATGTCAATAGAATTGGGAGAAATCCGGAGGCTCGCGCATCGGGCCGCGCGGGGGCAGGTCAAGCTCGACCCCGCCAAGGGGTGCGAAACACTCCCGGGTGAACTCCGCTAGGTTCCGGGAGGCGGACTGGCTGTCGCTCACGGCCTCGCGAAGGATGATACGCACCTCCTCTTCCATTGAGCGGCTGTGCTCGGCGGCGCGGACGCGCAGGCGCGTCCACACGTAGTCATCGAGATTGCGGATGGTGATGCTTGCCACTGGCGGTTCCTCCCAATCTGTCGGAACATGTCCAAACTACCGCGCGCTTGCAGTGCAAGCAACGGGGGAGGTCCGCGACCTGACCGTGTCGGTGCGACCGCACGATCAGCAATGTCCATTTGAGCATATCCGAGCAACTCCTTGTGTTTCTCGGTGCTCGAAGTCGGGGGAATTAGCGTGAGAAGCATTGGGGGAACTTTCAACACCTTCAAATTTTTCGAGCACCTAGAAATTTTCCGGCATTGGTAAAACAAGCCTCCGGTTCCGCGCCTAGGGCCGCACGCTGACCGCCGGAATCGCGCAATGGCGCAATCGTTTTGTCGGCTTGCCGCCCTTATGTCTAAATTTAGGTTAATCATCGCATGGCCATCTTTATATTTCGGGTGAAGCAGCGATCCAATTTCTGCGACACGCGGTCGTGCCATAATTGGTCCACACGCCCGGATACCAATAGCATTGCTTTTCATTCTACGGGCCATGAGTTACTATTTTTCATGGGTAGTTATCATTTTGCACGGAATGGTCCGTAAATTTGCGCTAATTCGGAACCTAACAATTTAGTCATGGATACTCTTGCTCAGAATCGTTTTTTGGCTCCTGCTACCGTTTTTCCGGAGCGGCGTCTTCCTGTGTCAGCGACTCTGGCGGGATACTCTGCGCTGATTGGAGCATTCGATTTGCAGGTGCCGCTTCCGCGGAGGCTCAGTGCCATAGGTGAACGGCACAGGTTCTTGGAGCAGGATGGCTGGCGCATCTATTTACCGCGCTACAAACCGGACGAAAGCCTGGAAGGTCATCTCACCTTCGCTCTCAAATATGAAGGTCTCGACTTGGCCGTCCTAAAACGCCTGTTTGCTGCGACCGGCCCGAACCCTCTGGTTGACATGGTCAAGGCTCGGCCCACGGGAACCTACTCTCGGCGTGTTTGGTTTCTCTATGAGTGGCTGACAGGAAGTAAGCTTGATCTTCCGAACGCCGACAGAGGGGTTTACCCGCTAATCGTAGATCCGAACCAGCAATTTGCGATTCCTGCGCAAAAGTCCCCGCGGCACCGTGTCAGGAACAATCTTCCCGGCACGCCGGCTTTTTGTCCGCTAGTATTCCGCACCGAAGCACTGAAGCGTTTTATCGCCTCGGACCTACCGGCCCGCGCTCAGCAGGCTATTGCCGCCGTGCCGCGTGATCTACTCGCGCGCACGGCCACCTTTCTGCTTGTCAAGGATTCAAAGTCGAGTTTCGCAATTGAGAGCGAGCATCCTCCCCAGGATCGCATCCAGAGATGGGCCCGCGCTATCGGCCAGGCCGGGCGGCAATCGATCGATCGCGACGAACTCCTTCATTTGCAACGCATCGTGATCGGAGACAACCGATTTGTTCGTCTGGGTCTGCGGACCGAAGGCGGCTTTGTCGGTCAACACGACCGCGAGTCGCGCGCACCAATCCCCGACCATATCAGCGCTCGACCGGATGATCTGGTGGAGCTTGTAGAGGGATTGGCCGCTTTCGACCGAATATCCACTCGGCAGCTCGATACGGTAGTCGCCGCATCGATTCTCTCCTTCGGCTTTGTCTATATCCATCCTTTTGACGACGGGAACGGCCGGCTGCACCGTTATCTGGCTCACCACGTTCTGGCCCGGCACGGCTTCAATCCGCCAGGACTCGTGTTTCCGGTTTCGGCGGCGATTCTGGACCGGATCGAAGACTACCGCGCCGCGCTCGAAGATTATTCGCAACGCATGCTGCCGTTGGTCCGGTGGGAAACGACGGAATGCGGCAATATTCGGGTGTTGAACGATACCGGCGACTTTTATCGGTTTTTCGATGCAACGCCTCAAACCGAGTTCCTGTACGGCTGCGTGCAGCGAACTATCGAATTGGACATTCCGAAAGAAGCGGAATTTCAAAGTCGGTACGATGCGTTTCGGAACGACGTAACCCAAATCGTCGATATGCCGGATCGCCTGTCGGATCTGCTCTTCAGGTTCCTCCGGCAAAATGCCGGAACGCTTTCGCGCCGCGGGCGAGAAAGGGAATTCGCTGCGCTGACAGATGACGAGATCGCGCGAATCGAAGCCGCTTATCGGGAAGAATTCGTCGGCGATCATGGCTTTTGATGCACGGAATTTGGCCCGCGAGGGCGAATAGCCGCGACGATTGTCCTCGCCGCGCAGCGGTAGTTCGCGAAATGTCGGCATCCGCGCACGCGGCGAGATGAAACAACGAAAAAACCAAGTGCTGCCTAGCTGTCCCCGATCAATATCATTGGCCGCCGTCTAAAAGACTTGGTTGCGGCACATTTGCACAAGCAGCCGATCACCTTGCCGGGATGCAGTCCGCAGTTCGATCTTAATTGCGAAGATGCTCGCCGCTTGCCTGCGCGCTACGCCCGGCGCCGAGAATTTACGGCCAGCGCGAATTGCGGTTCGGTCCCGGTCAAATGCATTCTGAACCGGTGCGGAAGGAATTTACAATAGAGCAGATTTCGTCAATGAAGGCGCCGGTTCGGTCATTGGCTACGCTGAATTCGCTAACTCCCAGTTTACTTAAATCCAGTCGTTCCCGACTGTCGACGATAGGCAATTCTGCGTCCGCCGCGGCAACGACGACCAAATGCAGGCAGCAATCCGATCGGGCTGCTTCAACTACCGGCCGAACTTCGTCCAAAAATCCAACGCCCGACAATATCGATAATCGTCCTTCGCCTATGTTTCGCTTGATCCTCGACACTGCGATCTCGCCTAGTCGACAGGATCCGAAGCGCGGCTTCAAATAGTTTTCGCTATAGTCGATATACGCTTGGCGCGGCGTCAGCCCGCCGAATTCCGGGCACGGCGAGTCCTTGACGTTTTCGAAATGCATTACCGGCAGATCGTTGCCCAGACCGTAAAACGAATGCGTATCGATCTTGAGCTGATCGGAAAGCGCGAAATGGTCCGCGCCGAATCTTCTGCCGATCGCGGCGCCGGCCACGTTCTTTCCCGACCTTGGCGGTCCGGACAATAGAAGCAGGTGCAAATTCAGCGCAATCTCCTAACGGAGCGTATCGCGTTTTCCGACGATCGCCGCCGGAAATTGAAATCTCGGGAATATCCGGCCTTGGCAGCGGCGATCCGAAACAGCTTTGCACTTTCCTCGCTGAGAATTCGAAGCTTCCTTCAATGAATGCGTTGACCGCTTGATCGCTAAAAGAGATGCAGCCCGATCTTCCGCTGATAGATGTTATTAGCGGGAAGCGAAAGCAATGACTTGAAAGGGCGGTCGCATCCGATTCCCGCTTGGCGACTCAAGCCGTCGCGCCTGATTGCCGCGCCGTTGTCCCTGCCGCCTATCGGCATCTCTTTCGCGCCGACTAGGCGGCAGCAAGCTCCGTATAAATTCACGGGACCGCTCGTTCACGACTTCTATCGCGTATTCTTGGGATATTCGCGACACAGGGCGCGCGGAAAAAATAATTCCCTGATGAAAAGCGGAATTCTTCCCGGCGCGCGAAGCTCTCCCTGGACCGTCCCGGCGGCGTCTGGGCCGCGCGGCATTGCCGCCGATGCGAGGCCCGCCCGATGGGCGCCTTTCCGCCGGAACTGGAACTTGGCCTTTCGAAGACGGGCTAATTCGCCCTCATCCGGCGATCGCGCACATTTCTCATATTGCTGCGCACGTCGCGAATCCTAAAGAGCGCGTCGGCTGCGGGCATGAACCAAGGTATGCCGCGATGCCACCATTTGGTTCCGAATTCCGTGTTGGCGAAAGCGGTTTCGCCCTCGGCGTCTCCCATCATGCGCAAGGCCGCCTTGTGGCCGAGATACGGAGCTAGCGCGTTGCCGTTCCCGCAATATCCCATTGCGTGCCAAACGCCTGCTATCTCGCCGATGTGCGGCGACATTCCGAAGGTAAAGCAAGTCAGGCCGCGCCAGCTGTGAGTTAGTCCGACTCCCTTCAAATCTGGAAAAACCTGCGCAAGCAGCCAGCGCATTTCACGCCGGGCGAAAGCTTCGGGCACTTGAACCATGGCGGCGCGACCGCCGAAGACAATGCGCGATCCGTCGGGCGACGGGCGGAAGTAGCAGTGCCGCTCCCTGGTTTCGACGATCATTCTTCCATTCGGAAACAGGTCCTTGATCCTGTTCGATCCCAGAGGCTCGGTAGCAACGATGAAGCTAGGCACGGGGATCGTTCGGCGCTTGAGTTCCGAAAACGCAGGCGGCGTGTAGCCGTTCGTGGCGATCAGAACATGCCCCGCTTTAACGGTTCCGCGCGATGTCGCCGCGACGAATCCGCTTCCGTGCCTGCGAATTGAATGGACGCGCGTATGTCCCTGAACGAGCGCTCCCGCCCGCCGGGCTGCATCCCTGATGCCGAACGTCCACTTGGCCGGATTGAGCCCGCCATGCCGAAAGTACACGATGCCGCCCGCGTAGAGGTCGGAGCCTACCTCGTCCCTCTGGCGAGAACGGGGAAGCATCTCGGCGTCCACTGGAACGAGTTCCTGAAGCCTTGCCAGTTCGCCTTCCGCTTCGTCGTACTCGCTTTTTTGCCAGAATGCGCGAAATCGACCTGTTTCGGCATAGTCGCATTCGATTTGCTCCTCCTTCATCAGCTGAAGGGCGAAATCCAATGAATCAATGTAGGATTCCCGAAGCAGCGGAATCGCGGTGTCCGGCGGGTATTGCTTTTCGACCTGCCTGATCGACAGCCTGTGCCCGCCGCCGATCATGCCGCCGTTGCGGGAACTGGCGCCCGAGCACGGCGCGCCGGCATCAAGGGCCAGGACGGCTTTGCCCGATTTCGCGAGCGTTCGACTTGCCGACAATCCCGTATGCCCCGCTCCGACGACAAGGAATTCGACATCCTTCGGCAGCGGCTCCGGTTCGGGAGCCGCTGGAGAGCCGGCATCGTGCCACCACAGCGGGTCGGAATTCAAACTAGCCATATTGGCGCCTCGTTGCGGCCCGCCGGCCTAGCCATGCCGCATCGGGAATTTTGCGCGAGGCTTTGCCGCCGCCTCGCTCATTTCGGAAAGTTGCTCGCTTTCCGAAGCCGCGCCGGAAGCGATCGGGATTCAGCAGAACGCTTGCAGCCCGGTCTGCGCTCGGCCCAGAATCAGAGCATGGACGTCGTGGGTGCCTTCGTACGTATTGACGGTTTCGAGGTTCTGCGAGTGCCGCATGACCTGGTATTCGAGCTGAATTCCGTTGCCGCCGAGCATGTCGCGCGCTGATCTCGCGATGTCGAGAGCCTTTCCGCTGTTGTTGCGCTTGATCAGCGAGATCATTTCGGGCTTGAATCGATTTTCGTCCATAAGCCGCCCCACCCTCAGGGCGGCCTGCAGCCCCAGGGCGATTTCGGTCTGCATGTCTGCGAGCTTTTTCTGGTAGAGCTGCGTTTGCGCTAAAGGCCGCTTGAACTGGGTTCGGGCGAGTCCGTATTGCAGCGCCTGGTGCCAGCAAGCTTCAGCGGCGCCCATAACGCCCCAGGCGATTCCGTATCTTGCGCGATTCAGGCAGCCGAAAGGCCCCTTGAGACCTTCGGCGTCGGGAAGAATAGCGCTTTCGTCGACTTCAACGCCTTCCATCACGATTTCGCCGGTTACGGATGCCCTGAGCGATAGCTTGCCGGAAATTCTGGGCGCCGAAAGCCCTTTCATGCCCTTTTCCAGAAGAAAGCCCTTGATTGCGCCTCCGTGCCGTTCCGATTTGGCCCATACGACGAACAAGTCCGCGATCGGAGAGTTTGAAATCCATGTCTTGGAGCCATGGAGGCGGTATCCGCTCCCCGTCCACTCGGCGCGGGTTTTCATGCTGCCCGGGTCGGAGCCCGCCTCGGCTTCCGTGAGGCCGAAGCATCCAATCGTTTCGCCCGAAGCCAGGCTCGGCAGAAACTTCCGCCGCTGATCGTCCGTGCCGTATGCTAGGATTGGATGCATGACCAGCGAAGTTTGAACGCTCATCATCGACCGATAGCCCGAATCGACGCGCTCGATCTCTCTGGCGACGATTCCGTAGGCCACGTAGCTCGCCCCGGCGCAACCGAAGCGCTCGGGAAAATTCACGCCCAGAATGCCGTACCGTCCCATCAGGCGAAAAATTTCCGGGTCTGAAATCTCCTCGGAATACGCGCGATTTATGCGCGGCTGGAGTTCCGATGCCGCGAAAGAACGGGCCGATTCGAGAATCAAGCTCTCGTCCTCGGAAAGCTGGGAATCCAATAGAAATGGATCTCTCCAATCGAATTCGGTAGTGCTTCCCTCGCGCGATACTGCGTCGAACATTTCGGTTCCTTTCCGGTTGCCGCGGCATTGCGCGGGCTTGGCGGCAAGTCCGTCGAAATCCTTGCCTTACTGTTTCGGTTCAAGCCGGAATCATATCCCGACTGAATTCGATCCGTCGGAATCGGCCGCAGGGCTTCTCTATCACAAGATGCCGAGAATTCCATTCCCGCTAATCGCCGAGGCGCCTGTTCGCTGCGGAAACCTTATAGGAATATTGTCGGCGGGCATGCATAATGCGATTGATGAAACCGGCATCTTGAAAGCGAATTGAAAATTTATGCGTTAGAATGCTATCGGCGCCTTTCGCCGAATTGCGAATTCGTCGAGCGCGGAAGGAGCGCAATTCGTGAATCCATGGCCGCGTTCGCTTTACCAAAAGGAGTATGATTTGAGTAAAATCATCGTGTGCGGCGAAGCTCTGATCGATCTCGTGCCGCGGAAGTTCGAAGACGAGGCGGCATATGTCGCCATGCCCGGCGGCTCGCCGTTCAATATTGCGAAGGCCGTGGCGCTGGCGGGCGGAGAGTCCTTTTTCCACGGCGCGCTTTCGACCGACTTTTTCGGAGAGCTTCTGCTTTCGGACCTGCGCTCGGCAGGCGTTCGGGACGAGCTGATCGAAATTTCGGACAAGCTTACTACGCTGGCGTTTGTCGACTTTGCGGGGATCTCGCCGCGCTACGCATTTTACAATGTCGACACGCCGTCCGTCGGCTTCAAACCCGGCATCGGAGATTTCGACGTTGGCGAAGGCGCGATTATCGCCGTCGGATCGATTTCGCTGATAGACCAGCCCGCCGCTGACCGCATTGCCGAATTCGCGATCGCCGAATCGAAGAGGGCGATGCTGGCGTTCGATCCGAACGTGCGCCCGCAGATGATCAAGAATAGATCGGAGTGGGAGCGGAGGATCGGCGCCATTCTCGATGCCGCATCGATCGTTAAGCTTTCCGCGGAGGACCTGGACTATATTTCTCCTGGCTCGACCAGGGATGAATTCGCTGCAAGCGTATTGACGCGGGGCGCCGCTCTGGTTCTTGTAACGGACGGCGAGAACGGCGCCGCCGCCTTTTCGAACTCTGGACGCGCAACGGAAATGGCCCCCGGCATTACTGTTGCCGATACGGTCGGAGCCGGAGATTCGTTTATGGGGGCCGCATTGGTCTGGCTCGCCGAGCAGGGAATGTCGAACCGCAGGAACCTGCCCGACAAGCTCTCGAGCGAAAAGCTAGAGGAATTGCTGAGGTTCGCCACGCGAGCGGCCGCGATAAATTGCACGAGAACGGGCTGCAGCCCGCCGACGCGAATTGAAATAGAAGAAGCGTTAGGCAGGAATTAAGTCTAGCGAACGCGGATTTTCGATTATCGGCGGCGGTTCCCATAGCCGGCTAAAGCCGACTCCAAGCCGAAGCGCGAACCTCTGACAGCGAGCGGCCTTCCGGCTCCTTTGGGCTTTTGATGCTGGAAGCGGCAGGGGTCAATGCGTCTAAATCGGTGCGATTGGCCGTGCCGCATTGGAGCATGCCAGGGAACAATTTTCCGGGCATTCGCCGCTTGTCCGGGATCGCGAGCGACCGGACAACGGCTAGCGCTCGAGGCCGACCCACGCCGAATTCCGCTTGGAGCTTTCGAGGCATGCGTAGATAAATCTCATTCCTTCCAGCCCGTCGTCAATTCCTGGCTGCAATAGCTCGCGCGGAGCCGGCTCGCCGGAATCGCTTGCTCGAACGGCGGCCGCGGCTTCGGTATAAATCGTCGCGAAGGCCTCCAAGTATCCTTCCGGGTGACCGGCCGGAACCCTGATATATCGGGCCGATTCGCTGCCCGAGCCATGCCCGCCTCGCGTGATCAGCTTCCTGGGCTGTCCGAGTTCCGAGACCCAGAGATAGTTCGGATCCGCCTGCGTCCATTCCAGTCCGGACCTTTCGCCGTAGATGCGAAGCCGAAGGCCGTTTTCGTGGCCGGGCGCGACCTGCGACGCCCAGAGCATGCCGCTCGCGCCGTTCTCGAATTTCAGCATGACTTGAACATTGTCGTCCAGAACGCGGCCGGGCACGAAGGACGAAAGCTCCGCGGCAAGACGCGCGACCCTTAGCCCGGATACGAAACGCGCTAGATGGAACGCATGCGTGCCGATATCCGCGACGCAGCCGCCCGGTCCGGACCGCGCCGGATCCGTCCGCCAGTCCGCCTGCTTGTGGTCCGTGTTCTCCAGCGGCTTCGCCAGCCAGTCCTGGGGATATTCGACATGGACAACCCGGATTTCGCCGAGTTCGCCGGACCTGACCCTGGAGCGAGCTTCGCGAACCATCGGATAGCCGGTATAGTTGTGCGTCAGAACGAAAACCTTGCCGGAAGCCTTGACCGCTTCGTTCAGCTCCTCGGCATCCTCGAGCGTCGCCGTCAGCGGCTTGTCGCAGATGACATGAATTCCGGCTTCGAGGAACGCCTTGGCGGGACCTGCGTGCACATGGTTCGGCGTGCAAATCACGACGGCCCGGATGCCGTCCGGCCTCGCGCTTTCGGCTTTCGCCATGTCTTCGTATGTAGCGTAGGCGCGGTCGGGGCTTAGTCCCAGATCGGCCGCCGAGGCCTTGGCTCTTTCGGGCTCCGACGAAAGCGCGCCGGCGACAAGTTCGAAATTCCCGTCCAAATTGGCCGCGAGTCTGTGCACCGAGCCGATCAGGGCGTTCCGGCCTCCGCCGACCATCCCGTACGGTATCCGGTTCGCTGAATAAAACGTCATGATTTCAATCCCATCAATTGCCTAATCGCCTCCCTGCCGGCCTCGCCTCCGGCGAAATCGTCGAATGCCGCCTCGGATACGTCGATTATGCGATCGGCGATGAACTGGGCGTCTTCGGCGGAGCCCTGATCCGGCGATTTCAGGCAGCGCTCCCACTTAAGCACGGCCCAGGAGTCGTAGCCGTACCGCGCCGGATTCGAAAGTGCCCCTGCGAAATCCACCTGGCCGCCGCCTAGGCTGCGAAACCTCGCGGCGCGCAGCATCCGCGGCTGGTACCCGGAGTACGCGCCCTGCCGCCCGTCGGAATTGAATTTTGAGTTCTACACATGAAATGCGCCGATCCTTTCGCGGTAGATGTCGGTGAACGCAAGATAGTCGAGCTGCTGGATTAGGACGTGCGAAGGGTCGTAGTTGATCATGCAGCGTTCGTGGCCGTCGAGCTTTTCCAGCAGCATCGCTAGGCAAGCGCGACGGCCGGCGCGAATCGAATCCGCAAGAATATTCGAAAATTTGCCTTTTCTACTAAAGGCGCCATTTAACCCCAATATTTCGAAAATACCACTTGCTCCTTCCAATATAAAGTAGTATATTTCGCCGATTCTGAATAATCTCCTAAGGGGGCCTAAAGGCGGGGGAGGCTTTTGCGTTTCGAAAGGATAAAGATCAACGGATTCAAGGGATTCGCCGATCAAGTCGATTTGCCGATCGACGACTGTCTGACTGGAATCGTCGGGCCGAACGGCTGCGGCAAGTCGAATCTCGTGGAAGCCTTTCGCTGGGTCATGGGAGAGAGCCGTCCAAGCGCGATGCGCGGCGACGGAATGGAAGACGTGATTTTTTCCGGATCGGGAGCGCGGCCGATTCGCAGCTATGCCGAAGTTCGGCTCGAAATCGATAATTCCAGCCAATTCCCGCAAGGCGGCGACGGAAACCGGTCTAAGCTGGAAATTATGCGTCGCATTACCAGGGACGGCGGATCCACCTACCGCGCCAACGGCCGCGAACTTCGCCAGCGCGACGTGCAAATTCTGTTTGCGGATTCTTCAAGCGGCGCGCGTTCGCCCTCCCTCGTCAGGCAGGGCCAAATCAATGAAATCGTCAATGCGAAGCCCAAAGCGAGATCGGCCGTGCTCGAAGAGGCCGCGGGCGTTGCCGGGCTGGGATACAGGCGCCACGAAGCCGAACTGAAACTGGAGGGCGCGGAAGCCAACCTGCGGCGGGTCGAGGATATTCAGGAACAGCTGCGAGTTCAGCTTTCCAGCCTGGCGCGGCAGGCGAAGCAGGCGGCGCGCTACCGCAAGCTCGGAGCGCAGCTTCGCCGCGCCGAGGGCGTTCATCTTTATTTGCTTTGGAAAGACGCGGACGAAACCAGAATGGCCGCGGCGGCCAAACTAAGTGAATTGACGAAAGAAACCGCTGAAAGGCAGCAGGAGGCGCTGAAAGCGCAGCGAATTCGCGAGGAGCGAGAAGAAGCGGTTCCTCCTCTCAGAATGAAATCGTCCGAGGACGAAGCTTCGCTACAGAGGCTGCGCGTTGAGTTGAGGCTGCTGGAGGATCAGGAAAGCCGCGCGCTGCAATCGATACAGGAGCTCCAGGCGAGAATTGACCGGCTTTGCCTGGATATCGATCGGGAAGTCGGCCTGCGCCGCGATGCCGATGCAATGACGGCCAAGCTGGAAGAGCAGATTCACGAGATTTCGAAACTCGAACTTGGCAGCCGGGATCGCTTGGAAGAGGCCCGCAAAGCGGCCGAAGCGGCGGCCTCGGCCCTAGGGAGGCGCGAGGCGGAACTCGACAGGCGAAGCAAAGAGGCGGCCGAGCTCATTGGCCGGCACGATCTCGCGAAGCGCGTGCTCGAGAACGCGAGACATGCTTTTGACTCGGCGAAACGGCGAGAAGCGAAAATCAATGCGGAAATCGAGACGGCAAGCGCGAGATTGAAGGAGATAGTCGAAGCCTTCGAAAGGGCTTCTGCGGATCAGGCGAGTGCGGCGGTCGAAGCCGAAGCAGCTGAAAAGGCGCTGGCGGAGACGGAAACTAATCGAGCCGTTGCACAGGAGCGGGAAGCAACTTCCCGCTCCTGGCTATCCGAATCCGAGGCCAAGCTAAAGGCGTGCCAAGGCGAAGAGTCGGAACTGGAGCGGGCGCTTGGCCAGAGCAACGACTATACGGACCCGATTGTCGACAAGGTTCGCGCAAAGGCGGGTGCGGAAGCGGCGATCAGCGCCGCGTTCGGCGATGATCTACTGTATCCCGAGGCGGTCGAAGAGAACGAGTCGGGGTGGCGGTCGCTTGGCGATCTCGACCGATTGCCGAATCTGCCCGAAAGGGCTCGGCCGCTGTCCGAATTCGCGGATGTTCCGCAATCACTGAAGCGATACTTGAGCCTCGTCGGGCTTGTGGACCGGGAGGACCTGCGTGAACTGCAGCCCCTGCTGTCGCCGGGGCAATGCCTGGTTACTAGCGAAGGCGACCTGTGCCGGTGGGACGGCTTCGCGCTGGCGGCGGCGGAATCATCCCAGTCGGCGGCGCACCGGCTGCGAATTATGAACCGGCTCGAGGAGTTGCGGCGGAACCGGGCGGAACTTGAAGCCGACTGCGAAAAGGCAAGGCTTGAGCACCGGGAGCATGCGGACAATCTCGCGACCGCTTCCGAAGCCGACCGCGCCGCGCGCGGAGCCAGGGCCGCGCGAGACGAAGCTCTGGCGCTCTCGGGCAAGCGTCTATCCGCCTCCGAGGCGCAGCTGAATTCGATTCGCGACAGAATCGCCTATCTCGAGGAATCGCGATCAGGATTGAAAGCCGAAACCCGGTCGGCCGCCGCAGCCGTGGAAAAAGCCGAAGCCGATCTGACAGCTTGCAGCGATATCGACTCTGCAAAAGAAGCCGTGGCCAGCGAAAGAAAGAGGGTCGAAGCCTCGCGAGCCGACATGCTCGATAAAACCTATGCGCATGACGGCATGCAGCGCGAAGAAAAGGATCGAAAAAAGCGCATCGCCGAAATCGGAATCGAGTTGCGGAATTGGCGCTCGCGGCACGAGTCGGCGACTCGCCGCGTCGGAGAACTATCCGATCAGAAAAGCTGCGCCGACGCCGAGCTGGAAGAATTGCAGAATGCCCCCGGGAAGTTCCGGCAGGATCGCGTCAAGCTCCAGGAGATGATCCAGGAATGCGAAGCCCGAAGCAAGCATTCGGCGAACGCCCTTCGCGAAGCCGAGGACGAGCTGCGCCGCTCCGTGGTTCGCGAGCGCGACATGGAGCGCGAGAATTCGCGGGCGAGAGAGGAAAGAGCCCGAGCGGAAGCGATAGCGGAAGCCGGGGCGGAAAGTGCAAATGCCCTGCTGGCGAAGATCGTCGAGGACAGGCGTTCGAATCCGGAAAAGCTGCTGGCGGAACTGGAATTGGATCCCGGAAATCTGCCTTCGCTCGAAGCTCAGGACATCGAAGTCAATCGTCTCAAAAGGTCGCGCGACGCGCTCGGCTCGGTCAATCTCCGGGCGGAGTCGGACATGGCCGAAATCGGCGAGGAGGCGCAAAAGCTCGCAAGAGAGAAAGACGACCTCGTAGCGGCAATCGAGAAAATCCGTTCGGGAATAGCCGATTTGAACAACGATGCCAGATCTAGGATCGTAAAGGCGTTCGAGTCCGTGAACAGCAACTTCGGCAGCCTGTTCAAGTTCCTTTTCGGCGGCGGCGAGGCTCGGCTGGAACTTGTGAATTCGGACGATCCTCTGACGGCCGGCCTGGAAATCTATTGCCGCCCTCCGGGCAAGCGCTTCGCCTCGCTGTCGCTGCTGTCGGGCGGCGAGAAGTCTCTGACCGCCATCGCGCTGATTTTTTCGTTCTTCCTCGCGAATCCCGCGCCTATTTGCGTGCTGGACGAAGTCGACGCGCCGCTGGACGACTCCAACGTATCGAGGTTTTGCGACCTTCTCGACGAAATCCGCCGCCGGACCAGGACGCGATTCCTGATAGTAACCCATCATCCGACAACGATGGCAAGAATGGACCGCCTTTACGGCGTGACGATGCAGGAGAAGGGCGTCAGCCAGATCGTATCGGTCGACCTGCGATCCGCCGAGCTTCTGGCCGCCTAGGCGAGGTCTTCATCGCCGCCCTCGAATTCACCGCAAAAGATTCAGCAGTTTCGGCGTCGGCCAGGAATCGGCCGGAAGTCCAAGGCGAAATTGCTCTTTCTGGACTGCGCCTCGCGTAAGGGAGCCGAGTATCCCGTCGACGGGGCCTATGTCGTGGCCGCGCGCAAGGAGCCGCCGCTGCAGCTCTTCCATCTGCTGGTTGTCCAGCCCCGGCTCGGGATTGTTCTGGTTGTACATCGGCTCGCCGGCGAACATCGTCGCGAAAAACGCCGAAGTGGTCGCGTAAACGAATGAACGGTTCCATTCGAAATAAATCCGATAGTTCGGAAAGGCTAGGAATGCCGGGCCGAACCTGCCTTGGGGAAGCAGAAGCGAGGCTTTGAGATTCCTGTCGATCGGGCTGCGGTTGCGGGCGCGCACGCCGAGGCTATGCCAGTTGGCCGCGGATAGCTCGGTATCTAGCCCGGACAGCGACCAATCCATGTGCCTGGGAATTTCGACTTCTACGAGCCAGGGTTCGCCTCCGGCCCATCCGAGTTCGATCAGGACCTTTGCTCCGGTCATCAGCGCGTCCGACACGGAATCCGTGAGGCTGACACGCCCGTCGCCGTCGCCATCCGTTCCGTACTGGAGAAGGTCGCTGGGAAGCATCTGAATCATGCCGATTTCGCCGGCCCACGCCCCGGTGGTCGTCGCCGGGTCGAAATCGCCATTTAGATAGAGCTGAAGAGCAGCGAACAGATGCGGCCGGAACAAATCCGGACGCCGGCAATCGTAGGCGAGCGTCATGAGCGAATTCAGCGTATTGAAATCGCCCTGAACTTGTCCGAAATCGGTTTCCAGCGCCAGAAACGACAGCAGGACGCCGGGATGAACGCCGAATCGCTCTTGGACCCTGTCGAATTTCCGCCTGTGTTCCTTGTAGAATTTGGCGCCGTAGTTAATGCGGTATTGCTGGATGACCTTTTTCGAGAAATCGACGAAAGTGCTTTTGAATATGCCTTGCGCCCGGTCGCGGCGAATGACATCGGGATCGAGCGCGGCCGAGCCGAAAAATCGCGAAGCGGCGCCTCGATTGAATCCCATCTCCACGGCTTCTTCGACTAGTCCGCCGACCCATGCTTCATAGTTGCCTCCGCAAGGCGCCTCTTGCGCGGCAAGGGAACCGGTGGATAGCGTAATTGCAAATGCTGCTGCCGCAAGTTTCATTTCAACTAGTCCTTTCACGCGAGATGCTAGGCGCGCAATTCGCCGAGCGGAAGGAAATTGTCAATGCCGCCGAACCGGTTTACGCGTTCGTTCGCTTCAAATCCAGGCGATGGAGTTCAAAATTCGTGTTGCCGCGACGGAGGCGAGAAGCTACGCATCGGCATGGAGTCTGCTATCGGAGTATCTCGCAGGATTGAGGACCGGATGGATCCATCGCGGGCCGCGGCGCTGCACGAATTGCTCGGCCGCAACGGCCCGGCGCCTGGACCGGCCGACCCGCTTCCGCCGTTCTGGCACCACATTTATTTCTGGGAACCGGTTCGCCCCGAGAACACCGGCATCGACGGGCACCCGAAAACCGGCGGGTTTCTGCCGGATACCGGCCTGCCCAAGCGCATGTGGGCGAGCGGACGGATAAAGGAATTCGCGCCGCTTAGAATTGGTCGGCGCGGATGCAAAAAGTCGGTCGTCGATACAGTCGAAGCAAAAGACGGCCGTTCCGGACCGCTAGCGTTCGTTACGCTGCGCCATGAATTTACGCAGTCCGGCGAAGTCGTCCTCGAAGAGAGGCAGACATTGGTTTACCGGCGTAAGGATGCGCCGGCGCGCGAACCTTTGCCCGCGCCGAGCGACGAAACGGCGTCGGTCTCTCGCGCCTTCGATTCATCTGCGCTGTTTCGGTTTTCGGCGCTGACATTCAACGGCCACCGGATTCACTACGATGCGGAATATTGCCGGGCCGTGGAAGGCTATCCGTCGCTAGTTGTTCACGGACCGCTCCTCGCATTGATGCTGACAAATCTGACCGCTGAATTCATCGGCGGATTCCATTTGTTCGACTACCGCGCGATCGCGCCGCTATTTGCGAACGAATTCGCTGATTTTTGCATTCGGGAATCCGCAAATGGCGCGGATTCGTGGGTTCGCGGCGCCGATGGTCGCCTATGCATGAGCGCGAAGGCAACAACTTGCTAGCTGCCGCGCTCGTTTCGATTCAGGCTGCCGCTTGTTTCGAATTCATTGCACTGCGTTCAAGCGTGAATGATTCGGGGATTCCTTCGAACCCGTCCAGCACCAGGTCGGCCATGACCTTTGCGACGCGCGGCGCGAGTCCGTAGCCGATCTTGAACCCGCCGTTGGCGACATAGGTCGAGTCGAGCTTCGGGTGGCGCCCCAGCAGCGGCGAACGAGAATCGGCGCGAGGTCGAACACTTGCCCATTTGCCAATTACTGTTGCATTCCTAAGGCGAGGAACCGATTGCGCGGCTGCGGCGATTAGTGAATTTAGCCGCTCGTCAGTCGAACCGGCATCTTCGAATTCGCGTTCGCTGGTTGATCCTATGCCGACAGTGCCGTCTTCGTGGGGAACGATATGCAGCCCGTCGGCGTAGATTTGAGGATTGTTCTCGGCGCGGTGGTCGAGCAGCGCCGCCTGGCCTTTTTCGCCGCGGCCAATTCGGATTCCGAGCTGTTCCTCAAGATCGGCCAAGCCTTCCCAGCCAGTCGCCAATATTGTCGATTTTGCGCCGAAGCCATTCGTTTCGCCCTCGACGATTTCGCCGGATAAATTAGCTATTGCCGCCGCGAGCGCGGATAGAGATCGTCGGGGATTGATGCGCGCGGAGAGGGAGTCGAATACAAGCCAGCCTGTCGGAGTATGCGGCGCCCAGCTCCCGAATTCCGCCGCCTCGACGAGATTCCAGCTTCCGCCGCCCAGCCAGTTCTCCCGTGACTTTTCGGCGTAGGCCTTCGCGCGATTTATGGCGCGTTCCGTAGCGAGAGGCTGCAGTCGACCGATGCGGCGGTATCCGGAACTCTCGCCAGCGCATGCCTCGACATTTTTCCAGAAGGCATCCGATTCAATCAAGCTATTCAGCTGGAACTGCTTTTTTTCGTTCCAGGGGTCTGGAGCGTGCGGCGACAATGCTCCGACAAAGCCGCCGCTTGCGCCGGAGCCGACTCTTCGCTTTTCTATGACGCGCGCGCTCGCGCCGCGGCGCAAGCATTCGAATGCGATCGATAGGCCGAAAATGCCGGCTCCAAAAATTTCTACGTCAGATTTGCGCATTTCAGAATTGAGTATTCTTTTTTCCGGTTTCGAGAAAGTAAATTTCCATTCGCGGATTCAGTTCGGCCTTTGAATTCAGCATCGCCGGCAAGTTTCAGTGCCTCCGCTAGGCTTTTCTCTGAAACTCTTTTCGGGCTTTGGGCACACTTTCCCCTGGCCGCCGGCACTCGATCCATGGGCCACAGGATTCTCCGGTTCCGGCAACCGTCAGCCGCACGCGAGTTTCATGCTCCGGGGTAAGTAAACGCAGAAAATCATGAAGGTTTTGACACAAGATATGGTGTAGTCGCCGCTGGCGTGCATCCAGCAGAGCTCTTTTTTACTGGCGGTCCGAGAACATCGGCTGCTTGCCCTTGAGACGGCCCTTGGACCTAGCGATCGCCATGCCCTCGCGGATTCGCATCCTGATGAAGTCGGCCTTGAATTCGGCGAAAGCAGCAACGATGTTGAAGAACATCTTCCCCATCGGGTCGGTGGGGTCATGGATTGTTGCCCCTCTCGATGGGGCCGCATTCTCCCCGCTAGGTGAATACAGATGGCCCGAAGTCACAGCCTTGCGGGCTTAACGCAGGCTTCCAATCCTGTTGAAAGAAGCTCTCGCGCGCTGTTCATGGGCGATTGCCCGCGCATTTCGGGCTGAAGGGCCGCGGCATGTCGATCCGGAGCGCCGCCGGCGCGCATTCCGGGCGTGAAAGCGTCATCCTGCGCCGCAGGCGTCCCTTCCCCCCGGCCGGAAGGGCGCCTGTTCTTTCGCATAGCCGCCGCCTTCGACGAGTTCCAGCGCGAACTGATCGTCGAGAACACCAGAGCGGGGCTGGCCGCTGCCAGGCAGGTCGGGCGGTGGAAACCGCCCCGGAAGCGACCGGTTCCCGGCGCAGAATCGGCAAAACGACGGAGAGGCCCCGAACGGCGCCGCGCGTTGCGTCTGCGGAAAAACGATGCGGAGCATGCTTGACGCCCCTTTCGCGCAAGTCGGCAAATGCTTTGCGAATGGCCCGGCCGTTCACGCCGACACACGATAAATGCGTTTGCGCGGTCTTCTGGACAGTATATCGATTACTTGCGGGACAAGCGGTTGCAATTCCTGAAGGCGGTTGCGGACGCCGAGCATGGGACGATTCTCTTATGGTAAAACCTGCGCGATGGCGAGAAGGCATGAATTTTCAGGCCGCGGTCGCGAGGTTTTCGACCGCGAAGTTGTTATTGGCGGCGGCGCCTCTTTTGTCCATCATTATCGCCCAG
>MPMP01000114.1 GCA_002238565.1 Albidovulum sp. bin36
CGAGGCGCGGGGCGCGGAGCAATGGCTCGGGGATCTGTCGCGGGATCTGAGGGATGGAACCTACGCGCCGAAACCGGTGCGACAGGTCATGATCCCGAAGAAGCAGCCGGGCAAGTTCCGTCCGCTGACAGGGGCTTTTCTTATCCGAATAGCCCGATTTCTTAACCGAAGGACGTTGCTCTGCGTCCTCGGCCCGGACCCGCTCGCGCTCGCAAAGGAATTTCCAGTCGACCGGACCGGGAGCCGACGCCTCCGACAGCTGCCCTTCGTCGGCAACGCACGGAACCGGCGGCATCCCGATATCCTCGATGCGAATTTCCATGCGCAGTGCAAAAGCACGCCGGAATCCTAGTTATCAACCTCAATTTCGCAGTGACGGACTGTCGCAACCGCTCGACCGAACGCTTACGAACAATTTCCCGGCGGCGGCATCCGGTGGATAATCTGGGTCCAACAAAAGTACACATGGCAACACAAAGGGAGCAATCCGGGAGCGGATAAATTCTCGTGATCAGGCCGCCGCTGGCCTATCAAGAAATCGTGCTTAACTCGATCAAATCCATTTTCTTTAACTTTGCTGACGCCGTGCCAGCGGATTTTTAGTCCCTGCCAAAGCTTTTGCGTGCTCGGAAGGGGCTGTCGCTTCGAGGAATGAATGGGCGGCTGACCGGCGGAGTCCGATAAGGCAATTTTATCCCGGCAATAAATATCGCCTGCATGCGCGTAAATTACTCGTTCCCAAGTGCCTTGGGAGAAGCGTGACAATCTCGCCATTTCCATCGAGGAAAAGCTCAAGATTTTCGCGAACGACCGCCTCCGCCAGACCTAACGCGAGTCCCGCCGTCGTTATGATGATCTAGGCAATGCGGTAAGCAACTCGGAGTAAGCCGCACCGCCGACTCTCGGGAAAGTTTTCCACGCGATCATGCGATGCAAGCCTAACTTGGACGCAATTCGCCGTACGCAGTTTCGCATCGGAATGCTATTCGATTCCTGGAAACTACTTGTCCGAGCAGGAGACGATGTCATGCAATATCCCGCCCGCGAATCGCTTTGCGGCATTTTGAAATCCGAAGCCCGATCGAGATCAAGGGGCTGTCGGAAAGATGTTTTCCATGACCGATAGCCGGCGGAATTCCGGAGACGATGCCCTTCGACTGGCCGTATTCGCGGTTCTTGGCTCGCTCGCCGCCGCAGCGGTCGCCGGCGCCTATGCTCAGGAGGCGAGAGATGCTGGCGCCGTGGTCGCGTGGGCGCATATCCGGCCGTGCTCCGCGCTCGCTCGGCGGTTCGCCTGGATAGCAGAGCTGCCGGGAGTCGGAGATTGGCTGTTCAAGCCGTGCGCGTCCGCGGATGTCCTGCTGTCGAAAAGCGGCGCTCGCGGTCTGGATTTCGAAAATTGGCTCGCGGTTCAGGCGGTTGCAGGCCGTGTTGCTGCCGTCGCGTACGCCATGCCGCTGGCGTGGGCGGCGAGCAGGTCGCTCCGCCTGCGCCCCGATCTCGCATTCCGAGTCAGGCATTCGCTCGACAGCCTGATTCGCGCGCAGTCCGAAACCATGCGAACGTCGCGGATTTGCCGGCGGGAGGATGAATTCTCCAGAAGCGATTTCTCCCCGTTCGATGCCGTTCGGTTGCGAAAGGAACGAGAAAGGGCGTGCAGCAGCCTGCTGGTCCGCGCAGGCGGACTTTTGAATGAGACTCCAGCCCCGGTTCGGCCAAGGCCCTGGGCTAGCGCGCTGCGTCCGGAAGACTGGCTCATCTGCCAGGGCATTGGGTTCGGGGAGCTGCCGAATTCGCCGAACCCGGATCGGCTATCGAGCGACGCGGCAAATCGCCGAATGCGGCGGCATTGGGACGACGTGTCCGTGGACGATGCGAGTGAAGCATTCGAAGAGCAGATCGGACCGATATGGCGGGGATTGAAGAGCCTTCCGCCGGCGGAGCAAGCGCTCGCCGCCGCATTCGCGAATTTTTTCGGCTACCGCTACGCCTCGGCGGGGCAACTCCTGAACCGGCTCGGGAGCATTGCGAGTCGGCAGCCCGTTCGCAAGTGGCGGATGCAGCGCTCCGTCGCTTCCGATCAATTCATTGGCGGGGAAGTTGCGGCTGCGCTTGCGTCGCGGTCGGGAATGGAAATCGAAAGGCGCGCGAAGCGTCACGCCTGGGAGCGCACGGCCTTCATCGCGATTCTTGAAGCGGCTCGAAAGGATCGCGGCATCGTGGCTAGCGCGTCTTTCAGCTGGCTAAAGAAGGAAAATCGCCCGCTCTGGTACGTGCTCGGCAACGGCGGCAATTCGGCTTGCTGCGCGGAGGCCGCAATGGCATGCGCCCACTACCGGGCCGAAGTCCAACTCGGGCGCCCGCTGTTCCGCCCCGCCGCGTTCCAGGCTTCGCGGTCGCTTGTCGAAGAGTACCTGGATTCAAGGCCGGAGCGCATCAAAGCGCGCAGGGACAAGCTTGATCGCGAAAGAAAGCTCGGCGAAGAACTCGATGAATCCTCCCTTGCGAAGGGGACCGCGCGAGCTCCGACGCCGTCGCTTCGGGAATTCGGGATGCGGACATGATGGCGATGTGGCCGGCGATGGCGGGTTCGGCCATGGCTCTGGCGCTGTCTGCGGAAATTCCGGGCGAGAATGCTATTTCGCTGGGCGGCGCGATGGCGTGGAGCATGGTTTCGGTCCTTGAACGCGCTCGCGAAGACTACGTGTCCGGAGATTTGCGCGAAGGCTCGACGCTGGATTCAAGCGGCACGCCCCTGGGTTCCGGCGCGGAATGGACATCGATGGTCGCAGACTTGAACGGCCGGAAATTCGCGCTAGCCTGGCCTGGCGACTTCGACCGGGACTCCGGGAAATTCGACGGTCTGCCGAAATCGCTTGCCGGACTACTGGTGCGCGAAGCAAGGCCCGGGGAATTTCGGTTTTCGGGCGCCTACCGAACCTTCGAGGGGCGGCAGCCGAAAGTCGGGAAGATTTCGGTTCCGGCGCTTCCCGTCGAGGTTGCCAGCGGAACGCCCGTTGCCGGAATAATGCTTCCGTGACTTCGAATTCGCATGAATGCGCATTGCGTCCGGAAGCGGCCCGTCCGCGTCGGTTCCGCCCTTTCGATCCGATCGATTGAATTGGCGGCGATAGTTTTGATGATCGCGTGCTGCGCGGCCGCCGCCGGCTTCGCCGTCCGCTGCGGCCTCTCTGGCCTCGCAAGGCTGGAACCGCGAGCGACCGGTCGAATCGTCCTCTTGCCATGGATTGCGCTGGCCGGTTCGTCCGCGGGATTGGCGGCTGCCGCATCCCGCGCTCACCTTGCCGGCCAGGTTCAGCCCGCAGATCTGCTTTGGATATTTCTCGGCGCGCTCTTTATGGCGGCGGCTTGGGTCGACGCGCGAACCTACTGGGCTCCCGACGAGCTCGTGCTGCCGTGCTGCATAATTGCGGGAAGCGTCGGGCTTTCGGACCGCGATGGCTGTTGGTGGCTGGCGGGAGCCGCGCTAGGCGCCGCGGTCTGGATCGCCGCGAGAATCGCCTGGCAGCTGCAAGGCCGTTTTAGAACAGGATTTCCGCCGCCCCCCGACCTGGTTGCGCTAGCAATGCCGCTGCTGCTTTTCGGCTCGGATATTCGGGCGGTTTTCGCGTGTCTGGCATGCGTTCCGGCCTTGGCGGCGATTGGATTGTATCGGATGCGATTCCCGCAGGCATGCGGGCCGCCGGCTCCCGCGTTCTATCGGAGAGGCGGCGGAGGCGCGGTTCCGTTCCTGGGAATCGCGCTCCCGGCGAATTTGATCGCGGGGCTGGTCCATTGAGCCTTCGCTTCGCCGCGTTCAAAGTTGGAAATCGACCGCGATTCGCCGACGCGCGGCCCGGCTGTCCCGCGAAGCGCGGAATCGAGCGCGCCCGCGAAAGGGGCGCGACGCTTCTCGAGGCGTCGCTGGCGGCAACGCTTTTCGGTTCGTTCATTGTTCTGGCGAACCACATGGTTTCCGAGGAGGTGCAGCGCAAGCGCGCGATAATTCTCGGGCGGGATCTTAGGCAGCTCACGCTTTCCGCCCAAAGCTACGTCGCGTCCGAATATGCGGAATTGCGGCGAGATCTCTTGGTTTCGCAGGTTGCCGACGCAGCCGCCTCGATCAATCTTTCCGAGCTGGTCGCCGCCGGGCACCTGCCATCGGCATTCGCGGCGGGAGGCGGGCATTCCAACAGCTTCGGACAGGGCTACAGGCTGCTGGTGCGCGGCGTAAATCGAAGCGATTCATCCGTTCCTCAGGCGACTATGACCGGCGCGGACCTGGATGCGGACGGCGACGGCTTCATCGATTCGGCGCTCGTGGACGGCGATTTTTCGAATGGCGAGATCGAACTCGAGGCGGTTCTGGCATCCTTCGGCGGCAGCGAAATCCCGAGAACGAGAGGAAACCCGGCAATCGTTGCGTCGGGGCTCGCATCGGCCGGGTTCGTTCACGCCGGTAGATCCGCTCGCGGTCCCTACGGCAACTGGTCGCTGGATGTAGGTGGCTTCTCCGGTCTGGAAGGATATCCCGAAGCGGGGCGCTTCGCATCGCTGATCGCGCTATCCGGCTACGGCGTTCTTAATTTCCCGAGTCTCGATTCCCGCTTCGCGCCGTCCGCTTCGGGCAACCCTTTCGAAAGATGCTTCGGTCTCGACGAGACCGGCGAGGCGTACGCGAACTGCGTAACCGGCAATCGAATCTACGCGGAGGCTGCTTTCCAATCGTACGACAGCGACGGGGACGGCGATCTCGATGAATTCGGAACGATCGACGATCTGCATTTTCTTCGAATGGCCCCCGCCGCGGATTCCGGAACGGACGGCATCGTCGACATATTCCCGTCGATTTCCGGCGTTTTGGAATTGGAATGCCCCGTCGGCGGCGCGGCGCCGGCGACCGGTACATTACTGCTCGACTGTCCCCGCGTTCGAACCTCGGGAAGCTTGCAGGTGGATGGCGCCGTCACTGCGATCGGTGCGGTCGGGGCGGAGCGGTTCACTGCGACGGCGCTGGGCGGAGCCGATCTTACCAAGGGAGTCTACGCCGTCGAGCTCGTGAGAATGAATGAGTCGCCCGAAGTCGAAAAACCGGAATGCGCCGACGCCGATAGCCATCCCGAGGTCTTTGTAGCCCCGTCTTCCTTCGCCAGTCCGGATGGCGACCCCCTTGTCGGCATTGCCGCCTTCGCCGACAATTCATCGGACGCGAAGAAATGGGTTATCGGAATGGAGGCGGTCGTGGACCGGGATTCGAACGGCGACGGATTGGCCGACGTCATAGCCTTGGACGGGGCGCGCGATATGGCGATCGTACTGGGAAGATGCAGCTGAAGCGCCGGGAATTTGAGCAGCCTGCCGACCGGAGCGGGCCGCGAGGCCGCGCCGATCGCCCGTTCCGCCGCCTGGCGCCGGCCGATTAACGGCACCGGCGCAGACGGGACCCGCCGCCAGCGTCGCTCGCGCCTATAGGCGCATCCTCCCCCTCGGGATCTACTGAATGACCATGCCGCCGTCGATCATGAGCAGCTGGCCGGTCATATAGTCGGATTCGGAACTGGCGAGAAACGCGGCCGTTCCGACGACATCCTCCGGATATGAATATCTCTTCATGAGAATCATGTTTTCGGCGAGGCTGTCCATGGATTCGCCTTCCTTCTCGAATTTTCCGATGGCGACCAGATCCTTGTCGAGCTGCTCCCAGAGCTCGGTGCGCACGACGCCGGGCGCGTAGCCGTTGACAGTGATATTGTGCTCGACCAGCGCTTTGGCGCCGCCGTTGATCATGGCGAGGACGGCATGCTTGGAGCAGGAGTAAGGCACGACATCGTCGAAAGCCTGGCGGCTGAGAATGGAGCCGACGTTGATTATCTTGTAGGGGCCGTTGTCCTTGCCCTGCGCGATCATGGCCTTGGCGGCCTCCTGCATGCCGAGCAGGACGCCGAGCGCGTTGACCTTCATGATCATGTCCCAGTTTTCCTCGGTTACGTCGAGAAACATCATGGGCTTGTTGATGCCGGCGTTGTTGAGCATCACGTTGATGGATCCGAACGCGTCGACCGTCGCGTCGACCGCGGCCTTCATGGCCGCTCGACTGGTAACGTCGAGTTCGACCGCGATCGCCGATCCTCCCGCGGCTTCAATTCGGGCAGCCACCTCTCTGCAGCCTCCCAGATTGACATCTCCCAGGCAGACCTCTGCGCCTTGCGCCGCGTAGTACTCTGCGATTGCGGCTCCCATGCCCTGAGCGGCTCCGGTTATCAGCGCGCGCTTTCCCGCAAGCCTTGTCTTGTGAATGTCCAATATTGTTCTCCGCCGAATTCGACCACGATTTCTTATAGCCAAATTCTCGCCGACGGAAAATTGCTTGAAAATCCAAATTTGAACCAATATGGACAAAAAATAACCAGAATGGCTAAAAATGGGTTTTCAAATTGCCGCCCTCATTCTGCTAGAAGGCGGGCTGCGGCGCGAACAGCGCGCCGTACAATACCTGAGTGGGGAAAATAGCATGTCAAAATTGAAATTTCCGCTAACGCTGGCCGCAGCGGGCGCAGTCGCGCTGGGACTGGCGGCCGGCCCGTCCTTCGCCGCGGACAAAGGAACCATCATCTCTTTCAACGGCCCTGCGGGAGAAGCCTACATCGGCCGATTCATCAAGGGCATCAAGGAAACCGCCGCCCTCAAGGGCTTCGATATCAAGGTGTTCGAAAACCAGTTCAACCAGGCCGAGCAGGACCAGCAGGTTCAGCAGGTTCTGGCCGCCGGGCAACTGCCCGACGTTTTCATCTGGTGGCCCTCGGACGCCACGGCCGGACTCGGATCTCTGCGGGCTCTTGCCAGGACGGGCATTCCGGTCCTGAAAATCAACCAGCTGCCCAACGAGCAGGACAAGCAGTACATATTCGGCTACGCCGGTCCCGACGACAGGCTGCGCGCCAGGAACGCGGGCTACATGATGCGCGAAGCCGCGGCCCGCAAAATGGCCGAGGGCGGCGAAGGCTTCAACGTTCTCGTGCTGTCCTATCCGCATTCCTACGGAGGGTACGGCCTCTCCATCAACGCCTTCAATGACGCGATCGCCGGCTCGCCCCTGACGATAATCGGCGACATCGGCGAAGGATTCGGACAGGCGAACGGATACAAGGGCGCGGCCAAGCTGATCGCGGCGCACCGCGACGAAGGCATTCACTTCGTCTACGGAATGGACGACGCCATCCTTACCGGCGGCATCCAGGCATTCGAGGAAGCTGGCTACTCCCTGGGCCAGGACGTTATCGCGGTCGGCACCGTCTGCAACGGCGACAAGCAGCTGATCGAAGAAGGAAAGCAGTTCGGCACGACACTGCAGTCGCCCCTGCACGAAGGCCAACTCGCCATCAAAATGGTCGAGGAGTATCTCGACACCGGCCAGCTCGCGAACTACATCAACTTCACGCCCAATCCCGCAGTAACGCTCGACAATCTCGAGACCGTGGCCCTGCGCGGATACGACGGCAACCTCTACGGCATCGACGAGCTTTGCTCCGGCGCCTGGGGAGGCTAGAAAGGGCCGAATCAATCGCTTCCGGGGGTGGCGCAGGCGACCGCCCCCGGCGCATACTGCGCGTCGGGCCGACTTGATTCGAATGCGCGTATTCCGGAAATGAAAACACTGCTGAAGCTTTCGGCGATCAATCGTTCCTTCGGGGCCATCCAGGCGCTCAAGGACGCTGATTTCGAGATCGGCGAATCCGAGGTCATGGGCCTCGTCGGCGAAAACGGCGCGGGAAAGTCCACCCTCGTCAAGATCATCAGCGGATTCGACGACGGCTATTCGGGCGAATTCGAGATGGACGGGGCCGCCGTTCGCTTTCCAAACCCGGCGCGCGCCGAGAGGGCGGGCATCTCCATCGCCCAGCAGGAGCTTAGCCTCATCCCGGCGATGTCCGTCGCCGAAAACATCTTTCTCGCGGGAGACCAAGTTCCCCTGGTCGCGACGAAGCAGGTGCTGGCGAGGCGCGCCAGGCCCTATCTGGACGAGGTCGGGCTGGATTCGGTGGACCCTTCGATCGCAGTCAATCGCCTTTCGGTCGGGGAGCAGCAGCTGGTCGAAGTGGCGAGGCTGCTGGCCCGGGAGCCGAGAGTCTTGATTCTCGACGAGCCGACCGCGGCGCTGGGAGAATCCGACAGCATGCGCATTCTCGCCATGGTCGAACGACTGGCGGCAAGCGGAAAGTCCATCATCTACGTCAGCCACAGACTCGACGAAATCTTTAAAATCAGCCACCGCATAACCGTGCTTCGCGACGGCATGAGCCAGAAACCTCGCGCGGCGTCGGAACTCAACGTTCAATCGCTGGTCGAATCCATGCTCGGCCGGGAGCTTCGCAACATGTTCCCGCCAAGAGCCAGCCCGGCGCGGGACGCGCCGCTGCTGGAAGTGCGCGGCGTCTGGCCCGACGCCACGGTCGAGCCGTTCAGCTTCTCGGCGTATCCGGGCGAGATACTCGGACTCGCCGGGCAGCTCGGCAGCGGCTCCGGCGACATTCTGGCCGCCGTCGGCGGGGCCCGCGGAATCAGGGAGGGGCGGATCGCGTTCGGAGGCCGGAGCTTCATGCCGAGGTCGCCCAAGGAGGCCATAGAGGCGGGGATCGCCTATTGCTCCGACGACCGGAAGCTCGACGGCCTGTTTCTGGGCCGCCCGATCAGGGAAAACCTGACATCGCCGGCTCTCGACAGAATCTCGGGATTCGGAATCCTCCGGCGCGGCGTCGAGCGCGGCCTCGCATCGCTCAACGCGGAAAAATTCACGGTCGACGTCTCGCGCATGCGCACGGAAGCCGGATTGCTGTCGGGCGGCAACCAGCAGAAGGTCGCGCTGGGCAAATGGCTGGCCATCGAGCCGAAAGTGATTCTCGTCAACGAGCCGACCCGCGGCGTTGACGTCGGCGCGAGAGCGGAAATCTACAGGAAGCTGCGGGAATTCGCCGATGAAGGCAAGGCGGTCGTCTTCGCCTCGACCGACATCCAGGAAATAACCGGGCTGGCTGACCGCGTCGTCACCTTCTACCGCGGCATGCAGATCGGCGAGATAACGGCGGAAAGCATTTCGGCCGCGGCGGTTCTCGAGCAGATCACGCATCCGTTCTCGCGGTCCCCGGAGGCCGCGCAGGCATGACGGGAGGCATGATCGGAGGCGCCCGAGACGCGGCCACGGGCTATGTCGACCGGCTGGTGCGCGACTACTCGGCCCTGGTCGTGTGCCTGATCGCGCTGTTCCTGATCGTCTTTATCGCCGGAATGGTCACAGCCCCCAACTTCCTGACGCTGTTCAATTTCAAGACCATCATTCGCGATGCCGCGCTTGTCGGCATCATGGCCGTGGGGCTGACGTTCGTCACGCTGTCGGGCAATTTCTTCCTCCTGTCCATGAAGGAGACCGCCGCGCTCTGCATCATCTGCTTCGCCACGTCGATGTCCGCCGGGTACGGATTCGAGATTTCGTTTCTTCTGACGATGCTGATCGCGCTTGTCGCGGGCGCGGCGCAGGGCGCCCTGATCGGCCTCGGCGGCAACCCGATCGTCGTAACGCTCGGCGCCGCCGGGCTCCTGTTCGGCCTGGGGTCGTGGTGGAGCGACAATCTCGTCGTATCCTTCCGCAGGCCGCACGGCGCCGAGTGGCTCGGCACCGGCTCGTTTCTGGGACTGCCGAATATCACGATCGCCTTCATCCTGATCGCCGTATCCGCCGAGCTCGTCCTCCGCTACACGAAATTCGGCAGGCAGGTCTATCTGATCGGCGCGAACAGAGCCGCGGGCAGGGCGACCGGCCACGAAAACTTCCCGATGGCGATTAAGGTCTGCATGATCGCGTCCGTTTGCTCCGCTTTCGTGGCGATCGCGTTTTCGGCGCAGGTTTCCAGCGCGCACGTCAACTACTTCTCGTCGGAGTTCGGCTCGTCGGGCGACATGACGATCATGGTGATCGCCACCGTCATGGTCGGCGGCAATTCGATCATGGGGGGCTTCGGCTCGACGCTCCGGTCCAGCCTGGGCGCGATTTTCATATCCACGGTGGACAACATGATGGTGCTGCACGGGTTCAACAGCGGCCCCAGGGTGCTGGCGGTCGGTCTAATGATCGTGTTTTCAATAATCGTGTTCGCGCTGGTCAGGCGCGGCGCGAGAGCGCAGGAATAGGAGGCCGACGCGTTGACGGGAATCAGGAACTGGGTCGTCGAAAACCACGATCTCGCGTTCGCAATCCTACTCGCCGTTATCGTCTACGGGTACTTCGGATTGACGAACGAATACTTCGCGACGCACAGGACGACCTTCGCCATCATGGAGCGGTTCGCGGTTCTGGGTCTGGTCGGCCTGGCTCTGACCCTCTGCATCATCGCGGGCGAAATCGACCTGTCGATCGGGTCCAACGCCGCCCTCGCGGCCGTGATCGCGGTTCGCTTCACCGACGGCCTGGGAGCGGTGACCGCGATTCTGATCGCAGTCTCGATCGCGACGGCGATCGGGATCATCCAGGGCTATTTCATCGCGTACCTCCGCGTTCGCGCCATCGTGCTGACGGTCGGGACGCTCATGCTTCTGCGCGGAGTCGCGCTGTTCGCCGCCCAGGAGAAGACCGTGATGCTGACCGACTTCAGGGTGCCGGATTTCATCACCACGAAATTCTTCGGCTATTTCTCGCCAGCGAGCATCCTCGTCATCGCCATGTTCGTCCTCGTGGGGCTGTTCATGAACTACACCAGGTACGGACGCGAGATCTACGCGATCGGCGGCGCGAGAAAGGAAGCGCTCGCGGCCGGGGTCGACCTGAAGCGGCCAATGATCATCGTATTCGCGATATCGGGCTTTTGCGCCGGGCTCGGCGGCGTCATCATAGGCCTCCGCTCCGGCACCGCGCAGGCGCTCGGCCTGCAGTATCTCCTGCTCGCCGGAACGGTGGCGGCGTTTATCGGCGGCGTATCCATCCTCGGCGGCAAGGGCGGGGTGGTCGGCGCCGCGATCGGCACGCTTACGGTAAATTTCCTGAACACGGGGCTGGTATTCAACGTAACGCCCGCCTTCATGGTACAGCTCTATCTCGGCGTGCTTCTCATGATCGTGATCATGTTCCAGACCGGAAGCCGCATCTTCGACCGGAAGCAGCGCCGAAGACAGATTCTCGGCGATGTCGACGCGCGCCGCGGGCCATTGCTCGCCCGGCGAACGGCCGCGGCGCGTCGCGCGCCTCCTTGAGTCCCGCCCGCGGGCGCTTCATGCAATTGAACGCCGAACACATGCGGATTCGGCTGCGGAATGCGCCGGATCGAGGAGATGATCGATAGCCGGGCCACTCGAGGGACGCGGACGGGCCGGTTCCTTGCGAACTCGCCGCTCCGGGGACAAGCCGGAGGGTCCGTACGAAACCGACGACCGGAGCAGGCGCCCCGGAGTTTCCAACATGGAAATCGCGCAGCTGCTGGATTTCGTCGATCAGCTGCAGCACGAAGCGGAGCTTTCGCTCTCGCTGAAGACCGGCTACAGCGAGCTCAGAATTCTAACATCGCTCATGCGCAGCCATCTCAGCGGAAAGCTGTGCACGAGCAGCTCCCTGGTCGGCGCCTCGGGCCTGTCCTACGGCACGGCGATGCGGGCTCTGTCGAGGATCGAGAGCCGCGGGCTGCTGGTTCGGCGCCCTAAAACGGCCTCGGGAAAGTCCTTCTCGCTCCATCCAACGCCGAAGCTCATTCGCGAATGGCAGGAATTCGCTCGCCGGACTCGCTCTCTCATCGGCGGCCTGGCCAACGCCGGCAGCGTGTCCGACGGCGGGCGCGCCGAATACTACTTCGGCGCCTCCTACGCCGGCAGCAACATTCTGCCGCCGCTTTCCGTATTCGACGCCAAGCTTCCGATCCGCGGCGAACTCAGGCTCCTGGTGCACGCCGACCCGACATTCATGGCGATGCATACGCTGAAAACGCAGTTCGAAACCATTTTCGGCGTCGGCATCTGGAGCCGGGCCCTTTCGATCGACCGGCTGCGCGAGGAAATCCTGGACAATGCGAACGCCAGGGTGTCGCGGTACGACATCGTCGCCTGCGACCTGCCGTGGTTCGGCGAGATGGCCGAGGCCGGCAGATTTCTTCCCGTGGACTCCATGGTCGAGGCCAGCGAACTCGATCTCTCGGATTTCCATCCCGTGGCGCTGGCGAGCACGCGGCACAAGCGGAGGCAATACGGCATCCCGGTGCAGACGACCCCCGAATTGCTGGTCTGCAGGCGCGACCTGTTCGAGGAGCGGGGGCTCAAGCTGCCGCGAACAGTCGAAGACACGCTGGCCGCCGCCAAGGCGCTGCACGATCCTTTCGAGGGCATCGCCGGCGTGGCCTGGAACGCCGCGCGCGGCACGCCGCTAGGCCATTCGTTTCTATTCGTGACCGCCGCGCTCGGGCAGCCGGTGCTGAATCTGCGCTGGGACGGAAGCGCGTTCGACTGGGAAAACGCCCGGGGCGAATGCTACCGGCCGATGTTCGATTCTCTGGAAGCGAGCGCGGCCGCGGACTACTTCATGGAGTTGCTGGAGGTGTCGCCTCGCAGAATTCTGAACATGTCCTGGTATGAAAGGGCGCGCTGCTATGCGGACGGGAAGGCCGCGATCGCCTATTCCGCGACGCTTCTCGCTCCGCTCTTCGAGCTGGACGAGGGGTCGCCGGCCTGCGGAAACACCGAATACCTGCCGCATCCGGTCGGTTTGAGCGGCCGTCCGATAGCGCCCGTCGGCGGATATGCGCTGGCGATCCCCTCCAACATCGAACCCGAAAGAATCGATGCGGCGTGGAGCGCGCTGGCGGCGCTCACGTCCGCCCAGGCGATCAAGCTCTATATCGAGAACGGAAGCCTGGTCAGCCCGCGCTTCAGCGTGAGCAACGATCCCGAAGTGCAGCGAATCTCGCCATTGATTTCCATAGTGGACGAAATGGCCCGCAGCGGCGTGCTGCAGGTTTGGCCCCGGCCGCCCGTGCCCGAAATCGTCAAGCTTATCGACATAGCCGGCGAGGAGCTTCACGACATGCTGCTTGGCCGCAAATCCGCCGCCGCCGCGCTGCAGGACTCGCAAAATCGCGCCGATGCGCTTATGCGTGCGCGAGGCCACTACTAGCCGAAATCTCGAATGCAGCTGAAGGAGACCTAGAATGAATGAATCCGGCGATCTATCGCCCTGCTGGCAGTGGGACCGACACCTGCCCGCCCTCGGCCATACGGCCGTAGACTTCGAAAGACGGGTCGATCACGACCGCTTGCGAAAATATCGCCTGGCGCGCGCGAGGCAGGCCCTCGCCAATTCCGAATGCGGGGCGCTGCTGCTTTTCGACGTCAACAACATCCGCTACGTCTCGGGTACGAAAATAGGCGAGTGGGAGCGCGACAAGATGTGCCGCTTCGCTCTGCTGGCGGGCGACGACGAGCCCTACGTATGGGATTTCGGCTCGGCGGCGGTGCATCACAGGGTGTACTGCGACTGGCTGGATCCGGAGCATTGCCGCGCCGGAGTCGTCGGCATGCGGGGAACCATTCCGCCGTCCTTCGGCCTTATGAAGCACTATGCGGAGGAAATCGCCGACCTGCTGAGGCAGGCGGGCGTATCGGACATGCCGGTCGGGGTCGACTATGCCGAAACGGCCATGTTCCGCGAACTGGAAAATGCCGGCATCAAGGTCGTCGACGGGCAGCAAGTCATGCTGGACGCTCGCGAGATCAAGAATTGCGACGAGATTCACCTGCTCAATCAAGCGGCGGCCATGGTCGACGGCACCTACCACATGATCTACGAGGAGCTGAAGCCCGGCATCCGCGAATCCGATATCGTCGCCCTGGCCAACAAGATGCTCTACGAGATGGGATCGGACGATGTCGAGGCGATCAACGCCATTTCCGGCGAGCGCTGCAACCCGCATCCGCACAATTTCACCGATCGCTACTTCCGGCCCGGCGATCAGGCTTTTTTCGACATTCTTCAGTCGTATCAGGGATATCGCACCTGCTACTACCGGACTTTCAACATCGGCCGCGCCACGCCGGTTCAGCACGACGCCTACGTCAAGTGCCGGGAATGGCTCGACGCCGCGATCGAGCTGATCAGGCCCGGCGTCGGCACCGACGAGGTCGCCAGCGCGTGGCCCGAGGCGCGGGAATTCGGGTTTCCCGACGAGCTGTCGGCGTTCGGGCTGCAGTTCGGGCACGGGCTAGGCCTCGCCCTGCACGAGAGGCCGATCATTTCCAGGGTCTGCTCGATCGAAAATCCAATGGAAATCAAGACGGGCATGGTCTTCGCTCTGGAAACATACTGCCCCGCGGCGGACGGGTTTTCAGCCGCGCGGATCGAGGAGGAAGTCGTCGTGACCGACAAGGGGCACGAAGTCATCAGCTTGTTCCCCGCCGAGACCCTGCCGATAGCCAGCCGCTACTAGGACGATCGGCATGGAAGGCAATCGAGAGCGCAATGCGGATGCGTACTTGCGCATGTATCGCCAGATGCTTCGCATTCGCGTCTTCGAGGAAAACGCTCACCAGCTGTACCTGTCCGCGAAGATGCCCGGCCTTACGCATCTCTATATCGGTCAGGAGGCCGTGGCGGTCGGCATTTGCGACGCGCTCGAGCCGACCGACCGCATAACCTCCACGCATCGGGGGCACGGGCATTGCGTCGCGAAAGGGGCGGGATTCAGGCAGATGTTCTGCGAATTGCTCGGCAAGTCGGAAGGATTCTGCCGCGGCAAGGGCGGCTCCATGCATATCGCCGATCAGGAGAACGGCAATCTGGGCGCCAATGCCATCGTCGGCGGCTCGGCCGGCATCGCCACCGGCGCGGCGCTGTCGGCGAAGCGACTCGGAAGCGGCGGGGTCGCCGTGTGCTTCTTCGGCGACGGCGCCCTGGGGCAGGGGCTGCTGTACGAGTGCATGAATATCGCGTCGCTATGGAAGCTGCCGGTCATCTACGCGTGCGAAAACAACCACTACGGCGAATATACGCACGTATCCGAAATGGCCTCCGGCGATCTTCTGGATCGAGCGCGCGCATTCGGAATTGAAACCGCTACTGTCGACGGCCAGAACGTTCTGGAGGTCAACGAAGCCGCCGAGGGCTTCGTCTCCCGCGCGAGGGCGGGGCAGGGACCGTTCTTTCTGCTTCTCGACACCTATCGCTTCCACGGCCACCATGTCGGCGACATCAGCCGAGAATACTACCGCGCCAAGGAAGAAGAGGAACTCTGGAAATCCGAGCGCGATCCGGTTTCGAATTTCGCGAAATGGCTGCGGGGCGAAAGCGTCGCTTCGGACGATGAACTGAACAGGATCGAGTCGGAAGTTCGGCGCGAAGCCGAAGACGCGGTCGAATACGCGCTGGCGGCGCCGTATCCCGGCAGCGAGGAGGTCGATATGCACGTATTCGCGGAGGCCGGCTGACATGCGCGAGATTACGCTGTCGCAGGCCGTCAATGAAGCCATTGCGGAAGAAATGCGGCGCGACCCGACTATCGTGCTCTTGGGCGAGGATGTCGCGGAAGCCGGAACGCCGTTCAAGATATTGTCGGGCCTAGTCGACGAATTCGGCCCGGAGAGAGTGGTCGATACGCCGATTTCGGAGCCCGGCTTCACAGGCATCGCGGTCGGTGCCGCCATGACCGGCCTGCGGCCGATAGTGGATATCATGTTCGGCGACTTTCTGTTTCTGATCATGGACCAGCTATGCAACCAGGCGGCGAAAACGCATTACATGTCGGGAGGCAAGCTGAAGGTGCCGATGGTGGTCAGGACCAACATGGGCGCGACCCGGCGGTCCGCGGCGCAGCACAGCCAGTCCCTCCACGCGCTCGTCGCTCATATTCCGGGATTGAAGGTCGCGATGCCAGCGACTGCGTTCGAGGCGAAGGGGCTTCTGAAGACCGCGATACGCGACGAGAACCCGGTTGTGATTTTCGAGGACAAGCTCAGCTATCAGGAAAAGGCGCCGGTTCCCGAAGAGGAATATCTGATCGCCCTGGGCGAGGCCTGCATCAGGCGCGAAGGCAGCGATGTCACGCTTGTCGGAACATCGTCGATGGTCCAGGTGGCCCTCGACGCGGCCGATTTGCTCGCCGGGGAAGGAATCTCCGCCGAGGTCATCGACCCTCGCACCATCGCGCCTCTGGACGAAGATACGATTCTAGCATCGGCGCGGAAAACTTCCCGCGCGATCGTGATCGACGAGGGGCACCGAAGCTACGGCGCGTCCGCGGAAATCGCGGCGCGGATCGCGGAAAAAGCGTTCTACTGGCTGGATGCCCCGGTGCAGCGATTCGCCGCCATGGACGTTCCTATTCCGTTTTCCCCGGAACTGGAGGATTTGACGGTGCCGACGCCGGCGGCGGTCGCCGAAGGCGCTCGCAGGGCAATGCGCGGGGAGTTGTTTCATGCGCCATGAGGTGACCATGCCTCAGCTGGGAATGGCCCAGGATTCCGGCAAGCTCGTCGCCTGGATGAAATCGATCGGCGACACCGTCGAGGCCGACGAGGCGCTCATGGAGGTGGAGACCGACAAGGCGACGATGGAAGTGCCCGCCGGTCGCTCCGGAGTGCTTGCCGAAATTCTGGCCGATGCCGGCGCGGATGTTCCGGTGGGCGACTTGATCGCGGTGATTTCGGACGAAGCGAGCCCGGCGGCTCGCGCGCCGGAGCCTGGAATTGACGGGACCGAGCAGCCGTCTCCGGCGGAGTCGAAATCGGCGCCGCCGGCAGCCGTCGCCCGGGAGTCGGCCGGGAAGAAAGATCTGACTCCCGTCGCCGCAGGGGCGGTTCCCGGCGTTCCGAAGAGCGGCGCCGGCTCGGGCCGAATTCTCGCTTCCCCCAAGGCGAAGCGGCTGGCATCGGAGCTCGGGGTCGACCTGCGCGCGCTGCTTCGACGAGGCGTGTCCGAACCCATTCACGCGCTGGATGTCGAATCGGCATCGAGCGCGGCCGTCTCGATTCCGAGTTCGTTTGCGGCGGTCGCGGCAAGCGATGCGTTCGACGAACTTCTGAAGTTTCTCCGCAATGGCGGATTCAGCCTATCCGCCAGCCTCGTGTGGGCGTCTTTCGTTGCCGGTGCGCTGCGGGCGGCGGGAATTCTGGAAGGCGACATTTCCGTATACTGCCGTGATTTCGGCGTTGACGCGCGGGAATTCGTTTGCCGAAACGCCGATTTGGTCAGGCTGACCGCCGTGGAGCCGTCGGGCGCGGGGCCGGCGGATATTGCGGTAACGAATTTGACGGGCACCCGGTTTTCCTCATTCGCTTCCGGGCGGGGCGATCTGCCTCATTTAGTCGTCGCGGCTCGGAACGAGGGCGTCTTCTGCCTTTCGCTCCAGTTCGAGGAACGGGACATGCCGGTCGAAGCGGCGGCGGAGTTTCTCGAGGAACTGATGAAGCGGGTTGAGAATCCCGTGCGCCATCTGCTTTGACGGCACGGCTCGCGATGCCGCCGGGATCAGGTTCGAGCTTCAGATCGATTTCGGAATGCCTTCGCGGCGGCGGCGCGGAAAGGTTTTTGCGGCAATCCGCAACGCAACAGGCATTCAGGAGCGATTCTCCTACTCGAAGGACGCTCGAATATGTGGCAGCACCCACGCGATCATGGGATTCTTTTCATTCCTGGCATGCCAGGCGGCGATCGCGTTCGCTTCATTCGATTCGAACGGCAGCTTTCTATAGCCCAGGCCGTATCTTGACTTTAGCGTTTCGGCTATGCGCATCGGGACGGCCGCAAGACATTCACTAGACGCCAATGCCGATGCAACAGGATGGACAAGCGGAGCGGACGCTCGGCAATGACGGCGCAAACCTAGGCCGGATAGCGCTTCGTCGAGAATTCGATCGCAGAGGGAAGTTCCGCCGACTGCGATAAAAGGCTGTCCCGCAATAAATTCCGGTGACGCGTCGCTCGCGAGCGCCGGGTGCCGCGGTTCGGCGATCAGGCAGCATTCGTCGGCGAACAGCGTTTCGCAGAAGTATTGTTCAGGACGATCGCAAAAATAGCCAAGGGCAAGATCTGCTGAATCATCGTCGAGTTCCGCGAGATCCGTCTCGCTCGAGAGCCGAATTGCGCGAATCGGCATTTCAGATGCGAGATCAGAGGTTTCAGCGAGGAATTTGGGCAAGACCTCGCCGAGAACAAAATCGCATCCCGCGATTCTCAATGGCTCCGAACTGCTTGACGGATCGAACGCGCCTGGTTCCCGCAGAGACTTCGCAAGCGTATCCAAAGCGCTTTGGAGCAGCGGCTCGAGCTCTTTCGCGACCGATGTCGGCTCCAGCCCGTGGGGCACTCGAATAAACAGCGGGTCGCGATAAATCGTTCGAAGGCGCTTTAGCGCGTGGCTGATCGCAGGCTGGGTTACGCCGAGCTCTTCGGCGACGATTGTCGTTTTCCGGTTGCGCATCAGTCCTAGGAAAACCAAAATTACGGTTACGTCTAAGAGCCTGATATGAAGAGGTCTAATTTCTTGCATAGCATACAGTAATTGGGTATTCGGTCGGCGCTTGGCAAGAGCCGATGCATTCGGGATTTAGTGGCGGAGCTTCAATTTCCGATGCGAATAGCCGAGTTTGGAATCGAAAAATCCCGAATTTGCCTTGGACAGTTGCCGCGGTCGCAGCTTCTGCGCCTCGCTGAGCCTGCGCGGGCCTAGGATCCCCAAGGACGCATGCGCCCTTGCGCTCGAGATCGACATCCGCGCGGTACTGAAGCGCGAATCCGAGCGCCGAAGATCGGTTAACTAAGGCGACGCCGTTTTCCCGCAAACAGACTGGCTTCCGACGCCGTGCCCGATATGAAGAATCAGCAACTTGTCACTTCAACATGCCACCGGAATCCGGCCCCGGAATGATTCAGGTAAAAACGTTGGCGGCGCATTGTTCTAAACTCGTCCGCATGCCGGAAATGCGGGCTGCTGCCGCTGCGCTAGTCGCAGCCAGCAGCCGACAACCGATCCGCTTCCGCAGAACGGGGAAGAAGAAATTTCAAAATAAACCTGCTTGGAAAGGAAAAATGCCGAACAGTTTAAAGGCGTCCATATGATCAAATCGCCGCAACGATATCCACGTCGAGCGCGCCAGCGTGCGCCGGTAATTCCGGCGGCCGAGCCGCTACCAGGTATCTGGGAGTCAATCCGCCCACCAGAAACACCGACTCCTTCCACGGGCCCAGTCCGCGCAGCAGAGTTACGAGGACCCGCTCGCATTCGACCGCGTACTGATCGCTGTAGCCGTCGAACGCGCGGGCTTCACCATCAGAAGCCGATCCTGTCGTGACGCAGGTGGTCCGCCATTTCCCTGGCGCGGCCCTCGCCGCGCATTAGGTCGAGGTAGACCTGCACGGCACTTGCCAGCCAGATCCCGTTCACGAATTCACGGAACAGCAACTCGCTCGGCGACTTGACCTCGATGACCGCAAGGTTCGCGCCTTGGTCCACGAACCTGGCATCCATTGCGCTAAGAGCCCGATCCGCTGCCGAGCCGCCCAGCAGCCGGCAACGCACCTGGGAGACAGTTGACAGAAATGGCGCGTACTGTTGCCCTGCCGCCTCGTGAGTGATCGCGTACTCGGCCTTGCTCTCTACGCAGACCTCGGCGAACTTCTCCGCCAACCCGTCCGCGCGCGCCGACGGCACGAAGTAGCGCCGCATGGACAGCGGCCGCATCACCGCCTGCTGGTTCACCCATGCATCCAGCAAGGCGCCCGGCTCTTGCAGATGGCGTTCCTTTCCTGGCCCCTGTCCACGCGACACTACCCATTCGAACTTCTCCATTTCCATCAGAACCTGCGAGGCGGTCGCGGGCGACACCTGGGCTTGGTTGGCGATTTCATTCACTCCGAACCACTCGCGATGTCGCAGCAGGACCGCGTGCAGCACTTGCGCACGACGGCCCGAAAACACGGAACGGATGGACCGCGACAGGCTTTTCGGGGGCGGCTTGTCC
>MPMP01000115.1 GCA_002238565.1 Albidovulum sp. bin36
CTTGCATTTGCGGGCCAGTGCCTTTAGGCCCTCCGCAGTGTGGTCGGTGTTCGTGATTGCGACTCTGTTCGGCATAGCTTCCTCCATGTTGCTTGGGTTCAATCGGCAACATACAGGAAGGCGGCACCGACTGCACCCCGCATGTTGCGGCCACGTCTAGATGTCGATGTTCACAAAAAGTTCTTATAATGTTCGCGAATCAGCAGTTACTGGTGTTGGTATAAGGTATTAATCTTCCTGATTTTTACCCTGCGTAAATGAATTTTTAGAAAACATAGATTTCACGACAGAAACATTAAGAGTGTAAGCGGGAACACGGATCCGGCACTCCGGGAGAATCCATGGCGAAGAGAAGCCTAGCCTGAATTCCCAACGGTTTTTTCATGTGACAGTTTTGACACCGACATCAAACGAATCGGATTTGCAGACGGCGATTTCCGCCGCCGCCTTGACTAAGTGCCGGGCCGGGGTTCGCGCCCTTGAGTTCTGCTGTCCGTTGCCCAGGCGGACCGCGAGCAGCCGGTAAAGGGTGCCCGCCATGAGGCTCAGCTGAAGGTCGAGGTTGACCTTCATGGGCACGGACGCGGAGAGCGCGTCCATATGGAACAGGTCGATGGCTTCGGCGATGGCGTTCCCGATCACCATGCGGCGCGCGTAGCCTTTCGTCACGACGCAGTTAACTCGGTTCGCCGGAAGGCGTAAGTCATGCCTCATGAGAATTGGAACACGACAATTGCGCCCCGACACGGCCCGAGCGCGGTCGCTGGGCGGATTCGTCCCGGTGGTTGTCTCCTCAACGGAACCCGATCGCATCTTGAGCTCGATGCACCTAGCCGAACATAGAGAGTTGACATCCATATGGGAATACTTTATATACGGATCATCAAAAGAGCCGGAAGGGCCGTGCAGCTGCCCGTCCTTATTTTGGGGATTGTCCATGCGCTGGGGCGTCGAAAAGCGGCTGGAGTTCATCGAGTTCCGTCTCTTCTGGGAAGGCGGGATCAAGCGTGCCAATATCGTCGACCAGTTCGGCATCTCAATACCCCAAGCATCAAAGGACCTAAAACTCTACGAAGAGAAGGCGCCCGGCAATCTGCACTATGACAAGAGTGCCAAGCGCTATCGAGCCGCGAACATTTTCAAACCGGTTTTCCTTGAGCCTAACGCCGCCGCGTATCTCGCTCATCTGCGTGCCGCAACTGGACCTGAGATTGGGTCATCGGAAGTTTGGCTCGATACTGCTCCAGAGTTTGACGCGATACCGATACCGCACCGGCGCGTGGATGCAGGTGTGCTGCGGAAAATCCTGAGAGCGATTCGCGAAGAGAAATCTCTTGAAGTCCTCTATCAATCGATGAGCGCTGACCTGCCGATTCCAGAATGGAGGCGTATCACGCCCCATGCCCTCGGCAACGACGGGCTCAACTGGCACGTCCGCGCGTTCTGCCACATCGATCACAAATTCAAGGACTTCATTCTCTCGCGTTCTCTGAATGCCCAGAAGCCCGATGCACCGGGCGCAACATCTGATGATGACAAACTGTGGCATGATCGCTTCGCCGTTGCGCTCATCCCGAATCCCGCGTTAAGCGACACCCAGCAGGCAGTGGTCGCCCAAGACTACCAAATGATGGATGGACGCGCCGAGGTGCTCGTACGCAAGGCTCTTCTCTACTACTTCCAGAAGCGGCTGCGTCTCAATGTGGCTGACAGGCTCGACAACCCGCACGAGTTTCCGGTCGTCGTAACTAATTGCGCCGCCTTCGAGGCTGCGCTGGCCGAGGCGATGGCATGAAATCCGTCAACTTCGAAATTCTGCGTAACAGATGGCCCGACCTAGCTGCGCTTGGCGGCCTTGCCGAGGCCTATGCGCATGCTGATCCAGCCAGCGCGCTGGTGAAACTGCGTTTGTTCGCCGAAAACCTTACAAAGGACATCTATCGTGACCTAGAGCTGCCTAAACCTGAACAGCCAAGTCTTGTGGATCTGTTGGAGAACGATACCTTTGCGGCCATCACGCCAAGAGTTGTGCTCGGCAAGCTGCATGCCATTCGCATGCACGCCAACAAAGCAACCCATGGCGAATCCGTGCGGGCCCAGAGTGCGCTTTGGCTGCTGAAAGAAGCCCATGATCTAGCGCGCTGGCTGTGCATCCAATATGGCGATGCGAAGGCGGATCAGCTGCCGGCCTTCGCTAAGCCGTCCGCGCCCGGACAAGCTGAAAAAAATGAGCGGCGGAGAATTCTAGAGAAGCTCGCGGCACAGGAAGCGCGGATGGGAGCGCTGCTTGCAGAACTGGACGTAGCTCGTTCGAAGGCTGGCACTACCGAAAAAAAGACCGCTGAGCTTCAGGAGCTTACTTACTCGGCGCAATCGGCAGCTGACCAGTTGCAATTCAACGAAGCAGATACCCGCTCGCGCCTCATCGACAGTTTGCTGGCGAGCGCCGGCTGGGACGTTGGGTTAGCGCTACAGAGCACTGCGCAGGTCGGTAAGGAAGTTGAGCTGAATGGTCAGCCGACCACCACTGGTACCGGTTATGCCGACTACGTGCTTTGGGACGACAACGGTAATCCCCTTGCCGTTGTCGAGGCGAAGAAGACAGCATTCGACGCCGAGCGAGGCCGACATCAAGCCAAGCTCTACGCCGATGCCTTGGAGAAGAAGTACGGGCATCGCCCGGTGATCTTTTACACCAACGGCTTTGATATCTGGATTTGGGACGACGCACAGAACTTCCCGCCGCGCAAGCTCTACGGCTTCTATTCAAAGCATAGTCTCCAGCATCTCGGCAACTACCAGCGTCACCAGAAGCGGCCGCTCGATACGATCGGGATCAACGATCAAATCGTCGATCGCCTCTATCAGCTCGAAGCGATCAAGCAGGTGTCGGAGCGTTTCTTGCAGAAGCACCGTAAGGCACTGATCGTCCAAGCTACCGGGACAGGCAAGACGCGGGTCGCCATCGCGCTCTCTGATCTTATGATCCGGGCCGGATGGGTAAAGCGCGTTTTGTTCCTATGTGACAGGAAGGAACTGCGGAAGCAGGCCAAGAACGCATTCAACGACTATCTTCCAGAGCCTACACGCGTCATTAATTCCCGAGTAAGATCAAACGCTAGCGAACGAGTGTTCCTTGCCACTTACCCTGCCATGCAGAAGGTCTTTCAGTCCTTCGATCCAGGATTCTTCGATCTCATCATTGCAGATGAATCCCATCGAAGCGTTTACAATGTCTATGGTGACATTTTCTACTACTTCGATTGTCACCAAGTCGGCTTGACTGCGACACCAGTTGAATTCATAACCCGCAACACCTTCAGACTATTTGACTGTGAAGGGCAGCTGCCGACTGCACACTACGATCTAGAGCATGCGGTCGAGGACGGTTATCTGACACCATTCGAAGTCTTTGAGCATACGACCCAGTTTCTTCGCGAGTGCATCACGCTCGACGGGCTTTCTTCGGAACAGATCGAAGAGCTAGAGGAAAAGGGTGAGGACCCGTCTCAATATGACTTCTCTGGCGAACAGATCGATAAGGTCATCTACACCAAGGATACGAACCGAGCGATCCTGCGTAACTTGATGGCGAACGGGCTTAAGGACGCAACTGGTCAGGTGCTGGGCAAGAGCATCATGTTTGCGCGTAGCCACCATCACGCGATGCTGCTGCGCCAGCTCTTCGTTGAGATGTATCCTCAATATGCTGGCAAGTTCTGCCAAGTCATCAACAACTATGACCCGAGGGCTGAGCAGCTCATCGACGACTTCAAGGGAGAAGGCACGAACGACGAACTCACGATAGCGATCTCGGTCGACATGCTGGACACAGGGATCGATATCCCCGAAATCGTTAATCTCGTCTTTGCAAAGCCAGTGAAGTCGCCAGTGAAGTTCTGGCAAATGATCGGTCGGGGAACGCGTTTGTGCCCGGGTCTGTTCGGACCAGGAAACGATAAGAGCGTCTTTCGAATCTTTGACCATTGGGGAAATTTTGCTCGCTTCGACATTGGTTATCAGCCCGCTCAGCCGACGCAAGGTATGCCTCTCGCGCAGCTAGTCTTTGAGGAGCGCTTGACTCTTGCCGAGGCAGCGCTTGAAAGGAGCGAGGTCCCTGTCTTCGAGATGATCCTTGGCCTTGTTGCGGCGGACATCAATGCGCTCCCCGAAGAATCGATCGCTTTGCGCGACAAGTGGAGGGAAAAGCGGGTATTGTCGTGCTCTGAAATCCTTCAAGAGTTTGCGCCAACGACGGTGGCTAGGCTCCGTCAAGATGTCGCTCCGCTGATGCAGTGGCGAAACATTCGTGGGCTCGGCGATGCGCTGGCGCTTGATCTGCTTTTTGCCCGGATGCAACTCGCAGTGGTGTGCGGATCCGGAGCACTCGGCGATCTGAAGATCGACTTGATGGATCGTCTCGCGGCTCTTAAGATGCACCTGAATCCGGTGCGGGAGAAGGCCGAGATCATCAAACGCGTGCAGTCTAACGCGTTCTGGGCCAACGCCAGCGCCGCAGACCTCGAAGAAGCACGTATCAACCTGCGGGATATCATGCATCACCGCGCTCGGCGTGTTTTTCAGCACGGTCCGCCGAAGGTAGTCGATATCACCGAGGATGCGGAGCAGATGCAGTTCGCACGGCACTCTGCGAGCCTGAATTCGGCGGATATGAAGGCGTACCGTCAGATCATCGAGGCGGAACTCAAACAGCACTTCGAAACCGATCCGGTTCTCAAAAAGATTCGTTCAGGCGAACCGGTCTCTGACCGTGAAATCGAGTCGCTTGTGTCCCTCATTCTCACCCAGAACCCGAATGTCAGGCGTGAGCTTATCGAGGAGTTTTTCAGCGAAACCGCCAAGCCGCTCTACGTCGCCATCAGATCGATTGTCGGCATGGATCCCCATGCCGTACAAGAAAAATTCACGAGCTTTGTACAGAAGCACCCGAAGCTTAGCGCCAAGCAGACCCGCTTCCTTTCACTACTACAGAACCACATCGTGCGCTACGGCATGATCGAGATCGAGCGTCTCTACGACGCTCCCTTTACAATCATCGATGCGGTTGGCCCAGATGGGGTGTTCGAGAACGAAGGTGACCTCATCGATCTCATCAAGATCGTACGTACTTTTGGCACCAGGAACCGGGAACGCCTAGACATCAATCCGAACGAAGGCAAGCCATAAATGGTCACCGGTGCATCGACGCGCTCTGGACGGAATTCTGGCGGGGCGGGATCACCAACCCGCTCACTGTCATCGAGCAGATCACCTTGCTAATGTACTCCCGCCTTCTCGACATAAATGAAGCGCGGGACGAGAACCGCCAGAAACGAACTGGCAAGGCCTTCACGCCCCGCTTCAAAGAGGATGACCATCATCTCCGCTGGTCGCAGTTCCGGCATTTGGGAGCGGACCAGATGCTGCCGCTGGTACGAGACGAAGTCTTTCTACACTTCCGTTCGACCGCCCCGAGTGGCACAGCGTTTGCCGAATTCATGAAGGACGCGCAGCTAATGATCCAGAAGCCCGCCCTCCTGGTAAAGGCGGTCAATATGATCCACGATCTGCCTCTGACGGAGGGGAATACAAAGGGCGATCTTTACGAGTATTTGCTGAGCAAGCTGACCACCGCAGGGATCAACGGTCAGTTCGGCACACCTAGGCACATTATCCGCCTGATGGTCGACATGCTGGATCCCAAGCCAACGGATGTGATCGGCGACCCGGCTTGTGGCACGGGCGGATTCCTCGTCAGCGTGATACAATACCTTCTGGAAGCCTTTACCTCGCCCGAGTCCGTGATCGCAGAAACCGACCCCGAAACCGGCTCAGTGCAGAACATATACACCGGCGACCTGCTCGAACAACACCGAGAGCACATCCGAAGCGGAATGTTCCACGGCTTCGACTTCGACGCGACCATGCTTTGTATCGCCGCAATGAACCTGATGCTCCACGGCGTGGATGACCCCGACATCCATTATCAGGACACGCTCAGCGCCGGCTTTTCCGACCGCTTTCCGAAACAAGCGAGTGATGGCTTCGACGTAGTCCTTGCCAATCCGCCCTTCAAAGGCAGCCTTGATTTCGAGGATGTCGATACCGGTCTTCTACGCCAAGTGAAGACAAAGAAGACCGAGCTGCTCTTCCTCTTGCTGATCCTGCGGATGTTGAAGATTGGCGGTCGGTCTTCGACCATCGTGCCCGATGGCGTGCTATTCGGTTCATCCGGCGCTCACCAACAGCTGCGTCAACTCCTGGTCGATCGGAACCAGCTGGAAGCTGTGATCTCGCTGCCGAGCGGGGTCTTCAAGCCCTATGCAAGCGAATCCACCGGCATCCTAGTCTTCGCCAAGGGCGGATGCACCGACAACGTCTTTTTCTACGACGTAAAGGCCGACGGCCGCTCGCTCGATGACAAGCGCGAGCCGGTGAAGGAGAACGATCTGCCTGACTGCATTGAGCGCTGGCGATTCCGCGATCCGGCCAAAGATACGGATCGCACGGCAAATGCCTTCTTCGTGCCGGCGGACGAGATCAGGGCGGCGAGCTTCGACCTGTCGGTGAGCAGATATAAGAAGAGCGTGTACGAAGAGGAGAAGTACGATCCGCCCCAAGTGATCCTTGAGCGCATGAAGAATATCAACCACGAGATCACCAATGATCTCGCCGAGTTGGGGGGGATGTTCGGATGAACCAAACGGTGCGCTTGGGAGATGTCGCATTCGTCAATCCGAAGGGGCCAAGAGCCGCGGAAGTCAATCCAGAACAACTTTGTGATTTCGTTTCGATGCAGGCCCTGCACGGAGATGGGCGAATCGAGATAGAAGAAGCGCGCCCATTCCGTCAGGTTGCGAATGGGTATACGCCATTTCGCTCGGGCGACGTCCTGGTGGCCAAAATTACATCGTGTTTCGAGAATGGAAAGATAGCTTTAGCGGAGACAAAAACAGAATACGCGTTCGGCTCAACCGAATTCCACGTTGTTCGCGGTCGCGACGGAGTCTTGGATCCGCGATATCTTCTGCATTTTCTTCGCTTGGAGAGGATTAGGGCCGAAGGTGAGGGGCGTATGAGATGTAGCGCCGGTCAAAAGCGTATTCCGCGCAGCTTCTTGGATGACCTTGAAATACCGCTTCCCAAGATTGCGGAACAGCAACGTATCACGGCTATCTTAGACAAGGCCGGCGACATCGGTCGCAAGCGCGAGCAGGCGCTAGCTCTGGCCGACGAAATTGTCCGCTCGACTTTTCTTCAAGAGTTCGGACATCCGCTTGATCCAAGCGGCCGACTTGAACGCTCTGAACTCGGCGTTTACTGTGACCTCTTCGCCGGAAACTCGCTACCGAAGGGCAAAGCGTTCACCGGTCAAGACGACGGCGTGTTCCTTGTCAAAGTGGCTGACCTAAGCGCCCCTGGGAACGAGGTGTCCGTACAGTCGGCGAAACTTTGGGCACCGTCCCGAAGCGCCGTGAGGGGGGGCGTATTAGCACCTCGCGCCGCTGTGGTGTTTCCCAAGAGAGGAGGTGCAATTGCGACAAACAATAAACGAATATTGGGACGAGATAGCATCTTGGATCCTAACCTAATGGCCGTCGCGCCGAAAGCTTACTCTCATATCTCCAACCAGTACCTTCGCACTTGGTTTGAATTGATCGATCTCACTTCGATTTCCAGCGGCAGATCCATTCCACAGCTGAACAAGAAGGATTTGGCTCTTCTTCCCTTTGGTATCCCTGATCGGAAAGCGGTCGAGTGGTTTAATGAAGTGTATTCATTCGTTGACAAACTCAAGACACGGCTTCGAGTTGCTCTTAAAGAGGCAGACATGATGTTTGCATCCCTGTCTCATAGTGCCTTTCGAGGCGAACTCTGAGGTGTCCATATGCACTTGACCCGGGTCGAAATCGAGAACTTCAAGGGCATTGGAACCCGCCAGACCATTAACCTTCGGCCGATCACACTGCTTTTTGGTCCAAACAGCTCGGGAAAGAGCACAATTTTGCAGGCACTGCATTACCTGCGCGAAATCCTCGAACGCGGCAACATCGATCCTGACAGAACGATCTCGGGCGGCCTTATCGACCTCGGAGGCTTTGCGACGCTCGTGCACAAGCGTGAGCTTGAACGGGCGGTCACCCTTAAGGTTCTTCTGGACCTTTCAGACGAGCAGGGAGCCGATGGACTGCCGCTCAACACTGGCCTCTCCTTCACCGAGCCGGACTTCGCCGAGTTGCCGATCCGCTACCTCGTCGGCGAGAGCAATGAGTATCGCGACTACGCAGTCGTTCAGGACGTTAGCCTACTTGTGGAAGTCCGCTGGAGCGAACTTGAACAGGCGCCCTATGTCTCTCGGTTTTCGATTGAGTTGGACGGCGAATCACTGGCGGCGGTCGTCTCTCCCCCGGCCGAGGGGCGGGCTCAGTTGACAGATTTCAACTTCGCGCATCCCCTGCTTCGACGTGCCGTCCTGCAGGAAGATGAACCCGAAGACCTAGCAGATGTCCAGGAAAATTCATCACCCTTGGAAGACGAGATCTGGTCGCTTGCGCGAGAGGCGGCAGCGGACCGCACGACACCGGACACCCCGGACGACCGTTTGCGTATCGCCGTCAGAACGGAGCTGGGCGCGCTTCCAATGTTGGACTGCGATCTCGTCCTCGGCATCCGCGACCCGGATGTGAAGAAAGCCGAACTCGAAAAACGTACTCCGCGGGTCAACGGCCTTCGGTCGCTGCTATCGGAGCTGATCCTTGGACCCGCTAGGCTCGTCCGCCAACACCTTACAGAAATGACGTACGTCGGTCCGCTCCGCGACATTCCGACACGGAGCTACCGCCCGCAGGTAACTCCCGATGAAGGCCGTTGGGCACAAGGCCTGGCTGCCTGGGATCTCCTCTACAACGACCGTCGCGGCGATCTTATGGAAGAAGTCAATTCATGGCTCTCAGGCAAGAAACGCCTGCGAACTGCCTATCGACTGGAGCGAGTAGAATTCAAGGAGATCCCCGTGCCTGGCGTTGTGCATCAGATGTTCGAGCGCGGACTGAACGAGGACGATATTGGCGAGCTTCAAGAGCTATACCGCAGCCTTGCAACGCGTACGGAGATCATGTTGCGGAACTTCGAAAACGGCATTCTCGTTGCGCCCGGGGATGTCGGGATCGGCATCTCCCAAATGGTGCCGGTCATCGTAGCTGCGTTGAGGAAGAAAGACGGTATACTGGGAATTGAACAGCCCGAGATGCATGTTCATCCTGCGATACAGGTTCGAATGGGCGATCTGTTCATTCGGGTCGCAGCGAGCGGTCCCGACAAGTTCCCTTCGGGAAAGACACTGATCATCGAGACACATAGCGAGCACATCATGCTGCGCTTACTGCGTAGGATTAGGGAGCAGACGGAAGAGGAGTTGCCCCCTGGAATCCTAGGGCTGACACGGGATGATCTTTCCGTGATCTACGTGGAGAGTGGACCTGATGGCGTTCGCTTTCACTCGCTACGCGTTGAAGCGGACGGAGACTTTGTTGATCGCTGGCCACAGGGGTTCTTCGAAGAGCGCGCCGAGGAACTCTTTTGATGCTTTCGGAATTTGCGGTTGAGCCTGCAACTATCGGCGCAGAGTGGAGCACGTTTCTTTATCTGTCCGAAAAATTTGGAGCCGATAAAGGCAGGATTATTTCCCGGTTGCCGAGCAAATGGGAAAGAAAAGTTGTCAAAGCGGCGAAAGATGCCGGTATTCCAAACATTAGGGTTAGTAGTATAGTTGAACGTTTACGCAGTGCCAAACACAAGATTGGGGACTTCAACCGGATCTATAATCACGAAGCGAGCTGGATTGACAACGCCGTACGGGAGCACGGAAAGAAACCGTTCCGTGCTATCATTTCCAGCGGTGATGCTAAGCTCTGCCCAGAGGCGCTCCCGCCAGACGATTGTTCTGATGAGCATCCTCTCTTTAACGCACCAATCAGTCAGGACGTAGCAAGGACCCCCGACGACATTGCCGGCGCGCTAGTCTTACTCGCTGCGTTCGCCGAAGAGATCGACATCGTGGATCCTTATTTCGATTCACGGCCGGGAAAGGGCGACTACATCGGCCCCTTGAAATCGCTGCTTGCAAGACTTGCGTCGTTGGCAGTAAGGCCGAAAGTGATCAGAGTGCATTTTGGTACGCATATCTCGCGCCCTCCGCCTGAAATCCTTGCTCGGGACGCGCCTGACCAAACCAGAGGACTCCTTCCACAAGGCTACTGCTTGGAGCTCCACGAGTGGTCGGAAGTCCAGGGAGGCGAGGATTTTCATGACCGCTTCTTCCTTACTGAAGTTGGCGGGTTGATGATTGGTGCAGGCTTTTCGGCAGAAGGCCCAGCAAAGACGGCCACCTTCACACTTCTTGACGTTGAGCACGCGCAGAGACTTCGCAGCCGGTTCTCCGCGACTTCATCTGTCTACAACAGAGTCGGATCGGTGGTTCGAATTTATTCCGACGGCAGGACGGAGCTGTTATAGCGAAGGTTGTTAAGATTTTTCTATTTGCTAGATGTGATCGCAGTCGACGTGTGAGGTGGCCTCGGTTCGGCGGACAGCTTGGCGGTCGAACTTAAGTGGTTTAGCGGAAATCACTGGAACTCTCAGGTTCCTAAAGTGGTGGAGCACGACCCCGCAAAAGTAACTTTTTTCAAATTTTTGTTCCGAAACTGAATTATTCTCTGATGACGCAACATTTGATTTGATACGCGCCTCGGCATGCAAGTTTCCGATTCGAAAGGAGGCGACATTTTTCCACTCGACGTGACGGTGTGGCCGGTGCGAGGCTACGGCGAGCAGTGGCGATGGGACGCCCTTGCCGCGCGCCACCACTATCTTTCCTTCAAGAACTTCTACGTCCGCGCGCTTCGCCACCTGGCGGCAGGCGGGGAGGCTTGGGTTGCTCTGGTCGGTTGGTGGGCGGGGCATTCGAGGTCGCGCGTCGCGCGCGACGGCCCCGGATCGGCCTGGACGCGCGATCAGCGGCTCTCGCGGCTTCATCTCATCGCGAACAACACTCGCTTTGTTATTCTCGGCGAGGGCCGGGTTCCTAACATGGCTTCGCGGGTGCTCGGGCTGAGCCTGGGGCGCCTGTCCGACGACATGCTGGCGCTGCACGGCTATCCCGTGCTCGTCGCCGAGAGCTTCGTCGATCCGTCAAGATTTTCAGGCACTTGCTACTGTGCTTCAAACTGGCATGCGCCGGGTCCGACACGCGGCTACTCGCGCCGGTCCGGCGGTTCCGCGCGGTTCACCGACACGGGGCAGCCGAAGGAGGTATTCGTGCGCACTGTCCAAGGGCGTGGCCGCCAAGCTGCGCGGCGAGGATGCGCCGCCAGTGTGGCAGATTGTTGAGCGGCGTGCAAAATTGACCCACTTTTGCTGGAATCGGCATCCAAAATTGATCCACCTTCCCGGAAGCAAATCGCTCCTTTCTCGAGACCGTCGAGGATTTCCGCAAGCCGCGCGGCCGACGCATCGGCCTGCGCTGCTATCTCACCATCGCGCTTGCGGCTCGGCTGGCGGGCTATTGCGGCGTGACCGCCTTCGCCGAATCGGAGAGCTTCTCAGCGAGGAGCAGAAGGCGGCCGCGGGCGCGTTCTGGATTCCTGGCCGCCCATGCTACGCGACACCCGCGGAAGCGAGCTTTCGCTACATCTTTTCGAACCTGCCCCCGGATGCTCTGGACCGGGCGCTGCGCGACTGGGCGGCCCACTCTGCGCCCGCGACGGATGCCGACCGGTCGCCCTCGACGGCAAGGACATGCGCTGCGCGTCGAAGCAGATCGAGACCGAGCGACGCATGATGGTTGCGGCGGCCGAGCACGGCAGCGGCCTCGTGATCGGGCAAACGCAAATCCCTGAATAGACGAACGAAATTCCAGCCGTTCGAAACTTGGGGAAGGAAGTCGGACTGCAGGGACGCGCCGCGGCCCTCGACGCCATGCACGCCCGGCAGGAAACCGCGCGAAGCCTAGTCGAGGATTGCCGCGCCGCGACTACCTCGCCATCGCCATCAAGGGCAACCAGGACACCATTTTGAAAGACCTGAAGGACATCGACTGAACAAGCGAGCCGCACGACAAGGGGTCACGGCCGCATCGAACGGCGCCGCAGCGACGCGGTCGACCTGGCGGCTCCCGAATGGGACGGTTACCGCGATCTCTACGGACGAAAGCAGGCCATCCGGATCCGCCGAACGATCGAATACGTCAAAACCGGGACAAGATCCGAAGAAACCACCTATTGCCTGACCTCGCTAGACAGGGACAGGGCCGATTCCAGCATGCTGCTCCGCATCGTCCGCGAGCACTGGCACATTGAGAACCGCCGTCACTACGTTCGCGACTGGACATGCGACGAGGACCGCTGCCGGGCGCATGTGCGCCACACGCCGCGCAACCTCGCCGGCCTGAGCAACGCGGCAATCTCCATCGTTCGCTTCGAAGGGCCGGTATCAATACATGCCCCCGGCCAATCGCTACTACGCGGCCGAGGCGCAGGACGCGATCGACGCCATTCCAATGCCCCTGAAGCGCTCCTGAGCGGGTTGGAAGCAGAACCCTATTGAGCCACAGTGCCGGCTCGAAGGATTGCTGCGCCCGCAGCCGGCAATTCGCCGAAAACATCCGCAAACTCTCATCCGAGACACTTCGGTCAGCCCCGATAGCCGCAGCGATGCTCACGCCCGTGCCGGAATCCGCAGAATAAAACTTCCTCGAATCCACAAAAACTAGATTTTTGCGCAGACCTGAGAACGTGACTAGTTATCCTTGTCAATACATTCGGAAAATAGACGTGCAAAACCCTAGGCAGAAAAACAATCGGCAACATCATTGATAAAGCTGTGCCGTTCGGATTGGGTGAGATGATTGTAAGGCTCGGTCTGCGCGTAATTCTTTTTGCTTTGCTTGTAGGTTTTATTTCGATTTTGTTTTTGGAGGTCGAGCAGATGAACTGTCCGCGCACTGGTAACCGCAGCGCGGCGTTGATCGCGGAAAAGCTGTCCGAAATCGGCTATGCGTGATTGCTCCAAGTATTTCCGCAGGAGCCATGCTGTATGGATCTCGGCTTCCTGAAGGCCGTATTGGACCTTAATGGCGCTAAATTCGCGGTCAGCTTGGCGCCAGTGCCAAATCGGAATGGACATGCCAGCGAGAACGAAGTGTGACGAGTTGCCCGAATCATCGGAAGTGCCAGACTCGTCAACATAGCAGAGATGCAAAGCCCACACTCTCGGACAGGGCAAGAAAATGCAACTGGGCAGTTAGGGCCAGGCCCTAACGGAACTGCGAGATCGCAATTTTCGTCGTTAGCGGTTAGGCGAATTTAGGGACAACAGATGTGTGTGATTCGGCGGATTCGTAGGCGGCTTCGACAAGCGCAAACGTTTTCAAGTTGTCGGCGCCCGAGGTTTCTGCTTCCTTGCCCATCCGAAATGAATCCAGAAAATGTGCGTTCGCATTGAGAACCGCCTCCTGAGAGACATGCCAAGGGCGGGTGGTCCAGGACAAAAGCGGTGCTCCGACACTTTCAGCTGTTGTTTTCCCAATGGACGAAACTGTCATTTTCTCTCCGGTCGAAAGAGATAGCGCACCTTTGGATCCCTCGATTTCCAGCAGGGTTTCAGGAAATGGATCCGGTGATTTTCGTGATTCGTACGTCGTTTCAACCACCGAGACGGCGCCGGAACGGTGGCGAAGAAGAATTGTCGCCGTGTCTTCTCCTGCAATCCCGCTTTTTCGTTGCTGGGTTTCGCAGAAGACTCGTTCGACTTCGCCAAGCAGAAACCGGGCTAGGTCGAGCACATGTATACCCGAATCGAGAATAGAAAAGCGCCGTTCTCTGGCAAGGTATGGCTGCCCCTTGTAAATGTCATACCCGGTTCGAAACGAAATTCTGGCCCAATTCGGAGTTCCTATTGCGCCTGAATCGCAAACTTCCTTTACGCGGCGCATGCCGCTGCCGAACCTGAAATTCTCATGCACCGCGAGCCAGACCCCTGTTTCCTTGGCTGCAGAGACGATTGCTTCGCAATCCCCTAGCGTTGGCGCAAGCGGTTTCTGGATGATCGCAGCTATTCCTCGTCTGGCGGCAATTGCGGCCAAGTCGCGATGGCTGCCCATCTGCGTAGCAATGTCGAGAAGGTCTATGTGATGATTGTCGAGCATATTGTTGGCATCGGTGTACCATGCGGCATCGAATTTCTCTCCGGCCGCTTGGGCTTTGACCGGGTCCAGGTCGCAGACGGCTGCTAGAGCGCATCCATGCGACTTCAGATCATTCCATGCATGCAAATGGTTTTGGGCATAAAAGCCGCAACCTACGATGCCAATTTGAGTTGTCTTTGTCTGTAGCGCCATAGTCGGCTCCGAATTGGTGTGACAATGCAAGTATTCACAATAAATTCTTGACGAGTTGAATCAAGCTCCTTGAATTTTCAAATTAATCAACCGCGCCGGACATTGAATCTTGATCGAAAATCCAACGGTTCGCACATTCGCTTGAAATGTTTCGATGCAATTCGTCTTGCCTGCTTCCGGGCTGGAATCCATCCAACTCGTCCAAAATCGCAATACGCCGGCTTGGAAAAATTATTTTCGTTCACGAAGCATGCCAAGAATTAAACGCTTGTCGTAGGGCGCGCTGCGCTGGGTTGGCAAGAAGAACAGCCCCGCAAATCAAGGTAGTATGCCCTTCCAGGATGCTATGCTAGTCGCAACATTGCGGTCTTTGCAGTTACATACTCCGACGAATCGAAATCGGAGCCGAACGGGTATCAAAAAGCCGATAATCCAATCTCTGTCTTTCAGATAGCGGCGATTGACGGATTAGCGACCGTATTCAAGGAATTGCCAAAAGATCAATTAAGAGCAGTACGATTGGCAAAGAGAACTAATTTCAAGAGCAGGCTCGGTTTGCAAAATTTCTAGCGGCGACTTGCATCTTTAGCTGTGGATTTGTCGCCTGCGAATCGATTCTCCGAACGTTGAAAGTTAGTTCTATTTACGTTCCGAATATTGAATTTTAGCGAAAATAATCAACTCATTTGGAACATTTGCTTCGGGGACTGTTCTTAGCGATCAAGGAAGTTCTAAAAAAATACAATTTTTACAATAAGTTAGTGAGAAACATAAAGCACTCCGGAAGCCTGTGGCAAGCGCGCAATAGTTCTAAGTTTGTTCTTGACAGCAGAATAAAAAAGAAACATTATTAGAACTAATTGAAAGGGTAGGACCATGCAAAGAATCGAATTTATTCGTCGAAAATCTACGATCTCGGTAATTAAGGACGTGCTTGGAGTTATGGCAATTTTAGGCATGTTCTTGCCTTGGCTAATCTTTTCGTTGGCATATTGAACTTTCCAAATCGAAATGCTTCCCAGGCTTGCAGGCCCTGCCATAGATTGGAGTTTAAATTGGGGAAAATATACGAGAATCCCATTTTCTTCTTGATGCCGCCACTAAATCCGTTACAGTAGAATCCCAACAACAGGGAGATTCCCATGGCGCAGCAGGCACCGGGAAAGTCGCACCGCAGGGGCATCAGCGTCAAGCAGTTGATGAAAATGTTCCCGAACGAGGAAGCCGCGCGGAAGTGGCTGGAGTCGGAAATCTGGCCAGATGGTCCCTACTGCCCGCATTGCGGCAGCTTCAACGTCCAGGCCGGCATCAAGCACAGCAGCATGACGCATCGTTGCCGCGACTGCCCGAACCGTCCGCAGTTCAGTGTTAAGTCGGGAACAGTCATGAAAGGGACGAAACTGGAATACCGCGACTGGGCGATTGCGGTCTACATTCTGACAACGAACCTCAAGGGCATGTCGAGCATGAAGCTGCATCGGGAACTGGAAATCACCCAGAAGTCGGCTTGGCACCTGATGCACCGTCTGCGGACCGCGTTCGCGGCAGGGGAAATGCCGCAGTTCTCCGGCCCGGTTGAGGCGGATGAGACCTACGTCGGCGGACTCGAAAAGAACAAGCACAAGGACAAGAAGCTGAGTGCGGAGCGTGGCGGTGTCGGCAGGGACATCGTCGCGGGCGTGAAGGATCGGGAGACCGGGCAGGTCGCCGCCAAGGTCGTGCCGGACACCACAGCCAAAACGCTCCAAGGTTTCGTGGAATGCCACAGCGAAGCGACTGCGCAGGTCTACTCGGAAGATGGTCGCGACTATGTGGGTATTGACCGGGCGCATGAGACCGTCAACCACAGTGCCGGGGAGTATGTTCGGGACATGTCGCAGACCAATGGCTTTGAGTCATTCTGGGCCACTCTGGAACGCGGGCACAGGGGTGTGTTCCACAAATTCAGCAAGAAACACCTGCAACGGTATGCTGACGAATTCGCGGGTAGGCACAACGCCCGGAACCGCGACACGCTGGACATGATGAATGGCGTTGTCTCCGGGATGGTCGGGAAGCAACTGCGGTATGAAGACCTGATAGCCGAAAACGGGTTGTCATGCGGAGCGCGGTCGTGACGCACACACGGCTTGACGTGGAGCGGCTTGAGAATTCGCAGTGTGTGAAAGCGAAGAATCCCGCATTCACATTTGACAAAATCATCCGTGGGGACGCGCGGAGCGTCCTCAAGGATGTGCCCACGGAAAGCATTGACCTCAGTTTTTGGTCGCCTCCTTACTACGTCGGCAAGTCATACGAGAAAGACTTGACGTTTGACGGCTGGCAGAACCTGATTGCGGATGTGGTCAAAGAACATAGCCGGATACTGAAACCGGCTGGATTTCTTGTCGTCAACATAGGCGACATTCTTTGCTTCCCCGATCCCGAAATGCCGCGATACCAAGCCAACAACGTGCGCGGCAAATCGCACTCCGTCACGCGGGAAGATGTTGAGCGCATGAAGCGCAGGTTTCCCAAGGCCAACAGACATCAACTCGCTCAACACCTTGGATGCAGCGAACAGACCGTGCAACGACGGCTGGAAGGCAACAACGTCAGAGGCGGGAAAAACGGGATTGCCACAAAGGTTCTCTTGACAGGATGCATGTTGTCGGAATGGGCGGAAGATGCAGGACTGTATCTCTACGACCAAAGGATTTGGCACAAAGACCCGTGCTGGGCTAACAGCCGGTGGCACTCAACCAGTTACCGCGCCGTGGACGAATTCGAACACGTCTACGTCTTTTGGAAGCCGGGCGTGGTAGAATTCGACAGGGACCGGCTTGAACCGGTCGAGTGGTCCGAATGGGGGTCGCGCGGCGTCTGGCACATTCGTTCTGTGCGTCGAAATGACAGGCACGAAGCCGAGTTTCCCGAGGAGCTAGCCGCCCGCGTGATCAAGTTGTTTTCGCCCGCCGATGGCGTCGTGCTTGATCCGTTTGTCGGCAGCGGCACCACTACTGCCGTTGCCAAAGGGCTGGGGCGGAATTGGCTTGGGATTGACAGTGATCCTTCCTCGATTCGCGCGGCGACCAGGCGGACACATGACTCCTGAAGTTGCCGAAAAGCTAGAACGCACGACCATGGAAATGGTTGTCCAGGCAATCGTTGATTATCTCGACGAAGCGAAACGCATCTTCCGTGAAGAAAGCGACTTGGCGCAAGACATAGCCGAGGATGTCATGCGCGAAGCGGTGGAAGCGATGGGCGTGTCTGGCTTCCAAGAACGTCTGTACGGCAAGGTGGATTACAAAAAAGCCGTCTATGTGTTCATTCCCGAAGCATACCCGGTCGGCTCATGCTGGATGCCAAGGCCGAGAAAGGCAACGATTCTGCAACCACCCAGATGTCGCAAACATCGTTGCGCGTTCAATTCATCAAAAAGGACGGAAGCATTGTCGATGAAGAAGGAAAGCTGCTGCCGGAGATTGAACGGGGCGGGCGCACTCTCCATGTCGTTTCGATAGTCTGCAAGTTTGTCTACGAAGAACCAGACCCCGGCACTTTCGAATTGCAGAAAATCATAGTCGCCTGCATTCCGAACGCGATATTGCAGGGCGAATATAATCCGACGCCTGAAGACACGATTTGGCGAGTTGGCCGCCATGCGCCAAAACTGGGCGAGGAATTTCGCGTCCGCTTGAGTTTCTCTAGGCTCAAGGAAAAAGCGGAGTGGCGCGTCAGATATCTTTGATCAAGGTAGGAACCAATGAGCAAGCCCAAAGAACGCCCGACCGTCCGGGTCAAGCCGCACAGCTATCAACCGAGCAAGGCAGAACTAGAAGAACCGTTCGTCGTTCGGAAGCGGGACGGCTCGATACCGATGCCGGGAGAACTGGTTCGAACCGCGCTCCGGCCCATGAATGTCATCGAGGATCCTGACGCGTGAGCGGGCAAATTGGATTCTCTTATATAATTCCCATATCATGGAATCTGCCATCACTGGTTACCCAAGCACAGTCGCCGTTACACGGCGGAGATGAGCTTCCGGCCATCGCTCCGGACTATTCCGGCATTCGATGAAAGGGTCGGTAACGGAATTGCCATGATCCATATCTTGGTCTCGGGCATGGTTGGGAAGAGATTGACCTATCAGGAATTGATCCATGGATAGCGGTCAGTTCGGTCGCGTCATGCGTTCGGCCCTGCAAGCCATTCCCAAGGACTTGCAGCCTACCGGGATCGTCACTTTTGCGGATTTGTTCTGCGGGATCGGCGGATTCCATTACGCCGGATTGTCGCTTGGTTTTCAGTGCGTCTTTGCCAGTGACATCGATTCCGATGCTTGTGACCAGTATGAAGAGAATTTCGGGATTCGTCCCTTGGGCGACGTCGAGCAAATCAAGTCTGAAAAGATACCTGATTATGACATCTTTTTTTGCCGGGTTCCCGTGCCAGCCCTTCAGCATCATTGGGAACCGGGAATGCCTGGCGGACGCTCGCGGAAATCTTGTTTGGGAAGCTGTTCGTATCCTGGAACGCAAACAACCCAAGGCGTTTGTTCTGGAGAACGTCAAGCAACTCGCCACAAACGAGGGCGGCGAGACTATCCAGAAGATTCACGAAGCCTTGCTTGATGCTGGATATAGGACTGATTACAAGGTTCTGATTGCGCTTAACCATGGTCTTTCGCAGAAGCGCGAACGTGCAATCATAATCGGATTCAATGATGATTCCCTTGATTGCTTCATATGGCCAAAACCGAAAAAATCCTACTCGCCTCTCAAGGATATTCTCGAACACGATTTACCGGTCAGGAATTTTGTGAGCGATCGCATCCGAAAGAGCCGTCACGACCAGGATCACGCCATCAATCTGGCATGAGAACAACGCCGGAAACATTTCCAGCCATCCTTATTCGTACGCATTGCGGGCGGGCGCGTCATACAATTATCTTTTGTCAATGGAGAACGGCGCCTGACCCCGCGCGAACAGTTACGGTTGCAAGGTTTCCCCGAACGGTTCAACGCGATCGGGAATGACAGCCAGATTCGCAAGCAGACTGGAAATGTAGTACCGGTTCCGACGGTCCGGGCGGTTATCAGAATGGTTTTCCATTCGGCGGCCCAAAACCTTCATGATTTTCTGCGTTTACTTACCCCGGAGCATGAAACTCGCGTGTAGCTGACGGTTGCCGGGACGATGTCGTGGGGTGGCGCTGTTGCCGGGACCGGAGTATCCTGTGGCCCATGGATCGGGTGCCGGCGGCCAGGGGAAAGTGTGCTCAAAGCCCGAAAAGAGTTTCAGAGAAAAC
>MPMP01000116.1 GCA_002238565.1 Albidovulum sp. bin36
CGGAGCCTGGTGCCGCAGCGCCTCCGGGTTGCGAACCCGCGCCATGAACAGGAACGAAAGGAGAAGAAGAACGCTGGTCAGCCCGTAGTACCCTTTCGGCAGCGACAGGAACTCGCGCGCCCGGTCGGGCAGCCCCTCCCCGAGAAGCATCGGAATCGCGGCCAGAACGCCGCCGCGGGCGACCGCCGACAGGCTCTCCTCGAAGACCGGCCGCGCCTCGTCCATCCCGCCCGCCGAGGCCGCGATCCTCCCCGCGCCGTCCCGCGCGCCGCGGCCCATCGGCGCCTCGCGGTCCCGCCGGTCCCTTGCGCCGCGGTCGATCGGAGCCTCCGCCGCCTTTCCGTCCTCCGCCGGCTCCGCCGCCGGCTCCGGGCGGCCCCCCCCCCGCCGCGCCCGCCGGCTCGGGCCGCTCCTCCCGCCGCGCGTCCGGCGGCCCGTTCCCGATGATGCCCTTCCGCCGGCCGTAGTTCACGGTCGCCTTGGACAGGCCCAGCTCCCGGGCGACCGCTGCCCCGCTCATCCCCGAGGCCAGCAGGCGGTTCGCCGTCTCCGCCGTCTCGCCGACCATCACGCTGGCGCCGCGGCCCCGCCGCGGCTCGTGGAAGCTCGCCTCGCCCTCGCCGCGGAGCTTGTTCACGGCCCGCTTGAGCGTCGAGCGGCTGATGCCCAGCGCCTCCTGCAGGTCCTTGCGGCGCACCCCGCTCTCGGCGAACTTGGCCGCCCGCAGCAGCATCGCCCCGCGGTCGCCCTCGTCGTGGAGGTCGCACACCTCGAGGTTCGAGAAGTAGTAGATCTTGCCGTCGAGCGCGGCGACTGAAAAGCAGGATGAGCCGATTTGCACGGCTTCGGCGGGGTGAAGCGGGAGTGTGATCATGGGGTCGCGGGGTCCAAATTCGGGTTCATTCGAATTTATCCGTCGGCGATGCTCCCGTCAAGCCCCTTTTTGAAAAAAAGTCCTTCTATGGCTGGAAAAATCGACCCTGGTTCAGTTCGAAGGAATTTACGAGGTCAGGACATCTGAAACTTTTGAGGTGGCGGCCCCAGCCTGATTGACTCTCTGGCCCTTGGCATAAGAATTCCAGATCCGCGAGGCCAAGCCTAGTCACAACAAATTGACTATTGACTAGGTGACTTCTTGACTTTCCGGCGAAACACGTCGAAGCACCCGAATCCATATGCGGCTAGTTGGCTTCCGGAGCCGAAAAGAAGGTTCGGGTCGCGAGCAATGCAGTTCTTGCTGCATGTCGCATGATTCCAACCGGTTTCCGATTTGCAAACTTTTGAATTCCGCTTATTCCCGTATGGCTGCCAGCAACTGCCCCGATTTCCAGAGGAAGCATGAATCGAACAACTACCGGGCCCGCTCTGAGCACCGGCGAATTCGTTTTGCTCGTCGCCCTCCTCATGGCAATCGTGGCGCTGTCGATCGACGCGGTGCTCCCGGCTCTTCCTGAAATCGGCCGCGACCTCGGCGTTCAGCGCGAGAACAGCCATCAATACGTCATAATCGCCCTCTTCCTGGGACTAAGCTTCGGTCAGATTTCATTCGGACCGATCTCGGATGGAATCGGTCGCAAACCCGTCATCTACTTCGGCCTGCTGCTGTTCATGAGCGGGTGCCTCGTTAGCATATTCGCGACTAGCTTCGAGATGATGATAGCAAGTCGAATTCTGCAAGGCATCGGAATTGCCGGGCCGCATACGGTTACCGTCGCCCTGGTACGAGATCAGTACGAAGGACGCCAGATGGCGCGTCTGATGTCGTTCGCCATGTCCGTGTTCATCCTGGTGCCCACTATCGCGCCGGCGCTCGGCCAACTGATTCTTTGGCTGGCGAATTGGCGCGCGATATTCGGAACGTTCCTCGGCGTTGCCTCGATTGCGTTCATCTGGTTCGCCCTACGCCAGCCCGAGACTCTGACCGCAGACCGCCGGCGGCCGATTTCCATTCGGGCGATCGGAGCTGCAGCCAGAGAGGTCGTGACAACGCGAGCCGCGTTCGGATTCGTCCTCGCCGCAGCTTGCATAAACGCGCCGTTCGTAGCCTACCTGAGTTCCGCTCAGCAAATATTTCGCGAAGCCTACGAAACAGGCGCGCTTTTTCCGGCCTACTTCGGGTTGCTGGCGCTAGCCATTGGATTCGCCGCGCTTGTGAACGGCCGCCTAGTGCTAAGGTACGGGATGCGCCGGATCGCCTTTGCCGCAGCGATTGCCAAGACGCTCGTTTCGGTCGCCGCCTTGCTTCTGTCCGTTTCGCATGGCGGTCTGCCTCCCCTTTGGATGTTCATGTCGTGCCTGTTTGCGATATTTCTGTGCATCGGGCTGCTATTCGGCAATCTCTACGCACTTGCCATGGAGCCCCTCGGCCATATTGCCGGCGTGGGCGCCGCGGTGGTCGCGTCGACATCGACATTGGTGGCCTTGCCGTTTGGAGCTATCATCGGCCAGAGCTTCGACGGAACGATGCATGTTCTCATTTTCGCATTCGCGATTTCCGGAATTGGAATACTGGTCGCGATGCAATGGGCCTGCGCCGCTCGCATCGGCGGACGGCGCCGCCTTCCCGCCACACGGCCATAAACGCGATTCGCATTCGAAACGCGCAATTCAAGATTGCTCGGATGCACTTAAAAGGCCGGAAGGCGAAGGCGGGCGATTTCGACTCGGCGATGCTTCGACGTGCCGGTTTCAAGGCAATCTTTGGAATCAACGCTCAATTTTCTGTCGACGGCGATCCGAAAGCGCGGGTTTCCGGCAATTCGCCGCGCTATTTGCCGCGCCGGTTTTACGCTTTGACTGCGGCCGGCCAAGCAATTTTAAATTTCTCGAGCGAACCGGCTGCGGATCATTGCCGCTTCCGGAAAGCCCGGCATAACCCAAGCGGCCCGCCGCATCCCGAGTCCGCTTGCCGCCAATGAAGCAAGTTCTTGTAATCGAGGCGGCAGCGGTTCCTCGATGAGCGATTGCCGGAGCGTTGAGATTCGGAAAGTCCGTTTTGCAGGCGCGACCGGGGCCTAATGCTCCCTATACGGGCCCGAGCTTCGTCCGCCATCACTTTCCAGATCGCCTCGAAGCAAGTGCGTCTGCGGCGTAGCCCAGCTAGCCGTGACCGCGCTGCCCGTCGATACGCCCAGCCCTCTGTATTCGTGATCGGGCACATGGCTGACAAACTCGTCCTCGACGCCTTCTAGGTCCAAGGTCACTTTGTAGTACGTGCCCTGGTATTCGACCGACCTAATCGAGCCGGCGACCGAGTTCTCTCCATTCGATCGCCCGCTCGAGAGTGAAATCTCGTCCCGCCGAACCGAAACTCCGATTGTCTGCCCGCGCGACACGTGCTCGCTGTCCGTATTCAGCTTGAAGATCCATCCATTGGGGCCGGCGAGCGTAGCCGTGCCGTCGGCAACGCTTTCAACGGTCCCCGAAACGACGTTGTGGCCGCCCATGAACCTCGCGACATACGCGGAATGCGGTCGCGCATAGACTTCCTCCGCGGAATCGGCTTGCTCGATTTCCCCGAGATTCATGACCACGACCTTGTCGGCGACGGCAATTGCCTCCATCTGGGTATGCGTAACGTGAATGAACGTAATGCCGAATTCCTGCTGTATTCGCCTCAATTCGCTCCGCATCTGCAGCCTGAGGAATTCATCGAGCGCGGAGAGAGGCTCGTCGAGCAGCAGAACCTTTGGGCTTGTAATGAGCGCCCTGGCAAGAGCCACCCGCTGCTGCTGCCCGCCGGACAATTGCGCCGGCATGCGGTCGGCGAGCGCCTGGAGCTGGACTCTCTCCAGCATCCTTCCCGCCTCTTCGAGGCGCTGCGACTTCCGCACGCCGCGCATCTTGAGATTGAAGGCCACGTTGTCGCGAACCGTCAGGTGCGGAAAGAGCGCGTAGGATTGAAACATCAGCGCGGTGCCGCGCTTGGCGGGGGCTTCCCCGGCGACATCCCGCCCGCCGATCAGAATACTTCCGCTCGTCGGCGTTTCGTGGCCGGCGATCATCCGCAGGATCGTCGTCTTTCCGCATCCCGACGGGCCCAGCAGGCAGCAGTAGGAGCCGGACGGAATTACGAGGTCGACGTCTTTCACCGCATCCAAGGATCCGAACGACTTCGTAACTCCCGAAATTTCGATCTTGGCGGCTTCGCTCATCTCATGTTCCCGATCTGTCGCCGCCGCCTTTGGATGTAGGCGATCGAGCCCAGCGCCGCGGCGATCACCGCAAAGGAAATTACCGTCGTAACGGTCCCGAGCGCGTACAGCGCCGGCGATGTCACATTTGTCGTCATAGTCCAGATTTCGATCGGCAGAGTATTGCGCGATCCCACCGTGAGCCAGCTTCGCGGAAATTCGTCATACGACAGCGTGAAGCCGAACAGCGCCACGGCGATAATGCCCGGGAAAACTATGGGAATCACGACCTGGCTCAATACTTGCCAATTGGATGCGCCGAGATCGCGCGCCGCTTCCTCGTATTCGGGATTGAGGCGGCTCAAAACGGCAAACATTATCAGGAGGCCGAATGGCAGCGTCCAGCTAAGATGAGCGCCGAAAGCCGAACCCCACCATGAAGCTCTCAGGCCCAGAAAATTAAAAGTGACCAGAATGCCGATGCTTAGGACCAGCCCCGGAACGATCAGTCCGATCAATGCCATGTAGAAGACCACGGACGATCCCACGAACGGTTTGCGGAACGCAAGGCCCGCGGCAACCGAAATAACGACGGTGGCGGCCATTGTAACCAGCGCGAGAGGCAGGGACCGCGAGAATGCGCCGCCGATATCGCCCGTGCGCGCCTGCCCGAAAAGAGCCCCGAACCAGTCCAGCGACACGCCCTTGAGCGGGAATACGAGACCGCCCGTAGGCCCTTGGAACGACAGGATGTAGATCGAGATCATCGGCCCGTAAAGAAAAAGGACGAAGAGGCAGAAGAGGCCCGCCAGCAGATAGAACGTGTAGGGCCGGGGGCCGTGGCCGCCGCCGGTCATCGCGTGAGTTCCTTGCGAACATCGACAAGCCTCATGATGCCGGCCGCGAATATGAGAACAATAATTACGAGCACGACCGCATTCGCCGACGCGCGCGGATAATTCAGGAACTTGAGATCGTTGAAGATTCCGAACGTAACCGAACCGGACAAGCCGCCGCTCATTACGGTCACGACGAAGAAGTCTCCCATAACCAGGGTAACGACGAAAACCGATCCCAGCGCAATGCCCGACTTGCAGAGCGGCAAAATCACGTGCCACACGACTCCCCAGCGCGTAGCGCCTCCGTTCACGGCCGCTTCGATCAGAGACTTGTCGATGCGCGCCATCGAATTGAAGATCGGAACGATCATAAAGAGCGTGTAAAGATGAACATACGATACGATTACAGCGAAGTCGGAGAACAGGAGCCACTCGACCGGCTCGTCGACCACGCCCGCCGACATCAATCCCTGGTTGATCAATCCGTACTTGCCGAGCAGGGGCTTCCAGGAAATCATCCTAATTATGTTGGATGTCCAAAACGGCACCGTGCAGACAAGGAAAAGGCCAATGGCGACTAGGATGTTGCGAACGTGGAAAACAAGAAAGTAGGCGATCCAGAATCCGAGCGCCAGCGTGATGGCAAGGGTAAAAAACGTGAACTTCAGCGTGGACAGGTAGAGCTTCCAATTGACTAGGTTGGAAAGCACGTCAATGTAGTTCACCAGCGTAAAGTCCGGAACGATGCCGATCAAATGCAGGTACGTGTAGAAGCTGACAACAACGACAAGGGAAAGAGGCACGACTACGAACGCGAATAGCAGAATCGCGAGCGGCGCGACCTGCAGATATCTCGTGGCCTTGCTGAGTTTCAAGAATCAAGTCCCGGATTGAGGAGGCTAGGCGGCGCCGCCGCCTAGCCTCGCGCGGTTTCCGCGACTACGCCGCGTTGAACTCATTCCACTTCGGGAACAGGTAGGCCGCTTCGTCCATTAGGTTGTTCCAAACGGCAACATTGGCGAATCGCTCTTCATACGAGCCGCCGTCGCGCATTTCCCCGGCCGAATTGGTTTTCTGGCCGGTCGGGCTGACGATATCCGCCGTCGCCGCCTCGCCGCCGTAGAAGAATCCCCACTCATTGTCGGAAAGGTGCGAGCGAGCCGTTTCCGGAACCGAGATATAGTATCCCTGCTTCGCGATGAATCCGCCTACCCAGCCGGAGATGTACCAGTTCAAGTATTCGTACGCGGCGTCCAGCTTCAGCCCGTCCAGATGCGACATGAGAGCGATGCCGTTGCCCCAGCCACGATAGCCTTCGGTCAGCGGCTGATAGGCGCAAGGAATGCCCTGCGAACGAACCGCAGTCACCGCGGGCGACCACATCGACTGAATCACGACCTCGCCGGAAGCCATCAGGTTGACGGACTCGTCGAAGGTATTCCAGAGCGCGCGCCAATGCCCGTCGTTCTTCAACTCGATCAGCTTGTTGATCGTCGCGTCGATTTCCTCGCGAGTCGGGTTTCCCTTGTCGGCGTAGGTAATCTCACCCGCGGACTCCGCCGCCATGATCGCGTCCATGATCCCAATCGTGGGAATGTTCTGAATGGCAGCCTTGCCCGCAAATTCAGAACTGAAAAGATCTCCCCATTTCTCGATCGGACGGCCGACAAGATCGGGGCGAATTCCAAGCGTGTCGGCATTGTAGACGCCCGGCATGAACGTCGCCCAGCCCGTCGGTCCCCCGGCGAACGAAGTTGCGTCCTTGCTCTCGCGGTACATGATTTCGTAGGGCGAGTCGCCTTGGCGGGAAACCTCTTTCCCCGCGAACATGCCTTGCGTGTAAAGCGGAGTAATCTTGTCCCAGAGAGATATCCGGCTGACATCGACCGCCTGGGTAACCCCTTGCGGAACGAATAGCTTGGTCTGCCAGATTTCCGAATCGGCAACGTCGATCGATTCCGGATCCTGCACCATGCGGTTGGTGAGGCCGGCATGGTCGACAACAGACATTTCAACCGTAAAGCCCAAGTCTGCAGATGCCTGGCGGCTGATGTCAATCAATGTGGAATAGGACATTCCCGTATGATTCAGCGTAATGTCCTTAATATTCTGCGCCCAGATCGTCGGAAATCCTCCGAGCCCGCCCGAACCGGCTACAGCTCCGGCCGTTGCAGCCGCGCCCTTCAATACCTTTCGGCGCGAGAGGCCGTTAACTTCTCGTTTCTTGTCTTTCATTGTTCGTCCCCATTTTCGTTTTCGTCGCATGCGCATTCGTCAAGCGGCAGGAATCGACTATACGCGCAAGAACTTCATCGTCAATATGCATGCTTCGATCTCGTCGATACTTTCCGCTTGCGTTGAGCTTCCGCGCAATCTTGTCCTCGCCATGTGCATGCGACCGACCGGAGCATGGCCGCCGGTTCTGTCGAGCTTTCTAAAATTCGCATTAGTTTAGCGAGAACCCATTGCCGCAAGAGCCGTGCTCGAAAGAATCCCCTCGCGCGGGACGCCGATTGCGAATCGGGCGATTTTACGGCAGCGGAACGCGCGTCAATCCCGCTCGCACTTTTTTCGGCCGAGGCTTGAATTCGTTCTCCTTGCGAATCGCGTCCAATGGGCGGCCGAGCTAGGCTGCAAACCGCGTCGTTCGCGCCGCAAGTCGGATCGGACGATACCGCCGTCAATGACGCCTATGCCCCTCAGCGAAAATTTACGCGTATGCCTCCGGAATAAGGCGCTGGGAGGTCCGGTACTTCTGTCAACTCGAACTTTAGGCGTTCGCGGGCCAAGCCGCGCCATCGCATCGGTCTTTGAGCCGATCAAATGTCGAGAGTACGCGCGAAGTCGCGGATATCGTAGCATTCGAAGCCGCTGCCCGCGTAACGGACCCGCTGCGCCGCCGTAAACTCCGGCGAAATCAGAAGCTTGCGCCGCGGAATGCTTCGCAGTCGCACGGCTTGTTCACAATTGCCGATCGCGGTCAAAAATTCCTTGAACTACCGTTCCAGAGCCGTCGTATCGTGGGCGTCGGCATTACGCTTGTAGCCTGCCAGTACCACCAGAATTTCATCGGGAGCCGCGCCCTGCACTGCCATCGCATCGATATCCGGCATCCCGCGACGCCAGATTCCCGGTCCCGACCAGGTCACGCTCCTGAGGCCGGCGAGCCAGCCGGCCGCAAGGCGCTCCAGCGCGCAACCTTCCAACGTGTCCATTCGCCGTCGCGCCACTTCCGCTTCCGGCATGGAGAGTGGCCCGGCGCTTCTTCGTCCGCCCGATGCCCGCCGCGGCTCCTGCATTGCGTTGATCTGGAATACGACGTTGTTGTCGGCAATGCGCCAGCGTTTCGCTCTTCCAAATAATTCCCCGTCCCGCTCGACGAGTTCCAGATGCCGATCCAATGCGGTCAACGATTCCAGCAGAGTTGGAGAGTCGCGCTGGCGGAGTTCTAAAGGGAATTCATTCGTTGCGGCGCCTCCGGGCTTGACCTGAGCCAGCCATAGCAGCACGTCGCGGTGCGGCGCGGCCAATTCGATAAACGCTTGGTTGTCGTATCTTTCCTCCGGATCGGAGCGTAGCAGAGAGAGCTCCGCCTCAAGGAATGCCTCGCGCCAACGCGGTGACTCGACCATTCCTGGAAATTGCGAATCAAGTTTCTATCTTCGCTCGCGCCGACGACGAACCGTCGCCAGTGCTTGGGATGGCCTCCAAAAGCGGTCAATAATGTCAGGAATCGGCTGGAAGGAGCGAGCAATCCGTGCTCGCGGGCAATTTCCAGCACGGTTGCCGCCGGCCACTGATGCAATTTGACCGTCTCGTCTATTCGACCATAGAGCGGCTGGTCTGCCTGGAACAGGCGCAGCATATGCTGTTGATGCGAGCCGGTAAGGACAAGCTTTCCGCGAGGCTTGCATCCTCCGATGCTATTGAACTCGTCAATTAACCTTTTGACCGGTGTTATCAAACGGGCATGTTCCGCATTGTGGAATTCGTCGAGGCCGACAACGGCGCCTTTGCAAATCAAGTGATGGACTATATGAAAAAATCGCCAGCCTAGATCCCGGTCCCAGTCAACGGTCGGCATATCGGCGAGAAGATCCTTCATTCCTTTGCGATCAATTTCGGCATTCAGATCGGTCACCGCTTGGCCGGCGCCTCCGCTTGAGGGAATCTCGAAGGCAATTACAGGTACATCTCTGGAACCGCGCCTGCCGACCTCGGCGAGCAGCTCGGTTTTTCCTACCCCTCTTCGTCCGACGATCCTTATCGCGTTGAAGCCGCGACTCTGGCTCCGCAGCTGAAGCATACTCTCCAGCTTAGCCAGTTCAACGCCGCGCCCGTAGAACCGCCAATTCGCCATTGCAATCTGCTCCTTGCGCGCAACCCTTAAACTTTTCTTGAGCATCTCGTACTCTTCGCCAACGCGGCTCGCAAATGCCCGCCAAACGGGATTCTCTAGGACATTGGCGTACTTACGTGCCGAAGAATCAGGTAGAAACGCAAATGCTGCCGGCCCTGTGAATTTTCCAACGGGGTCGCGCATTCAAGAAATCGAATCCGCCGACTTCGCTCGAAATTCCAAGCTGGATTGCTTGCGACCATAATAGCGGAAGGCAAGAGATTGGACAGAGCGTGCCGAACCGCTTGCAGGGTCCGGCTTCAGACACCGGCGTTTACGCCTCTGGCGTCTCGGCAGAACCAATACTCCGTCCGTTCGGCGATAGCGATCCGAGCTTAGTCAATGGTCCCGCAATCTTGGCCTCGAGGGACGACAAAGTCAGCCTGCAGTACGGCCATCAGGTAATTTGCCGGAAATCTAGTCAGCGCCCGGCCCCTTCGATTCAACGGCCGCAGCCGCTCAAGTTCGAAAATCCGTATCGTTCCCATATCCGAACTTTGCCGAATCCTTCCGAAAATTGACGCTGGCGCGTTTAGAAATCGCACGGTCGCGGGCGATAGATTTCGCGCGTTGCAATATGCGGCGCCCATGCCCGGAATTGTGGCGATGGAAACCGCCTCTACCGAATTTTGAGCAAAAGCTTGAATCCAACGCGCAAAGCCGAGTATGGTTTCGTTCTACTGCCGCGCTTTCGACCGGGTGCTGACGGCGGGCGGGCGGCGACGTTCGGGTTGCCACGCAAGGACCGAAGCAATGACGGGGAATCTTAATCGGATTTGCATCCGCTTCGGCATGATCAACCGTTCCGAATTTAGGACTTCTTGACGCGGCGGTCCTCTGAAACGCGGTCGCGGCAGCCCAGCATACCAATTTTGTATGCTGGTGGCCTAGAATTGTATTGGAAACATACATGGCAGATTTGCAAACCTCCGATTAGGGAGATCCGCTTCGACTCCGCGAATTCCGAAGGCTGGGACGGAGCGGTAGGCCTCCTTGCGACACGACATGTGAAAAGGAGAAAATTAATGCCAGCCAACATAACACTTCCGGTTTCCAGAAGGAAAATGCTGAAGCTAACGGGAGCGGCGTCCTCAAGCGCGCTTTTTACGGGTGCGATGTCTTCGATCGCGGCGCCGGCATTCGCGCAGAGTGCAAATTCGATCGTAGTCGCAATTCCTTACGACCCGCCCAGCCTTGATCCTTTGGCAATCGAACAAAGCGTGCCGGCCCAGGTAACTTGGAACATTTACGAGCCGCTCTTGTGGCGAGACAAGGATGGTGGAATCATTCCATGGCTAGCGCAGTCGCTTGAGCAAACCTCGCCTACGACGGCAGTATTGAAACTCAGAGACGGCGTGAAGTTCCACAACGGCGAGGCGTTCAATGCCGATGCTGCTGCCTTCAGCATTAACCGAATTCTTGATCCGGAAACGAAATCGCAATGGATTGGAACGATAAACACCATCAAGGGAGCCCGGGCGGTCGGGGACCTTTCCGTCGAGGTCGAAACGCATGAACCCGATCCGGTCCTGCAGTCGCGTTTGACAGTGATTGCGATGATGGCTCCGAACTGGACTTCCGAAGTTGGCAACCAAGTGGGCGTCCAGACTAATGGCACCGGCCCATACCAGCTTGAAGACTGGAAAAGGAACTTGTCCATAGATCTGCGCGCCAATCCGTCCTATTGGGGGGCGGCTCCGTCGATCGAAAGCCTCACCTTCAGGGTCATCCCGGAGGATGCAACAAGATTCCAGTCGCTTAGAACGAATGAAATCGATCTGTATCTCGGAGTGCTTCCGGACCAGATCGGGGAAGCGCCGAAATTCGAAGCCGGCCTCTCGCAAAACTACTCATTCCTGCGACTGAGCAATCTCGAGGGATCAAGCATTCAAGATCCCCGGATTCGACAGGCGATGAACTACGCCATTGACAAGGACGGGTTGAGAAACGCGCTGCATGGAGGCCTGGGCAACAACCTGAACGCCCAATTGTCCGTTCCGGAGATGACGGGCTACAATCCGAACATCGAACCGTATCCGTACGATCCCGATCGCGCTCTAGATCTCATCAGGGAGGCCGGAGCCCATGGTCTCGATGTGACAATCGAAGGGCCGAAGGGCCGATATACCGGCGATGCGGTCGAGATGCAGGCAATCGGCGCGATGCTCGAGTCAGTGGGATTGCACATCGATCTCGTTCTTCGCGATCCGAATAGCTGGGTAAGAATAGGCGACCGGAACCAGACGCCTACGCCTCCCGAAGCTTGGTACGTGCGCCATACCAATACGACCTTCGACGCCGATAGGACGCTTTCGTCCTACTACTCGCTGAGAGGCTCGTATTCTTCTTTCAGCAATGCTGAAATCGATAGCGTTCTGGACGCATCGAGAAAGGAAATGGATCCGGGCAAACGCCTTGAGCTGTTGAACCGCGCGTATGAAATCGGCGCCTACGAAGATCCGATGGGCGTCTATCTGTTCCAGCATACCGAAATCTGGGGAATGCGAAAGCAAGTGGAATTCACACCGTATGCCGACGGGATACTTCACGTAGGCGAAATCCGTATGACCGGTTGACCACGAAGTGACAGTAGGCAAGCCGGGTTCCGGCCCGGCTTGCGTTTTAGCCTCGAGGGAGCGGCATGTACAAGCTTGCGATGCACCGACTTGGACATTCGGCGCTGCTTATCTTCGGCGTTGTAACCGTCGTTTTCTTCACTAATTTCCTTCTCGGCGATCCCGTGCGCGTGATGCTGCCGGCCTCCACGCCGCCGGAGGCCGTAGAAGAGTTCCGGCGCCAAATGGGCTTCGATAGACCGATATTGGTACAGTACTGGGAATTCATTACCAGGGCCGCGCTATTGGATTTCGGCGACAGCTGGTGGCAAAAATCGCCGAGCCTGGAAATTGCGCTGAGACCATTCCCGGCCACTCTGCAGCTTGGAATCGTCGCCATCGCCCTGGCGTCTCTGCTTGGAATCGGCATAGGGCTTTTTGCGGGCGCCCGCCCGGGTTCGACGTGGGACAAGCTGGCGACGTCCCTGTCTATTCTGGGCGTTTCGCTGCCTCTCATCTGGTTCACCTTGATGATGGCTCTGGTCTTCTCGGTCTGGCTCGGGCTTCTTCCCACCGCCGGCTACGGAACCGCGGGGCATATGGTTCTACCCGTCGTAACTCTGGCCGCATTGCCCTTGGGCCGGACGGTGCAAATCACTCGGGCAAGCATAATCGACGAACTCGCCAAACCGTACATAACGACCGCTCGCTCAAAGGGCCTTAGCGAAAGAACGGTCATCCTTCGCCACGCGCTTAGAAACGCCCTGCCTCCGATAGTAACTGAAATCGGGTGGGAGAGCGCCCTGCTCCTGACGGGATATTCCATCATCGTTGAATCCGTGTTCGGGTGGCCGGGATTTGGATTCTCCCTGTACCACGCAATCCTAACGCGCGATATGCCGGTCATTATCGCCATGGCCTTTGTCGCGGCGCTGGTAGTCGTTCTCATCAACATAATTGTCGACATCATCTACGTGATTGCCGACCCGACAATTCGGAAGACGTGAGCGATCGCCATGAATTCGATTAAAATGGCATCGACTTCGTCGGTTCGACCCATAAGGTCGGCGCAAAGAATTCTGGATTTCCTAAACCATTTTTCCCGAGACAAGTTCGCGACGGCGGCACTGGTCATCTTCTCGGCTCTCGTCCTTAGCTCGGTTTTTGCCGACCTTGTCGCGCCTCACGATCCTCTGAAGCAGGATCTCCTCAATCGCCTTAAGCCGCCCGTATGGGTCGAAGGCGGATCCTGGACTTACGTTCTCGGAACCGATCTTCTCGGCCGCGACATACTAAGCCGCTGCATTCACGGCGGCAGGATGTCGCTGGGCATCGGCGCGGCAGTTATCGCGATGGGCGGCGTCTTTGGCTCGCTAATGGGCTTGCTGTCAGGATATCTGGGCGGTCGGTTCGATGCCATCCTAATGCGGTATATCGACTTCCAAATCTCGATTCCCTACTTCCTGCTCGCATTGACGATAATGGCTGCGATCGGACCGGGAACCTTGAACCTGATAATCGTCCTTTCGATCGGCAGCTGGCCCTTGTTCGCCCGATACGCGCGCTCAATCATGATGTCATTGAGAAACCAGGTGTTTATCGAAGCGGCTCGCGTGGCGGGCGGAAAAGAGGTCGCGATTATGACGCGGCACGTATTGCCGAATATCCTTTCCCCGCTAATAACGCTTACAACTCTCGAATTGTCCCGAATAGTGCTTACCGAGGCAAGTTTGAGTTATCTAGGAATGGGCGTAAGGCCGCCTACTCCCGCGTGGGGATTAATGGTTCAGGAGGCTCACGACTACCTTATGATTGCGAATTGGGCGGTTACGACGCCCGGCGTTTTTATAATGATAACGACCCTAAGCATAAACATCTTCGCGACCAGGCTGAGAATTTCCACTGACCCGCTTCAGCGAGGCAAGCACTGATGGCAGAGCCGGAAATTTCGTCCGCCGGGTCCGGATCCGAAGCGAATGGCGCTGAAAGACCTCTGCTTTCCGTCAGGGACCTCAACGTCGAATTCACTGTCGGCGAAAGCACCGTCCACGCCGTGAACGGACTTTCGCTGGATCTTCGCAAGGGCGAGACGCTCGCCATTGTCGGCGAAAGCGGATCGGGCAAGAGCGTCAGCATGCTTTCAGTCCTCGGGCTGATCCCTCAGCCGCCGGGCAAGATTACAAACGGCCACGTATTCTACGACGACAAAGATCTGCTGTCCCTGCCGTCCGGCGAACTCAGAAAAATTCGCGGGAAAGAAATCTCGATGATTTTCCAGGATCCCATGACATCGTTGAATCCGACGATGACGATTGGCCGGCAGATTACCGAAATGCTGGAGCTTCATCTCGACATGAAGCCGTCGCAGGCGAAAGAAAGGGCTATCGAACTCCTCGATCTCGTTGAAATCCCCGATCCTTCAACCCGATTCGGACAGTACTCGATAGAGTTTTCCGGCGGGATGCGACAGCGCGTGATGATTGCCATCGCCTTGTCCTGCAATCCAAAGATCCTCATTGCGGACGAGCCGACCACGGCCCTCGATGTAACTATTCAGATGCAAATTATTCAGGTCGTGAACGAGCTGCGCGCCGAGATGGATATGAGCGTCATCTGGATTACGCACGACCTCGGCGTCGTCGCCGGATTGGCCGATCGGGTAATCGTGATGTACGGTGGGCGGGCCGTTGAAATCGCGGACTCGGAAGATCTATTCTATCGCCCCCAGCATCCGTATTCGATAGGTCTTCTGAACTCGGTTCCGAGCATCGCCGAGCCGGTTTCCGAGCGTCTGATTGCGATCGAGGGGCTTCCTCCGGACCTATCCGAAAGACGCGATGGCTGCGCCTTTTATCCGCGCTGCGCGCTCGCAAGCGATATCTGCAAAAACAATACGCCGCGACTGGAAGCCAAGGGCACTGGCGGCCAAGCCGCCTGTTTCGCAAGCCCCGGGGACGTTGCCCGCCTGACGGAAGGCAGTGCGGCTCAGCAAGACAATGCAAGCGCGCAATGACCGAGCAAGCTGCCGACAACCGTGACAACGTCCTGTCGCTCGAAGACATTCGGGTTACTTTCGGCTCCGGACCGACAGAGAACAAGGCGGTCGACGGCGTTTCGCTGAACATCGAGCGAGGCAAGACTTTGGGCCTGGTGGGGGAAAGCGGCTGCGGCAAGTCTACACTTGCCCGAGCGGCCATCAGAACCCAGCCGATCGATTCCGGAAGGATTCTCCTTGACGGGCAGGATTTCGGCAATTTGAAAGGCGACGCGCTGCGCCGCGCTAGGCGCGGAATTCAGATGGTGTTCCAGGACCCGTATTCGTCGTTGAACCCGCGAATGGCGGTATGCGATATCGTCGCGGATCCACTTCGCAACAACTCGGATCTCACTCGAGATGAAATTTCCGCCAAGGTTGCGATACTGCTGGATCAGGTGGGACTGCCGCCAAGAGCCTTGAACGCCTATCCCCACGAATTGTCCGGCGGGCAAAGACAGCGCGTTGGAATTGCGCGCGCGCTTGCTCTCGACCCGGCGCTGGTTATTTGCGACGAGGCGATCTCCGCGCTGGACGTGTCAATTCAAGCGCAGATCATCAACCTGTTGCAGGAGCTGCAGGACGAGTTCAAGCTAACGTACCTATTTATAGCCCACGACATTGCCGTGGTACGGCATTTTAGCGACCGCATCGCCGTAATGTACTTGGGAAAAGTCGTGGAGGAAGGACCTGCGCTTGAATTGTGCGCGCGGCCTCAACATCCGTACACTCAATCGCTGATTTCGGCGGTTCCGGTTCCGGACCCGCGACTTGAACGCGAGCGGCGCGCCAAGGCGAGCGTGCTCAAGGGCGATATCAGCATCAAGGCGGATAGAGGCTGCAGGTTTGCCCCGCGGTGCCAAATGCGGAAAATAGTAAAAAGAGAATCCGGGATCGAGTGCGCGGAAGTTGAACCCGATCGGGTAGAAGTTGGAGCGAACCAGTACTCCCGGTGTCATTTGGTTGCATTAGAGCAGAAGATTGCCGGCTAGAGCTATCCGGCATGGCATGCCCGGAATACCGGCGCATTCGGAAGCACCCGCATCCGTGGTTCCGAATTTGGCGTGCCGATGCGGAGCGGGCTCGGTCGAAGGACCGCGGCGAACGCGACCTTCCGAAAGCTTGAGAGAGCGGTCCGAGTTCGATCCCGGGCGGTTTCACTCGCCGTGAACCACTAGCTCCTACCGAGGCGCGCCCAGATACTTTGACAATCCCCACATCAGAGCTTCGCCGGCTTCCGGATTGACGTCTAAATGGGTAACTACGCGGATGCGTCGGGCGCCGAATGCGCCCACCAGAACGCCTTCCGCCTGCAATCGATCAACCAATTCCGCAGCCGTCGGAGCGTCGTCCGCTAGATCGAAGATCACGATATTTGTCTGAACCGGCAGCACCTTGTCAACCCGGGGGAGGTTGGCAATGTCGCGCCCGAGCGACGAGGCAAGCTCATGGTCGTTCGCCAAGCGCGCCACATGATTGTCAAGCGCATAAAGGCACATGGACGCCACTATGCCCGACTGGCGCATCGCGCCCCCCAGGCGCTGTTTCAGGCGCCAGGCCTCGGCAATGAATTCACGCGATCCGGCCAAAACGGCGCCGATCGGAGCTCCAAGCCCCTTCGTGAAATCGATCCACGCCGAATCGTAGTTTTGCGCGTAGCGCGCCGCTGAAGTGCCGGTCTTGATGGCGGCGTTCAGCAGCCTTGCGCCATCCAGATGGGTTGTCAGCCCCGCCTCCTTTGCGACACCGGCCACTTCATCCAGCTGTTCGAGCGGCCAAATCGCGCCGCCGCCCATATTGGCGGTCTGTTCGGCGCAAAGAAGCGCGCTTCTGGGCATATACCTGGAGTCGAGGCGGATCGATGCGCGCACTTGGTCCGCAGTAAAAATTCCGTTTTCGCCATGGAGAGCGCGAATCATCACGCCGCTAATCGCCGATGGACCGCCGGATTCGAAATTGATGAGATGACAGGACTGCTCGCAAATTACTTCGTCGCCGGGACTCGTATGCACTTTAATGGCAATCTCGTTGCACATCGTTCCGGAAGGCAGGAATACGGTGGCCTCCTTGCCCAGCAGCTCGGCTACGCGAGAGCACAGTTCCGACGTCGTCGGATCCTCGTCCTTCTGCTCGTCGCCTACGACGCAATCCAAAACGACCCTGCGCATCTCCGTCGTAGGCTTGGATTTGGCATCCGAATAAAAGTCGTACATGGTCGCGCCCCCTAAACGCCTGTCAAGGAGGCCGGGCCTAGTCGCCCTCCGCGCCCGTCCTCAACCACTGCGGATCTGTCCCGTTCGTGGGTTTAATGAAATTCGACCATGGGTTCAGCCGAAAGAAAAATACAACTTCGAACGATCAGTATTCACAATTGATATGCGATGCCGTAGCAACACCGGGACCCATTGAAAAATCGGAGGCCGCAGTTGCAGATAAATTCGAGGCTCCTGGAATGCTTTCACGCTACGATGGCCGTGGGCACGGTAACCGGAGCGGCCGAGATTCTGAACACGTCCCAGCCGGCTGTTAGCCGGTCGCTAAAGCAATTGGAAGACGCGGTGAAGATGTCGCTCTTCAATCGCTCCGGGAACCGTATCGCGCCAACCCAGGAGGCCTATTTGCTGTATGAAGAAGTGGACAAATCGTTCCGCAGCATCCGGCATATCGGGCGCGCCGCCGAAGAAATCCGAAATCTGCAGCAGGGAAGAATCCACATTGCTTGCGCCCCGGCCTACTCGCAGGGCCTATTGGTATCTGCAGTTAGGGCGTTCAACGCGAACAGGCCAGGCGTGCAAACAGTGGTTTCCACGCGGCAGACCCCAACAATATCCGAGCTTGTAGCCTCGCAGCGATGCGATATCGGGCTCGCAGCCTACGCTGTCGAGCCGGAGGGCACGGAGCATCTGCTGTTCACGGATGCGGCGGAGATCTGCATGATGCCCGAAGACCATCCCCTAAGCGAGAAATCGGAAATCTCGCCTCGGGACCTGCATCGGCAGAAGTTCGTGGCGCTGGGTCAAAACGACCCGTATGCGCAACGCTTGAATCGGATACTCGAGACGCTAGGAGTAGCGCCAATCACCGTCATCGAGGTGCACAACACCATTATGGCGGCGGAAGCGGTTGCCCAAGGCGTCGGAATAAGCGTGATCAACCCGTTCTCGGCCCTCAGCTTCAAGCACAGACCGGTCGTCTTCAGGCGGTTTACCGAGAATTTGCCGTTCATGAGCACTCTGCTGCGTTCAAAGTTTCGCCCCGCGAGCGCTCTTATAAGAGCCTTCGAGACGAGCCTCCTGGAAACAAGGGACAGCTACCTGCGTGAAATCAAGGAACTGGTCACGCCGAACCGCTAGTCGCCGTCCGCGCTTCAGAGATGAAGCGGCGCAACGATCGCGCAAGTGCGGAACTAGCCGGGGACGATTGCGGCGTCATTGCAGTGCTTGCGATGGATTAAATGGCGAAACCGCCAGCCGGGATCCGTTCCCGGCCAAGGTTCGGCATATGGGCGAGGAGATGCTCCGTTCCTCCGCGATTAATTTCGGCATTCGGATCGTTCACCGCCTGGACGGCGCATCCGCTTTAAGGAATCTCGAAACCAATGACAGTATCGCTGCTGGAACCGCGCCTGCCGAATTCCGCGAGCATTTCAATTACTCCGACCTCGCTTCGTCCGATAATCCCAATCGAGCCGATGCAGCGGCTATGCCCGATGGTTCAAGGATACTCTCAGGATTGGCTAGCTCATCGCCGCGACTGCTGGACCGCAAATTCACCTTGGCAATCTGCTTCCCGGTAAGCGTTCGGTCGAGCGGTGGCGACAGTCCTTCGCGGCGTCATTTCGGTCGCTGCGAAATTAGATCTGGTAACAAATTTTCCGACGTGCTATTTGGCTGCGAATGGAGATTCGCATCGAGGATATCAGGACGCCGCCGGTTCCGCGCGTCGCCGACGACGGGCAGCTGTCGGAGGCATCGGCTCCCGGTCCGGTCGACTGGAAATTCCTTTGCGAGCGGGTCCGGGCCGAGGACGCGGAGGCCCGCGCGGATGCCGCGGAGGCGCGCTGCGAGGAGCTGCGCCGGCGGGAGGTGCGGGCCCGGCAGCGCGCAGGCAGCCTGGACACCGTTGGCAAGAGCATCCGGGCGAAGCTGAAGGCCGCCCGCGAGGAGGTCCGGGAGGTTCGCCGGACGGCGAAGCGGGCCGTTGCGCTGGAGAGGGAGGCTGCGCGGCTGAGCGGGCTTCTCGCGGAGGCCGGCGTCGATGCGCGGAAGCGCACCACGGTCGTGTCCCTGCGCATGGAGAACGCCGCCCTGAAGGCCGAAGTGCGGAGGCTGCGCGACAGGGTCGCGGCGCTCGAGGCGCGGAACGAGGAGCTTCGTTCGAGCAGGTCGTCGATGTCGAAGTCGATGTTCGGCAGCAAGAGCGAGAAGCGTCGCGGGGAGGCCTCGAAGCGCAAGCGGGGCCAGCAGCCCGGGGCGCCCGGCCATGGCCGCACGCCCCGGCCGAGGCTCGACGAGACG
>MPMP01000117.1 GCA_002238565.1 Albidovulum sp. bin36
ATCTGGACCCAATGGCGGCACTCGGCTACAATCCTCTCGTCGCCATCCAGATCGCGCTCGCCGGAGATGCCGCCGCAATGATCGCGCCGCATCAGGCACAGACCGCACCCGGGAAAGCGTGAAGCGCTACGAAATTAACGAATAATCCGCGACAGCGGGGCCTGAGCAGTTACAAGTTTTCCACATCCGCGCTCCGTACAGCTCCTGTGGATAATTCTTATTGAATCATCCTTGAACTTTTACATATGAGCACGGAAGCTGGCTCAACATGGCGGAGATCGAGATCGGCGTTCAGTCCAGGCAGTGCCTGGCACGGCGCATCCCGGACCGCGAGATGCTCGATCGCGAGGTCGCCGCCTGGCAGGCGCGGCGCAACGCCGCGGCGACGCCCGTCGATCAGCGATTCAGGAGAGAAGACGCTCGCGTAAAGCTGAAGCCGCTTTACCCAACAATTCCATGTTGAAATAATGCTAGTGCGTTGGGGGTGGAAGCGCGACACGTGAATTCGGATTTACGCTTTCGGCCCTTTTTTGCCGAAGCCGGAGATCGGAGGGCTTTTTTCGTCGAGAGGCCACCGAGGGCGAGCCGTCACGACGGCATCGCCAGGACTATCGGAGAGCATCGCTTCGATTCCGGCCCAAGCTACCATGGCGGCATTGTCGGTGCAGAACTCCAGTGGAGGAGCAATGAATTCGATGCCCATTGCGTCGCAGCGGCTTTCGAGAGAATTCCGGACTTCAAAGTTGGCCGCGACGCCGCCGGACACGGCGAAACTACTAGGATAGTTTCCGATGCGGTCTCTAAATTCGGCAATTGCGCAGGAAGATTTTGCTGCCAGGATATCAGCGACCGCTCTTTGAAATCCGGCGCAGATATCCGCAATATCCTGTTCGAATGCAAATCCACTTCCGATCCCCAAGCGATCCACTTTTCTCGCTAAGGAAGTCTTAAGCCCTGAAAAGGACATATTGCAGCCATTCCGATTTATTAGCGGTCTCGGAAATTCAAATCGAAGTGGGTCTCCCTTTCGGGCGGCTGCTTCAATCGCCGGACCTCCGGGCTGTCCGAGGTCAAGCAGCCTGGCCGACTTGTCAAACGCCTCGCCGGGCGCGTCGTCGATAGTGCTTCCCAGGCGAATGAATTCAGTCGCGCTCGCGACAATTAGGAATTGGCAATGACCTCCGGAAACGAGAAGCGATAGGTAGGGGAAATCGAGACCGTGCGTCATTCTCGCCGTTAGCGCGTGCCCGGCGAGATGGTTGATGGCCAGTAGCGGAATGCCCGTGCCGGCCGCCAGCCCCTTGGCAAACATTACTCCGGCTAGCAAGCCGCCGATGAGGCCGGGCCCGGCAGTGACGGCGATGGCATCGAGGCAGTCGAGCGTTGAATTGGCTTGTTCAAGCGCGCGCTTGCAGCAAATGTCGAGCTTTTCAACATGAGCGCGCGCGGCAATTTCCGGCACCACTCCTCCGTAAGCGGAATGCAGGTCTTGCTGACCGACGACGACGGAAGACAGAATTTTCGATTCGCAGCCGATTCCTTCTACGACGGCAGCGGCCGTATCGTCGCAGCTACTCTCCAACCCAAGAATCCTAATTGAATCGGACATCGAATAACCGGTTGGGACGCATCGCCGCACCTGCTACCATCAAGGAAGTTTCAAGGCAAACCAATTAGGATTTATGGCCTCCGAGAATCGCACGATCATTCTAACGCGGCCAAGGCAGTCGTCCATACGATTGCGCCAAGACCTGGCAGGCATGCTGAGCGGAAGAGTCGATATTCTGCTGTCTCCGCTCTTAAAGACTGTCCGTCTCGAAACGGATATCGATTTAACGCGATTCAGTGCCGCCGTGTTTTCGTCGGCCAACGGCTTGAAGGCTCTGACAGGAAATCGCCCGGCAAGGGGAGCCGCTGCATATTGCGTCGGCGACCAGACGGCCGCCGCCGCCGCCGCCGAAGGATACCGGGCGACTTCAGCGAACGGATCTGCTCGCGATCTCGCCGAACTGATCGCCGCCCGGTGGAACGGAGAGAAAACCGTATATATTTGCGGCAAGTCGACGGCCTTTGATTTGCCGGCGCATCTCTCGAAACGCGGAGTGCCAATCGACGTTGCGGTGATTTACGATCAGACGCCGATGCGGTTGAATTCCGATGCGATTGATGCGGCAACGGGCGGTAGCTGCCTATTCCCCGTGTATTCGGCGCGAACCGGTCGAATTTTGGTCGATGAAGCGCGTTCAATTCCAGACAATTGCCATGTGCTCGCCTGCATGAGCGAAAAAATCGTCCAAGAGGTGCTTCCGCTCGGATGGAAGACGGTCGTTGCATCGCGCCCTGAAGGCGAATCGATGATGGATTTGGTTTTTCGGTGGCATAAAGCGGATTATGGCAAAGGATAACTCGTGAATCGGATTTGTTCTATCCGGAGCTTTCCCAATCGATCCGGCGAGATAGGCCGAGAGCGAGATGCCCTCGGCGGTCGCCGCCCTCCGCCTGTTGCTGCTGATCGGCTTCCGGCTATCGGATATCCAGTTCCTGCGCTGGGAGCACGTCAAGGACGATTGCATCGAGCTGCCCGACGCGAAGACCAGGGGGGCGGGTGGTGCCGCTCGGGCCAGAGGCTCGCGCCGTGCTGGCCGACCTGCCCCGCGAGGACGACAATCCCTGGGTCATCCGCGGCAAACTGCCGGGCTCCTACATCACCGATCTGCAGAAGCCCTGGCGCCGCATCCGCGCCCGCGCCGAGCTGGAGGACGTGCGAATTCACGACCTTCGCCACTCGTATGCCTCGCGAGCGCTGGTCTTGGGTGAGAGCCTCACGATGATCGGGAAGTTGCTCGGTCACACGCAGGTGCAGACGACCGCGCGGTACGCCCATCTTGCGCGGAATTCCATCCAGAACGCCGCGGCTCGGATCACCGGGAGCATCGGCGGGAATCTCACCCCTTAGCACGGTTGGCGATCGCCGCGCGCAACGCGCTACCGCCCTTCCCGGAGGGCGCACGACCGGCGTTCTTGACGCCTTCGATTGACAGTGCCATATTCCACACATTAGAGCATTACGCTCCGGGGTCGGCCAAGCCGGCCGGTATAGGGCTCGGACAACCGGGCCCTATGTTTGTTTGTGGCCCTTCAAGCCGTCAAAGCAGCTGTAGTTGATCCCGAGCAGCGGCCGATTCTCGGAAGACAAGCCCGAATCGATCAGGCGACCGACCCTCATCAAGGCAAGGTACGGCTTGTAGCCGGCATCGTACCCGTCCTTCGCCATCGGGTAGAGATAGAGATCGGCAATCTCTTGCTGGCTTTACTCTTTCCCCAAACTTTTTCCGGATAATACTTGCGACCTCTCTGTCAATTTTTGAAGGATGGAATGAGCCAACCCGAAAATAGTTGAAATGGCGGTTGCGTTTGACGGGCTCGCGCAACGTAAATTTTTGCGAAAGGCAATCCGCAAATCTCCGAAAAAAATTTGATCCGGGAGTGCTTCTACTATCTTTCCGAAATTCACTATGCTAATTGGAGCCGGAGCCGGTGTAGCTCAGCTGGTAGAGCACATCATTCGTAATGATGGGGCCGGGGGTTCGAGTCCCTTCACCGGCACCAATTCGACTGCATTGAGATATTTCACGGAATCGATTCAAGTGCTCTGTCTCGAGATCGGCTGCAAGCATGGGCGGCTACTTGGAAATCTTAGGGGCTTTCGCCGTCAATCTGATCGGAATTCTATTCGCCTGCGCTACTGAAAAAATATTTGATCGCAAGCACCCTTCAATGGTTGAATATGATTCTCAAGACTAGCCTGCGGCGATGCGGGACGTGCCGAAAGCGCGCTAGCATTGCATTAGGGCAATGCTAGCGGCATGCGCCAATTGGCAAGTAGCCATAATGGATTCTGCCGCAAAGCTAATGCGACGCTAGGAAAAAACTATGAACATAAATGAAGTAGGAGCGACGTCTTTGGTCATAGCGGCATTCCGCTCTGAAGAAGGCAAGTTGGATCATCCTCTGTTTAAAGACCCGTATTCGGACTGGTTCGTAAACGAAGAATTTCTAGAGCGAGCTCGCCAGCTTAGACAACTGCACCAGGGAATCGGCGACATGGTTAGGTTTAGGACCGTCATGTTTAATTCGATTCTTTCGAATAGCATTAGGGGAGACACGAAGCAGATTGTAACGATCGGGTCCGGGCTCGACATGCGATTTGAGATTTTCAAGTCGGAAGGCGTGAAGTTTTTCGAAGTCGACCAGCCGGGGGTGCTTGAATACAAAAAATCAGTGCTGGCCCGGCACGGAATTGATTCGCCTCCGTCCGTCGCTTGCAACTATCTCGAAGTAAATTTGCCCGACCTTTTGGTTGAAATTGGATTCAATCCGTCCGAGCCGTCGCTTATGATTTGGGAAGGCAACACGATGTATCTGCCAAAAGATCTAATTTTTAAATTTGCGAACCAGCTCTGCGACAGAATTCAGAAATTCGTTTTGACATTTGACTACATAAAGCATGGCTTGCTCGATGGAACCTACGAAGACAAGGAAGCGATCGAGTATTGTAGGCTCGTGCAGAAAATCATGAACGCGCAATTTCTAAGCGGATTCGATGACTTGAGCGAATTCGAAGAGAATACTCCTCTAAAGGTTATGAAATCCGGCAATGTCTTGGACATCGGCAGAGAATTTGTCGATGCGAATTTGCAAGAGGCTTTCGAATATATAGAAAGCGAATCCATGGGGCTAATAAGCGCATATCGTTACGCTCAACTAAGAAATGATTAGCAAGGCGGAGAGAACCGACTCGGTCGGCGCCAAGACAATTCATAATTCCTCGCCCGAAACGGTCATTCCCCTCGAAAGGCAAAATTGCCCATACGCGCTTTATCCGAAAAAAGAGCAGCATTATCCGTAAAGGTTCAGTGACCGCGAATCTATGATTTGGCGGGCCAACCGGCTTGCCTGACAAAGCGCGCGGCCGCTGGAATGGACGGCGAACTGCAGAAAGCGATTTCGCCGTCGGCGCAAGCTTTGAGAATCGGGAATCTGCGAGCGAAATTTTCATGAAGCGGAAAGGTAAAATGCATGGAAAAAAGCCTAGATCAAAAGCTGGAAAAAATTAGAAGCGGTAGATATACGCCGTCGGATTTCATTATTGCCGATGCAAAAGACAGCGATATGGGAGGGGGCGTCACGAGTTTCGGCCTGGCCGGCGACGGTTCCGGCCACTGCAAGTCTGTTCCCGATTATTTAGCCGCCATGCGCAGCGTGACCAGAACCGGCCTTGTTGACATAATGCTCATGTCCGCTTCGGCCGCTGAACGGCTCGCCGCCGAAAAACTCTTCGAAAATTCGCGCGTTACGCCGGCTGTTCGGCTCAACGATGCGACCGATGTTTGGGGGCCTCGCCATTCGAACTACAAGGCATCGCCCGCTCGCGATTTTCGTTCGGCTAGAATCGACTGCGTTCGGCGATTGGCCGATCTTGGGCTTTATTCGATAACTTTTTCCAACGATCTCGAAAGCGACTGGAACTTCCTGTCGGACTTCCACCGGTTCCTGGATGATCTATCGGGATCGAACCTTCGCTACTTTTTGGAAGTGTTCAATCCTCAAATCGATGTCGGCATCAGCAGGGACAAGCTGCCCGCCTTTGTGAACGACTGCATAGTACGAAGCTTGGCGGGCCTGACCCAGGCGGATATGCCGCAATTTCTAAAAATGCCGTACAACGGACCCTGGGCCATGGAAGAGCTTTGCCGATACGACCCGGGGCGCTTGATTGTCGGCGTCCTCGGCGGCGGGGCGGGAACAGCCCGCGACACTTTCGAACTAGTGCGTCAAAGCGAAAAATTTGGAGCTCGCGTCGCGCTGTTTGGCAGAAAAATCCAGTTTAGCGAAGATTCAGCTCAGACTGTCAAGATGATGCGCGCCGTTGTCGAGGGCGAATTGAGCTCCAAGGAAGCGGTCAAGGCCTTTCATGCCCATCTTTCCGAAAACGGGATTGCTCCAAAGCGTCCTCTAGATGAGGACTTGGAGATTACTGAAGAAGTATTGATGAACGACGTTTGACCTCGGATGCGAATTCCCTCGCGAAAGCGGCTCTTGAAAGAGTGCTCGCAGTGACTTGCGGTCAAATCCAACTTTCGCGGCGCGCGGAGCAACGCCTGCGATTCCGCGTCGCCGTTGCCGGGCGCGTTCGGGCCTTGGCCTATTCGGTTGAAGGAAAATTGGCAAAATTCCGCGTTCTTGCTCAGCCATCGACATCAGACCGGAATTCTTGCTGTCTCCGGATATCGACGCAGCGCGGCCTTGGCGCGGCCCGCGGGCTCGGCTTGCCGCCGGCGCGCCCTTCGAAATTAGCCGGCGAAGAATTTATTGCGGTCGCCGGGTACGGTAGGAATCAGGCAGGATCGGGAACAGGAAGAGTTGTCGGCGCCGGTTTGGACTATTGCCCGGTTTCGCATGCGCCTCGGCGATTTCTCGGCAAAGAACGTATTCTAAATTCCTGTCCGAAAACGGACTGATCGCGCAGATTGTTCCTACGCGGGCAGCGCGAGGTCCGCTGTTTGGACTAAATTGAATCAGTTTGGCTGCTGCCTGCGCGGGTAGCGCGCAGGCAGCAGATTCGTCGATTTAGTTTTTCGCCCAGAGGCGGAAATCCATTTCGTAATTGAAATGGTAATCGGTTACGCGACTGCTGAGTACAGTCGTGTGCTTGTCGGAATAGACATGGATTTTCGGCGTGTTCGCGGACCAAATCCTGGCGATCTCGTCGTATAGCGCTTGCCTTTTCGCATCGTCGATGGTTCCGCGCGCTTCTTCGAGAAGCATTTGGGCATCTTCGAGGCAAACTTCCGTCAAATTGAATTGCAGGCCGCATGTCATGTCGTAGCCTAGGAAGTATCCCGCTTCCGGAACGCCGGGGCCATCAAGCCTAATATAGGTCTGCGCCGTATGCGCCTGAAGGCTGTCGATATAGTCCGTAGCCGACAGTTTGTTTATGTTTACATTGATGCCTAGCGGACGCCAGGTCGCCTGGATAATCGTCGCGATCTGTTCTTCAATGGTATTGCCTTCCGGAATATTGAGATCGACATCGATTGGCGTCGCGACTCCCGATTCCGCCATCAGGCTCATGGCTTTATCCATGTCGAACGTCGGAATATCGATCAGCCCTTCGGTAAATTCGCCTAGCGTCGGCATGAACGGGCCGCCGAAAAGGGTTCCGTATCCGAAAGCCGCGCTTTCAAGAATTTCCTCGTAGGGAACCGCATAGCTTACCGCTTCACGCACTTTTACGTTGTCCCAGGGAGACTTGGTGTTGGGCAAGCCGATCTGTTCCGAAATCGCGTGGTCGTTAGCAATTATTCGGACATCGGGGTTGTCCGACAGGCTCGCGACCGAAGCTTTTGTCATTCCGAGAGTTACGTCCGCTTCTCCGCCGCGCGCCTGCAGAAGCAAAGTCGGGTCGGAGTTGATAAAGCTAATGATTATCTTGCTGCTCGCCGGCTGAATTGGAAAGTCCGGATTGGCAACAAGCACCGCTCTTTCGTTCGGCAAGTATTCCTCAAGAATGAACGGACCCGGACCGGTGACATTTGCCGACATCCACTCGTTCAGCGAGTTCGCCTGGATTCCGCCGTTCGCTTCAACTACGTCTCGATCGACGACGGATGTCCAAGGTTGCGCATGAAGCTGCAGAAGATTCGGGTCGGGGCGACTAAGCTTAACGACCAATGTGTAAGGATCCGGCGTTTCCAGCGCCGCTATGAGCGGCGGGTCGTAGAATCCGTCGAGAATGACGAAGGCGCCGCAGCCGTTCATCGTTAAAACGCGTTCCCAGGAATATTTTACGTCTTCTGCGGTAACCGGCCGTCCGCTAGCGAACTTAACGTCGTCGCGGAGCTGGTATGTGTAGACAAGGCCGTCGTCGCTGATTTCCCAGGAAGTTGCCAAGTACGGCTCGATTTTGGATACATCGATTTCAGTTGTCCCGTCCGGCCCCGGTTTTGAACCGTACTGAGTTAGACGCACGTAGAAATTTTGAACGAAGCCTACTTCCACAATTCCGCAGCCCCAGGCCGGATCAAGCGTTGCGGGCGCCTGGGCCATGTTTACGATCAATGGGTCGTCTTCGGCGACAGCAACCGCCGGCAAGCCGGCTACGCCAGTTGCGGCTAGAAAGAATCCGGAGACCAGCGCCATTGCGCGATTAGCAAACACATCGGTTTTCATTACAATCCTCCCGTTTGAATCCTATTGGGCGCATCCGTGAATGGACGCAGTTGTCTCATTGGAACATTCACGAATCGTCGCTCGAAACCTAGCAGTCGCATCTCCGCGTCGCCATTTCCATTGCCGTGAAATTCTTAAACTTCATCGCGGTCGGATATCGGACTAGGTTTTGAACGATGCAAAGAGTATCACTTGGCAGCCGTTGGTTCAACCAGTACTGCCTTGACAGGTGAAACTGAAGCCGCGGGAGTAGCTTCGCTTTGCCGCCGCCGTTTCGGTGGACGCAGTCGACAATAAGGCGAATAAAGGCTTGGAGTCCAATTGACGCAGGCGTCTATGAGCGACCGGTTCGAATTATAGCCGCTGCATGTTTTCGGTGTGATCGAAAACTTCAATGCTACCTCGAATATGCGAGTTCCGAGCATTGATTCGGTATCTTTCAACTGCCGCGGATACTTTTCGCTGCGGATGCGATCGCCGATCGCGCGGAAGGGCGAATGCAAGGTCGTTACCTGAAGAGATTCATTGACAGGCGCGGATCAAGTTTCGTCATCGAGCCGCCGCCCGCGACTGGAAAATTCACGGGATTGGGTCGTTCAGCTTGCGGCATCGAATCGCCATTGCGTCATCTACGCGAAATATGATCCGCACCTCATTCAGGGTCTCGAGATTTAACTTGCCGCCGGTCTTGCCGCGGCTTGGCTGCCGATATGTTCAAGCTCGCCTGGAAAATGGCAGGCAACCCAGTGCCCGGGCGATTTTTCTACTAGCTCGGGCGAGCTAGCCTTGCACATTTCACGGTTCCGTCCGATCGGGCACCGCGCCCGAAAACGGCAACCTTCCGTTCGCATGCCCGCAGGCGACACTTCTCCGGACAGGACTATCCTGCGCCCTCGCCCGCGGCTTTCAGGATCTGGAACCGGAACGGCCGATACCAGCGAAACGGTATAGGGATGCAGAGGATTGTGAAAGAGCGCGCGGCTCTCCGCCATTTCAACGACTGCGCCGAGGTACAATACGGCGATTCGGTCGCAAAAATATTCGGCGACGACCAGATCGTGAACAATGAACAGGTACGTTAAGGAAAAGCGCTCCTGAATTTCTTGCAGAAAGTTGAGCACCTGGGCCTGGATGGAAACGTCGAGCGCGGAAACAGGCTCGTCAAGCACTAGCATATCGGGATTCAATATCAGCGCTCTCGCAAGCGCGATTCGCTGCGCCTGGCCGCCTGAAAATCCGTGAGGCTTCCTATTCCCGTGCAGGGGATCGATGCCGACCAGAGTCAATATTTCTTCGACTCGCTCCTTGCGCTCGGCCCTGCTGCCGATACCATGAATGGCCAGAGGCTCGCCGACGATTTGGCTTGCGGTCATGCGCGAGTCCAGAGATGCATGCGGATCTTGAAAGACCATCTGCATGTGGCGGCGAAACCGCCTCAGCTCCTTGCCGCGCAATGCTGAAACATCCGTGTTCCGGAACATGATTCGACCCGAGGAAGGCTTTTCCAAGCGCATCAGGCAACGGGCTATCGTCGTCTTTCCGCAACCGGATTCGCCGACAAGCCCGAATGATTCCCCGCAGTTCATTTCAAGCGAAACGTTGTCGACGGCTCGCAGCGTGGCCTGCTTGCGCCCGAAAGCGTTCTTGCCGACGGAAAACTCCTTGACCAAGCTCTCAATGCCGATAAGCCTTTCCGGCGCCGTTCCGGAATCCGGCGAAATTACGGGCTGCGTTGAATTTCCTTTACCTTTCATTCGGCAAGCGCCTCCTCGAGGCGCTGATTGGCCAGGTGGCACTCAACGAGTCGCCGGCTTTCCTTCTTTCCCGCCCAAATCGCGCCGGGAGGTTCGCTGCGGCACTGAGGCAGGCCTCGTCCGGCAAAGCAGCGCGGTTCGAAGGAGCAGCCGGGAGGCAGGCGAGCAAGGCTCGGCGGAAATCCGGCAACCGAAAAAAGCCTGCCTCGCCGGGCTTCTTCGGGGCGAGGAACGGATTTTAGGAGCGATTCCGTGTACGGGTGTCCGGGAAGCCTGAAAATTTCCTTCGTCGAGGCGCTTTCGACGATGCGGCCGGCATACATTACATGCACCTCGTCGCAGAATTCGGCAACAATGCCGAGATTGTGGGTTATGAGTATCACGGTCGTGCCGGACGACCGCACCAAGCGTTCGAATACGTCCAAAATCTGAGCCTGAGTCGTGACATCGAGCGCGGTCGTCGGCTCGTCCGCGACTATGAGATCCGGTTCATTGGCGATGGCGATGGCGATCATGACGCGCTGGCGCATTCCGCCCGAAAACTGGTGCGGATAGCTGTCAAGGCGTTGCGCCGCGTTCGGAATTTCAACGTCGTCCAGCAGCCGCGCCGCTCGTTTTCGCGCATTGCGCCGAGACATTCCGCGGTTGTGATGCAGTATGCATTCCATGATCTGCGTTCCGACGGTCTTTACCGGATCGAGCGCCGTCATTGGATCCTGGAATATCAGCGACATTTCCTTTCCGCGGACGCGGCTAAGCGATGCCTCGTCCATGGCGCGAAGATTTTTTCCGTTCAGCCGCACTTCGCCGGCGACAATGCGTCCGGGCGGCCGCACAAGTCCAAGAATGGACAGCGCAAGGGCCGACTTTCCGGAGCCGGACTCGCCGACGATGCCCAGCTGGCAGCCGCGGCGAATATCGAAACTGACATCGCGCACTGCCGGAAAAATGCCTTCGCCCGTATGAAATTCGGTTCTTAGATTCCTCACCGACAGCGCGATGTCGCTTTTGACCGGCTGCTGGCTCGGAGATGGCGGCGCGGAACGATTCATCGTAAGCTCGGCTTCGCGGATCAATTTCGGATGCGCGGATCGATAACGCCGTAAAGCATGTCTACGACCGCATTGACGAGAACGTAGATTACGGCGCTAACAATAATGAATGCCTGCACTACCGCGAAATCCTTTCGCAAAATGGAATCGACCACGAGCGATCCTATCCCCGGCCAATTGAAAACTTTCTCCACCAGAACGCTGCCGCCGAGAAGCTGGGCGAATATCATTCCGCTTGCCGTCAGGGTCGGAATAAACGCATTGGGCAGTGCGTGGCGCGTAAACGTGCGCCACGGACCGATTCCCTTGCTGCGAACAACCAGAATGAAGGGCTCGTTGGTAATGTCGAGGAGATTGGCGCGAAGGAGGCGAACCAAATATCCGAATGGCAGCATGCCTAGAGCGACGGCGGGTAAAAAGAGATAGTGAAATGCGTTGGCGAAGGCTCGGAAGTCGCCGGCGACCAGGGCGTCGAATGTTATGAAACCGGTTATTTCGGGTGGCGGTTCGATTGAACGGCTGAGTCGCAGGCCAGGCCCCGGAAAAATGCCGAGGGCTTCGTTAAATACGACAAGCAGAATCAATGCCAGCCAAAAGGGCGGCATTCCCATGCCGAAAACTGAAATAGCCCTCACGGTCGCATCGACGACCGGCCGCCTCCTGTAGGTTGCGACAAGCGCAAGAATTACGGCGAACAGAAAGGCGAAAAGGAAAGAATAGAATCCAAGTTCGATGCTCGCCGGCAGCCTATTGCCGAACTGCACAAGTACGGGCTGACCCGCTCCGTATGAAAAACCCCAATCGCCCAGTATGAAATCCGACATGTATCGCCAGTACTGCTCGGGCAGCGATAGATGCAGGCCCATTCTTTGCATCTGCGCCTGAAGGGCCTCTTCGCTCGCTAGCGGCCCGACGACGAGGCGGGCGGGATTGCCGGGCAGAACCCGAAGAAAGAGAAAGGCGATAATCGAAGCCCCGAATACCGCTACCAATGATCCGAGCAGTCGCGAGCAAATAGCGTGAATCATTTCGAATCGCCTGTCAAAGCTGAGCGTACTGCCCTCTGGGGTCAACCAAATCGCGAACCTTGTCAGCTATAATGCTCGTCGCAGCTACGGCGGCGAGCAAGCCAAGTCCCGGAAACACGCCGATCCACCACTGGCCCGTCAATGCGTATTGAAGGCCTTCCGTTATCATAACGCCCCACTCCGGCGTTGGCACTTGGGTGCCGAGTCCCACGAAGCCTAGCGCGGCAAGAGCGAGTACGGAGTACCCGAATAGCGCCGCCGCCTGGATCAGCAGCGTGGACACCGTGTGGGGAACAATGTGCCGCAGAATTATTCGCGCGGGCCCGGCCCCCGCAGTCACCGCAGCTTCTACGAACGGAAGCATGCGAATTCGAATCACGTCGCTTCGAATAAGCCGCGCGTAGTACGGCACGGAAGTCAGCATAATGCCGAAGGCCGCCGTTTCCAGGCCGCCGCCCAGGCCGACAGTGACGGCCATCGCGAGTATAAGCGGGGGAAAAGCCAGGATCGCATCCATTAGTCGCATCAAGGCATTGTCGAAAATTCCGCCGCTGATTCCGGAAATCAAGCCAATCATTCCTCCCGCGACCGCTCCCGTAATGACAACCGCGGCGCCAACGCTCAAAGAAATCAGCGCTCCTTTATTGAATCGCGCGAATATATCCCGCCCGATATGGTCTGTTCCCATCGGGTGCGACAAGGACGGCGGCTGCAATGTCTCTCGCAAGCTGATCGCCAAGGGGTCGTGCGGCCAAAGAAGCGGCCCGAGCAATGCTAGGATCGCAAGAATTAGGAGAATTAACAGCGACACGGTCAAATCGAGATTTCCGCGCAGGATACGCGCGAATGCCTTCAGTGAATCCGCGCGCATCGGTTTGTCAACCCGTTTCGCGTTCGTAGCGGGACATGCCGGGGCCGAGCCTCGTCATTTACTTGAAGGCGTGCGGATAGTGCTCTCTAGCGTGCGATTCGGAGATGTATCCTTCGCGCAAGTCGGATTCCACCGCCTCGACGGCGCGTTCCGAAGCGGGGCCGTACCCGCCGCCTCCCGCGGTGTAGAGTTCCAGCGTGGCTCCTTTCGGCACCTTCAGTCGAGTGGCTTTGGCAAAGCTGTCGCCGTAGCTGCCGTCGGCGAACCGCAGTCGCGCGCTGTTCGACCTGCCGCTGCATCCGCCCTTCAATCCCCATGGCTGATTGTAGCTGCGCTCTATGGCTGCGGTAACGTACGAGTCTTCGAACATGTAGAAGTACAAGTCGATGCCCAGCCCGCTGCGATTCTTCCCCGCGCCGCAGCTATCGGGCGAGAATTCAACTTTTTCGAGGAGCCACGGGTTTTTGGCTTCCCAGATTTCCGTGGCTGAAAATCTGGTTGCGGCTTCCGCCGAGTGCATCATAGTTGCCCCGTCGCCTCCGACATGCCCCCCGGCGCCGACCGGATGCGGCGAACCGTCCGCCCACGGCTCGCCGGTTTTTTCGCGCACTCCCCACCAGACAAGAGCCGCGAGGTCGCCGCCGCTGCAGGCGGGAACCGCTTCGGGCATGGCTTTGGAAATCGCGAGGTAGATGACTTCAATGGACTGGAGCGCGGGCCAGCCATACAGAAAGCAAGGCGATGGCGAAGATGGATGAAACATGCTTCCCGGCCTGGTCGCGACTTCGATCGGGCGGAAATGGCCTTCGCAAGGCGCTTCGCCGCCGCCTGCCAGCATCGAAATCGCTACGCGGCTCGCCGACACCGTGGACGGCAGCGGGCAATTTATCGGGCCCGGCTGAGCATCGGGCGCATTGGAGTAGTCAACCCTGACCGTCGAACCTTTGACTTCCACGGCGACTTCAAACGGAACGCGGTTTTCGTCAACGCCGTTATTGTCCATTTCGCCCTGGCCAACATATCGCCCGTCCGGGATTTTCTCGAAGTAGTCGCGTACGATCGCTTCGCCGTGATCAAACATGGCTTCGACGCATTCCTGGAATTTCTCGAGCCCGTAGCGCTCCACGACTCTCAGGAGCTCCCTCTTGCCGGCCATCACGCCCGCGACCTGGGCGTTGATATCGCCCGCCACCATCTTGGGAACCCTGGTGTTCGACAATATCATGCGGTAGAGTTCTTCGTCCCGCTTCCCTCGTTTGTAGATCTTGAGCCCGGGATATATTGTTCCTTCCTGAAACACGTCGACGGTATCGGTCGAGTAGGGCTCCTTGCCGCCAATGTCGAGCCAATGCCCCTTGATCGCGGCGTAGCCCACCAGAATTTCGTCGTTGAGAAACACCGGGAGGATCACGGCCGCGTCCTGCGGGTGAGAGCCGGTTCCGTAAGGGTCGGTGTGAAGAAGGATATCCCCGGGTTCGAGGGCTTCGACGCCGCCGGCGCACTCCACGGCCGCTTCCACGCAGAAGTTCATGGTCCCCATGAAGAGCGGCAGGCTCGGCGCCTGGGCGAGCAGTCGCAAATGCACATCGTATATAGCGGATGCGAAATCCAAAACTTCGTAGATGACCGGCGAAAAAGCCGTGCGTACAAGCGTGCGCTTTATGTGATTCGCAGCGGAATTCAGAGAGTGCCTGACGACCTCGGTCGTGACTGGATCGATATCGGCCGGGGGCGCTTCCCGCTTCGACGCGGCGCGATAGATGCGGACTTCATTGCTAGCCATTAAGATTCTTCCCTGGTTATGACAAGGCACCCGGTTTCATGAACGCGAGCCGTGTGGCCGGCATCGAGATAGGTGGTCGATGTCGGCTCGAGAATAATCGCCGGGCCTCCGATAACGGAGTCCGGACCGGCCCCGATGCGCTCGAGAACCTTGAATTCGCGCCAGCCATCGCTTTCGAACGACCATGCGCGCACATCGCCGTGCTGCCTGGCGGCGGCCGGGATTGCCTTCGGCTTTTCTCTTGCCGGAAGAGGCGAACGTATCGTTGCGCGCATCGACACGATTTCAATCGCTTCATCCATAGTGACGGAAAACGCTCGATCATAATCTCGAGTGAACTCGTTTCGTACTTCGTCGGCGTTCCACGAGATTCTTCCCGCCCCGTCGCAGTCCATTGAAACGGTAAGGGAGTGCTCCTGTCCGGCGTAGCGCATATCGAGGCCCACGTGACGCGTTCGCGCTTCTCCCGCCGTCTGCCGCTCGTCGAGATCTTCGAACAAAGAGGCCAGAATTTTGTTGGCCTGCGACAGGTTGTCGTCCGACAGCCGCATGATATGCGTTCGCGCCGACGCTTGAACGAGGTCGGCCCCTAGTAGGCCCGACGCGGAAAAATTTCCGGCGTGCGGCGGAATTACGACTCCGCGAGTGCCTAGTTCCTTTGCCAGCAGCGTGCCGAGCATAGGCCCTGCGCCGCCGAAGGCGAGCAGCCAGAGTTCGCGGGGGTCGGTTCCTTGCTCGATCGTTATTTCTCGCATCAAGTTCGACATTGTCGCGGTCGCGATTTTCAGAACGCCGCGCGCGGCCTCTTCCGGGGAAAAGCCCAAGCTGGAGGAAATAGCCTCCAGGCTAGTTCGAGAAAGATCCTTGTCCAGTGCGATTCCATGCGCGATTTTCCCGTCTCCGAGCATGCCGAGCAGGTGCGCGGAGTCCGTAACCGTCGGCTTGGCGCCGCCGCGTCCGTACGCCGCCGGCCCAGGGTCGGCCCCCGCGCTTTGCGGCCCGACTCGAAGCAGGCCGCCGGCATCGACGTACGCGATCGAGCCGCCGCCGGCGCCTATGGAACGAACGTCCACCCATGGAGTTTGCACCGGCAGACCGACTACGCTGCCTTCGTACAATAGCCTGGGCCGGCCATTAACGATTAGGGATGTATCGAAACTTGTCCCGCCTACGTCCGCAGCGACGAAATCTCCGATCTCGAGTTGCCGGGCCAGCTCTCCGGTTCCTTCCGCGCCTGCGACCGGACCGGACATTATCGTTTCGAAAGGCCGCTCGGCCGCCTCGCCGAAGGTGAAGGAACCGCCGCCCGAACGCGTCACCAGTAGGCCGCCGCCAAACCCGGCGGCTTTAAGCCCCGCCCCCAGCTCGGAAAGGTAGGATGTCATTCGCGGCCGAACAAACGCGTCGATAATCGTGGTCGTCGTTCGCTCGTATTCCCGGTACTCGCCCGAAACTCGGTGCGACAAGGATATGGATCCAGCGAATCCCGCCTCGCGAAGCAGTTCCATCGCTTCCACTTCATGGGCCGGATTCGCAAAGGAATTAAGAAAGGCTATCGCTACGGCATCGACGCTTTCATCCATTAGGGCTTTGTGCGCTGCGATTACGTCTTCGCGGCGCAGCGGCCGGTGAATGACGCCGTCGGCGCGAACGCGCTCGGAAATCGGCAAACGAAGCCTTCGCGGCACGAGAGGAGAATCGGGAGCCCAGAACAGGTTATACATTTCATCTCGATCGCCCCTGCGAATTTCGAGGATATCCCGGAAACCGGCCGTGCACAGAAGTCCGACCTTCGCTCCGACGCGCTGGAGCAATGAATTCAACCCAACGGTAGTTCCGTGCAGGAAATATTCGGATGCTCGGACCTCGTCTTGCGAAAGCGCTTCGGAGACTGCATTTAGGGCGCCGTTCGCAGGGTTCGCGGGCGTGGTTGGCACTTTAGAAACCCGCGTTGTCGCGGAAGAGTCGTCGTAAAACACAAGGTCGGTGAAAGTGCCGCCGACATCGATGGCGATTCGAGAGGCCATGACGAACTATGCCCCTGCGGGCGCCATGGACGGCGCATGAATCCGCGACAACGAAAATTCCATTTTTCAACCTCCACAGGTTTCCACTTATAATTTTCGGCTAGGAGCAGCCAAGAATTTACGCAACGGAAAAATTCGTCTCCAATCGAATTCGGGACCAAAGCAAAGGGTGCGATTGAAAGCGCAGCTTAATCATTGCCAATGAAGTATGCAAACTCTCGATTCCGGCAATTGAAGATTTGCAGGCATAGGGGATATGCTGGATGAAACCTATACTTGCCCCGATTAAGATAATGTCTGCGCAACTAGGGAAAAATTTTTCTTTTCCCGTGCCGCTTTCAAAATTCGCAATCAAATCAAGACCGGATCGACCATTTTTCCTGACCGGTCATATCCCGCCGCAATAGTCCGCTGCCGCAATTCACGCACGCAATCGCGGGCGTTCAAAATTCTGGCGATGAACTCGGCAACGGGTTCGGATGACGCCCGAAAGCCCGTGATTAACTGCAAGCGTTCGACCATGCGGCGGAGGGGCGCTGGTTTCATAATGTCAATGGCATTGCGGACCGGATCGGCCGGAAAGTGAGAATCCGGTGCTCAGGAGCGGTTGCATCCACCCGGATATGGCCCGCTAGCAAGTATTTCAACAAGAATTTGGCAAGGACACAGGTGCGGTTAAATCGGATATCAGGTGAAACTGGCAATTCTGGTTGGAACCGAGCCTCTGGAAAATTCCCCGAGTGCAAATTCATCTGCCGGTAGCAGGAATTGCCGACCTTCGAGCCGGGGAGCATGCCAAGAGCTAAGTTTCGCTTAGCTGTGCCAGGACAAGAGCCGCCAAGTACCTCTCCATTTCACTAAAATCGAGATTACCATCGTTCCAGGCTTTATCTGCGGCCCTTGGCGCGATTACGTAGCCATCTCGATTTTCCCGAATGCGCTCGGGCAGGATCTTCCGCCCTCGAAGGAGCGATCCGACCCTGACGCACAGTAGGAAATAGCAGATTGCCCGGGCAGTCCGGCCATTTCCTTCCACGAACGGATGAATCCAGTTCATTCGCCAAAGGCCGTAGGCAGCCAGTTCCGTTGGTAACCAGATTAACCAGTTTTCCTGAATGACCGTTATAAACCGGTTAATCAGGTCGTCCACTTCTTTGAAGTTGGGCGGGTTGTGGTTCTCTGCATAGACCGGTTCCTGCCTAAACCTACCGCCCAGTTGCGAAATGTTCGCCGCCGCTACATGGTTAAGGGCTAGAGCAGATACTTGTCGAACGAGAGCGGGCCTCTTGGAAGCCCAACCTCGATACAGTTGGTCAACAATTCGTACTTGCGGTTTAGATTCTGTTCCTGCACCCGAAAAAACAGTTTCGGATCATCCTTTTCAAGTACAAACATGCAGGTGCATTTATTGCGATGAAGGCGACTTCAGTCTCATTCGGTCGACGGATGCCTCCGCCGACTTCTTCGTGATCCCGGATCCTTCAGGCGCATTGCCATAGACAAAGCTAGCCTTCTGCACCTTGAGTTCTGCGTCCGTGATCTCGTGGTTTCTGGATAAATCATACAGAACCTCCAGATTCGGGCGTTCGGGCGCCCGCCTCAATGCCATCTGCCTCTCCGTCATGGTTCTGCTCCCAATTGGTCTCTGCTCGATCATTCTTGTTGATGAAGCCGGATGCGCCGGGCTGGCGGCGGGTTCTGTACCTCCCGCCTGTTTTTCTATCTTGCCGACATTGCGGCAATTGCCAATTGCTAGTTTGAAAATCACCGGTCGTCAAGGATGTTGCGGCGGCAATCACGATCGCCGAGAGATTTCATGAACGAGGCAGGCAATGCCTGGCGGAGAAATTGGGCAAATTGTCAGCAATTCTAATTATTCCCCTTAGAGATTTTATGTCGTTGATATAAAAGCTTTTTTTTCGCCAAGGGAAATTTTTTCAATTTTTCCCCGGACGGGGCGAATCAGGTCGGCCATTCCGAATCGCCGCCCTGAATGACGAGTAGGCCGCCGAAAACCAGAACATTCCACTAATGCCGGCGGTAAATACTCGCCCCCTATTTCTCGCGA
>MPMP01000118.1 GCA_002238565.1 Albidovulum sp. bin36
CAGGAGGATGTCCCGGAGCCGAAGGTCCTCGAGCGCCTTCAGGCAGATTCTCTCGCCGCCGACGGAGCGCGAATCCTCGTGGTCGAGGCTGTCGAGATCGACCTCGGCCATCCGCGGAGTCGGCGTCTCCCGCTTCTCCAGGCCGCGGTCGCGGAGCTTGCCGGCGATGGACTTGGCGGCGGCCTCCAGCTCGGGGTTGGTTTCGAGCATGCCGTCGCGGCCCACCAGCTTCATTTCGATCAGGTCGCAAAGCTCGCGCAAGTTCTCCCTCGGCACCGAAAACCCGGTGCCGAGGTTGAGCAGCGCGATCTGCCGAACCTTGTCACCGAACCGCTTCGACTCGACGAGCCGGAAGCTGTGGGCCGGCTTGCCGGCACAGGCGTGGGTTTTAGTGGCGCGTATGAACATGGGTCCGGTTTTGGACGAAGCGGGAGTCGAAATCAAGGGGGCGGAGCGGGACTCGAAATTTCCTGGCACTACACGCGGAACGCGAGCGCCATGGGTTGTAGTTCAGCCGTTCAGATACTAGATCTAGTGGCTGCGGAGGCCAAAAAAATTCCTTCGGACACGTCGATTTGATCCAAAAGCGCCAACTTGGGCGAAGACATCCCCATCCAACGGCACTCCGTAAACCCGTTCGCCGACGTTGAACTCGTACAGGTGATAGTCCTGCCAGCGGAACGCCGCCTGGATGATGTGGTGCAGCGCCTCCAGGGTCGAGGACAGGGGCACGTCGACGCGACGCCAGATCATCGGCTCGAGTTCCCGGAGCTCGATACGGATACGCGCGACCTGCTCGATCATAAGGGGCATTCCCGCCGCGCCGATGACGCGCGGCCTTCCTGCATCGTCTCGCCTGCATGCCTTCCTCCTACGTCCACGCCTTCCGCGAGCGCCGCCGAAAATCTTACCGCCGGCCCGCCGTCCTCCGGCATCAGCCGCGCCGCGCCAGCCACTGCCAGGCGATCCATACGGGCAGGCTGTGCACGATCGCATACACTGCGATCGCGATTGGCCCGAGCAGGCCTGCCGGCAGCGTCACCACCACCGTCGCCGAGGCCATCGCGGTTCTGCACCGTGCGTAACCACGTTGATTTCGTCGCCGCTTAACTTGTTGAGGCTTTGATTAAAATGGCCTTGGGGATCCACCGCCCTACCGTCCGATGTCCAGTTCGACGGCAGTGAAGGCGTATTCCGACGCAGCAGAAAAGAGTTCGTGAAGCTACGTGCTGAGGACCAAGCAGCGCGGCAATGCTGACCTTGCCCTTCAGGCCGTCCAGCACGATCCTGATCTTCTCTTCCGCTGAAAACTACTTGCGCGTGGCGCGGCGGATGTCTATGACAACTTTCTCGCTGTGGCTTTTACGTGTTCCGGGTTTCTGTATGAACTTAACTCCTTGCCGGTTACGGTGAGCCAGAAACATGAGGACTCGTCACGGCCAGACAAAGAAGGGCCGACTCCGATGAACCTTATTCTTTCGTGATGATCCCTTGAGGTACTTGATGCAGCTGACGAAAGAGAACATCGCGGCGCTGCGAAAGCGGCTTGAGGCGGTGCGTGAACAAGGCAAAAAGTATTTCGCCACGGTATACCCAAAACTGGTCGTGGACATTACCATTTATCCGCTTCGTGAGAGTTGGGAGAAAGTGGGTGCGCAGACTCTGCAAGAGTGCGAGGCGTTACGGCAGACCATCAAGGAGTTGAGCGTCGACCTCGCCGCCGTCGCTCGAGTTTCGCCACTGTTGGCGGACGCGGACATGCAAGAGCTTCGGCACAACACGCGGCAGATGCTCGCGAATGTGTATTTCCGGGAATACCGTCACACTGGCATCTATGTGCACCACGACGAAGGTATGGTGCTCGGGGTGGATCCGCCGACACATGAGGAAATTCCGTTTGAAGACGCCTCCACTGCGCCGAGACGTTTCGACCAAGCTGCAGCCAAGACTCTGGACCTGACGGATCTTCTCCTACCTACCGATGCTTCTGGGCTGGTGCAGCCGGGGACGGCAAACTACCGGCCCAATACGGCGTTCGTCATGATGGCGATAGACGACAACAAGCCGGAACTCGAAGACATCAGGACCGGGATCAAGGAGGTGTTCGAGGAGTTTGGGATCGAGGCGATTACTGCCAACGAGATCGAACACGAAGAGGCTATTACCGATAGAATCCTGTCCGAGATCGAAGCCAGCGAATTCCTCATTGCCGACCTGACGCACGAACGTCCGAACGTGTACTACGAGGTCGGTCATGCACACGCCCTGAACAAGCGAGTAATTCTGGTGCGCATGAAGGATACGAAGCTGCACTTCGACGTGGCCCACCGCAACTGCCCGGAGTACGAGAACGTCATTGGTTTGAAGAAGTTGCTGCGCAAACGGTTGGAGGCGATCACGAACAAAATAAGTCCGTCGTGACACTAAGCCGCATCAAGGCCCGACCGCAATTCCAACAGGAAAAGGAAACCATGTAATGAGTTCAGGCGCGAAACTCCGTTCTGTAGAGTTCGTTATCCCTCAAGGTCCTGGAGAGGGGCTCCATCGCCCTCCAGGTCCTGATGTATTGGTGCTCGTCGAAATTGATGGGCGAATTCACAAAGCCTACATTGATATCGAAGAGCTAATAAAATGGAACGACGCGCTTGACGATTTTCCTGAGAATCAAAAGGACGAAAGGGTAAAGGCGTTCGTGCGCGAGAATGCCGATGGCTTTGTCCAGATCGTCGAAAGAGCGGTTAAGGAAGGCGGACCACCCGATGAAAACGGCGAAATCAGGCTCCGCGCTGCCGATCTCGCTGGTATTTGCCCGAGGGCCGCATGAGCTGCAGCTTCATAAAGGGTTATCAAGCGCCAATCGAATTGGCGTCGACAGGGCTGATTAAAGGCGACGTGGGCAATGGTCACCGAGAAGTATCCGGGCATTAACCCCGAGCACCCATTTAGCATCTCTGCCGCTATGTTCTTTCGCAGTATTGAGGACCTTTAGGAGCATACGAATGCTTGGATTGCTCACGCCTTAAAGAATGAAGAATAGCCCTGGTCGCTGACTGGGTACTCACCATTTTAGCACTTCAAGTTTAGGCAATTGGGTCAAACGTTCGCCCTATAGATTGAATTCCATCATGGCTACAGTTGATAATTGGTCCAAATGGTTTTCGCCATCGCACATTTCTCTCGTCTGTTCTCACGATCAGTCCTTCCCATTAGGCCGCACCTTTGCCCAAGAAATCAACCCTAACGCGTGGGAGCGCTCATACCCTTGGTAGATTTGTATGTCGCCTTGTTCTCGATCCCTTTCTCGATTGTGATGTTTCTTGGCATCAGATGGCTTTGGTTCCGATACAAGCTCGTACCTTATTCCAAGAATGTCGTTATATCTGATGCTTGGCTAATCTCTGCCTCTTTTTCTATTTTCCCTTTCTTCGTTGAAATTGTTCCCCTGCTTGAACAGCTGTGTCTTACTGCTGGGCAACAGAGTGCCTTGGAACCATTCCGTATTCTTATTGCTCTATGGGTTACGTTAGGTGCTGTAGGTATATTCATTGCGGGTGAAAATGGTCGAAAAGTCAGCGCCTCTGTACTTGTGTTTGCTCTCTTAGTTGGTGGTACGTTTCGTGTTGTAGTAGGTAATGATCCTTGTCAGAGTGAGGCTACAGCTATCGTTGTAAAGGCTCCAGATATTGGGTTATTGACGATAGCTAGTTGGGTTTTAGTTGCCATCTCATTTACCGCCTCTCTACTGTACATATGGGAGTTCGTCTCTCGTAAACATCGTGAGCGCCGGGATCGCTTCCGCTCTGATGATTGAGTTTCCAAGTCTCTGAAAGGCTAGGGAGCGACTATGAACATGTTGGGGAGCGGGAAAGGTAGCCCCGATTCAAGCCCACATCGCTTAATTGCGTTATTTCTTCGATCGTCGGGACGCAAATAGAGTAGATTTCGTATATATGTAAGCGTCTGGTGTGCCCCCCTAGGGGCGGTCACACCAGACGCTTACGCACCTCCTACCGTTGGAATCAACTTGTTTGCCAATAGTTTGCCAAATCACCTATTTCTAATATAAAAAAGCCCTCGAAAACTTAAATTTTTTCAAGGGCTTTCGGTGGTTGCGGGGGCTCGCAACCACCGGTAACCGTTCGGTCGTGAGGTGACGTTCAACGTTTGAAAGAGCTTACTAGCCCATCCCGTGCGGCCAGAGCCAGAATACCTTCAAGCCAAGTGGTCGACCTCCCCGGCGCGAGTGGCGTTCGGGTCAAAAAATCCTCTGCAGAACTAAATTGTCCTGTGGGCGCAAGTCCTCGTGATTGAGCGGCGGTTTTCAACGCGCCATGGAGGAAGCCGAGCGATTGTTTCGGCTAGCGGGGATGGAATACGAAACAAAATCTGTTCACTTGGATGCGCCTGCTTCGCCGCTGAGCAGGCATTCCTGAAATTCCTCCCGCGACCCTACTTTGCAACCGTTCGTTTTTTCGTGCAAGGCATTCACTATGCGCCGCGCCAATTTGCGAGCCATTCTTCGGTCTTCAGAGTGTATGTCCTTCATGCCACTTCCACAGCCCGCAAAAGTAACTTTTTTTGTAACTGCTCGGTTCGGTCCCTCTCATGATTTGCCCGAATCGGCTTCTGGAGAGACAGCAAATTTTTGTTGATTGCCTTCACCTTCTTAAAGGACACTTGCCAGGAAACGAATTACAAATTGTATCCGAAGCGGGGGTTCCAGATGGGAGTGTGGACTACTTTCTTATGTCTGCTCTAGAGGGGAGAGTGAGGGATTTTGTTGGAATTGAGCATCAGGCGTTGGACACTACCGGAACTATTTGGCCACACTGTCAACGATTACTTCGAGAGTGGGGATTCGATGTGGAGGATTTTGATATCTCCTCAGGTAAACCTTATGGTATGAATTGGAAGATGGCCGCTAAGACGATTCTTGTACAACTTCATCACAAGTTGCCTACATTCGAGGATCTGAAAAAGCATCTTATTCTAGTTGTTCAAGATAGGCTCTTGGACTATATGGGAAGGGAATTAAGGTTTGGGCATTTGAGCACAGCCCAAAACGCGGATCCAATGCACTTCCACTCCTTTAGCTTGTCCAAGAAAGCACGCGGTCATCGTATTAGCCTTTCTGACCGGTAATAGTACCCGATACAGAAAGGATCGCTGCTTGCTTGCGTCTTCAGGCTGAGGCAAACGTAGTGCTTGCGCAAATTGTGATAGCCATTGAGGCTAAGATTTCGGAAGCCACGTTGTTCAATATCTCGGAACAGTCGGATGTGGGTAGCAGCGTCTAGAGTGGCGATTCTTGCTTTTGGTCGGTAGTGCTTGGACTACACGCACTTTCGTACTGAGAGGACACGAGGAAACTATGGCGCATACAAAGACCGGTATGTCGGAAAAGTCCGTGTGGGTAGTGGCAGCCGAATGCTCGGGCGATAAAACGTCGTGGACATTTGACGACAAGGAAGTAGCCGAGTGGTTCCATGATACTGCTCAAGCATTTTACATGGCGCGTTGCCCGACCTGTGGTAAAAAGGACATTTTGAACTTGGAGGTGAGCGTGGACATTGTTGCAGAGGTCATTGTGTCGTGCGGTTGGAACGATTGTGATTTTGCGAAACGGATAGTGCGTACAACTACGAAGGACGGCCAACCGATTTTTGTTCCCGGCTTTCTGGGCGAAGGAGATGCTGTTGAGGCCGATTGCCAGTAGTGGGTTGGCATAGACTATGATTCCGAGATGGTCACGACTTAGATGACAGTCACAATCTGGTAAATCATGTCCTGAGCGTGGCGCGGGTCGATAGCGAGGGAAAGAGGGGGGTAAGCATTCGGTCCAGCGGTGGCGATCCGTGTTGTCCGACTGCCGCCGACGCCCCCTGGACGCTGCCGTGAACGGTTGTCCGAAGCGCGCGCCGCGGCGGACTGCGCAATCGTGCCGGGGTTCCCCAAATACCGTGAACGCGGGAACCGTCGATTGCTTCATTTAAAGTGGTTGCCCATAGTACGGTACAGATCGGTGTTTCGTCGAGCTAGTACGAGAACGATATGAGGCCAATTTCCTGGAATTTCGGAAGAGTTGTAGCTTCAATTGCCGAAAGCGGCAGGATATTGTAAATTACTCTTTGGGCAGAATTCATCGGAAAATGAATGCCCGCTTCTTCGGGAAGGAATGTCGTTGATCGAACAGATCGCCAATCATATTGCGAAGGTCCGAATTTCAAAGCTTAGCGAACAACATTTGACCGAATACCCGCAGTTGGCAATGTTTTCGTTCGATTGTATCGCCAACGACATCTCGCTTCGCGGGCGGTACGAGAATGATGAATTGACCTACCTGGAAAATTACATTCTGCCAAATTTAGAAAAACCGGGAACCTGTTTGGATGTCGGAGCCAATATCGGCAACCACGCCGTCGCATTTGCCCCTTACTTCGAAAACGTGATCGCATTTGAACCAAATCTGCGTACGTTTCAGCTTCTAGGCATCAATGCCAACCTCTTTGGAAACATCACGGCTTTGAATTTCGGCGCATCTTCAATTTCCAAGATTGTTGAAGCTAGGCAAGATCCTAGAAACATAGGTGCAACTGCGATCAAAACCAGCGAAGATCATAACGGTTCGTCGGTGAAATTCGAACTCGTTCGCATTGACGATGTCAAGGAGGTTCAGGAATCGAAGCAGATAACGTTTATGAAGTTGGACATAGAAGGCCACGAATTGGAGGCATTGAACGGAGCGGAACAAACAATTCGCATGCATAGGCCTATAATTGCGATGGAAGTATTGCCAGGCAATATTCATGATGGTTCAACTCGAGAGCTGCGATTTCTTTTCGATCTAGGATATAACTGGATTTACGGATTCCAGGAGGCGGGCTGGCTGGGCCGATCGCCTCGAAAAGTAAAAAATCTTGCACGTTTGCTAATGACGCTAGTTACTGGCAAGCGCCATTCAAAAGCCGGGATCTTGGTTCCAATGAAAACTTTGGAAGAGAGGTCCTATTCCATGGTCCTATGCTCGTTCGACCGCTTGCCAACGCAATGCTAATGTGTTGCGTCGAACTGCGCACGCTGGGAAAATCAAATCTTCACATAGAGCCAATTCGGCAATTTAGTTGATAGCACTGTTTTAATTCCTACAAACGACAGGCCTAGACTGCTTAATATGAACGCGGATTCGGCCTTGCGACTGCTGCCCCCTGGCAAGGATCTCATAGTCCTGGCGGTAATTCCCGCTAGAGGAGAATTTCGGCAGCCGTTCGCGAGTACGGCAGGCTTATCCCGGTGTACGGCCGGGAGGTCGCTGCTGCCGCTAAAACTTGATCCATATCCATTCCGCGGGTATTTCCGCCGCCGGGATTTTCATGTCTATATCGCTTCGACGGCGCATTTCGGCATCGGGTGCCAAATCCCCCGTGCCAAGAGCCCCGAGGCTGCCGCCTAACACAGATGCAGACGGTGTTCACCCTTTGGGATCGGGTGGAATCACTTGCCCGCTAAGCCCCGGGGCCGCTGCGCGCATTAGATGTTCCCAGTCTTCCAGTCGGACGGCAAGGAAGCCGCCTTTCAAACGCCACGACATCGCGGTTCGCGCATGAAAGGTCCGCCGCACCGCACCGAACACCGGGCAGCATAGAATCAAGGCGTTCTCCACGAGATATTCCAAAAGCATGATCGTGGGCATCACCGAGGCTAGGCGGTTATTCCCGTGGCCGTAACTGTGCTCCAGGCTGTCGAATGATTTCAATGTATCAAAAGCTTCGTTCTCGACTCTGCAGCGGCTGCGGCCTGCCCTCATCACCTCTATTAGCCTATCGGGACGGAGCTCTATGTCGGTGATCCAGCCAAACGTGCGCTCGCGTGCCGGCTCGATTCGCACCTTGCCCCCAGCTTTGCGGAGCCGGCGCTCCGGTATCTTCTCGTGACATTCCAGGACGTTTGTCCAGAGGCCCGGGCTACTGTCGTCCAGCTCGGCGCCATTGCGCCAGCGAAAGACTTGCCTAATTCCGTCCGTCGATTCGATTTCGTAGCTATCGCCGTCGATATCCAGCTGCTCATACAGGAATTTGTGGTCGCTCCGCTTGGCGCCGATGATGAAGTTCATGCCCAGCTCGCGCATTAGCCGCACCTGTTGCGCGCCGAAGTGCAGCCTGTAGATCAGGGCGCAGATCTTCAGATGCGGATGCTCCCGACGGATGCCGGGAAGCAGCCGACGGGTCGCATTGCTCTCGCGGTCGTTCTTTTTCTCCCCGTCGGACTTCAGCACCATCTCGGGCATGAAGGGGAGGACGATCTGGGCGTCGGGAGCGATCATGGTGGCGAAGACCATTTGGTGGAAGCTCTCAATTTCGCCGCCGCGCAGATTGCGCTGGCAGCAGCTTTTGCATTCGATCGTTCTAGAGCGAAAATACTCCGTGCTTTGGATGGAAACCAGAAAATGGCCGTCGATCACCGGCATCTTCTCCAAGTCCCCTCCGCGCTGGATCTCCGAGAACACCGCCTTGAAAGCAGAGCGCAGTGCCTGCGGGTCCACCTCGTCTAGACGCTTGCGAAGCGACGTGTCGGTGGGCAGGCACCCGATGCCGAAAAGCGTTTTAAAATTGTGGTCCGGATCCGGGAGGGACGCCAAACCGCTCTCTGGCCGAGTCAAATCCAGCATGTAAGGGATTTTTAAGAAAAATATCGCCATTACGGCCATCAGGTGGTCGACGAGTGGAGGACTGCGATGCCGGAAGGGGTCGGGAATGCGCTCGAAGCATGCTCTAACGACTTCCAGAAGCCCAGGCATGCTCAAGATGCGACGGAACCTCAGGTCGTTCGGTGCTTCCATCTTTGCTGCTCGACAAATTGCCGTTGTATCGCGCAAAATTTAGCCCGATTCTATCCAAGAGTCTATTTGGAGCATCAGCGCTGGCTGCCGATCAAAGTTCATGCAAATTGCGTGAAGGCGATTCGTAGCTGCAATCGGCATAAACTCATCCCGGACAAGTCCAATTGTTAAGCGGCCGCTCGGTCACGAAATTTGAACCGCGCCCATCCGCGCACTCTGTCGGGCAAGCCCATGATTGGAACGTTTTGCCATGCGCATGGATTCTAGCAGAAATTGCTGGAATAAGGCTGCGAATCACGCGAATCATGCCGATTCGCAGCGAAAGTCCCGAGAGATCGCAGTACTTTTTCCACCAAGAGGAATTCTGGCCTGATGTTTTGGACACGACGCATTGATTGACATTTAATCATTCTAAAACTAGGCGAAAGTCTTGCCGACAGAGTAGAAATTGTCAGTCGCTCGTCTAGGATGTTATGGAGTCGCCGAAATGATACCAGCGTTCGTAATCTCACTGCCTAGCAATAGCGATAGGCGCCAAACAATTGCGGAAAGGTTGCGCAAAATTGGTGTCACTTTCGAATTTGTCGATGGAATTGATGGAAGATCGGGGCTGGATCGGAAATACGAGGTGGAAATTGATCGACAAAAGGCAAAAGACCTCAATTGGCCCTTGACCGATGCGGAGTTTGCGTGCGCACTTTCACATATTAAGGTCTATAAAAAAGTTGTAGAGCTGAATATACCGTATGCATTAATTTTGGAAGACGACGCAATTCCCAAACCGGAATTAACTACTTTTCTTGAGAGCAAATATTTCAAGGGCGCCGATTTGATACAAGTTCAGTATTTTAAAACGTATGTTCGCCCCAGTAGCGAAAGTCACATATTCGGTCATTATAATTCATATAAAAAAATTACGAAGGCGGGAGGCGCGTCGGGATATATTATTTCAAACCAGGCCGCTAAACAAATTATAGAAAACGCTGTTCCAGTTTATTCCGCAGCTGATTGGCCAAATATCACAAATCATTTGAATATCCGGCTGATTTACCCGCCGCTTGTGAGGCATTCGACAAAACATGAGGCGGCATCGGTAATAGGAGAACGGGTTAGTCCTCGTCGTAGGAAATTTTTAGGAGTGAGCTTTACAGTTGTACCATTTTCGCGATTCTGGCTCATGCTAACCGCGAAACGCATACCTAAATCGCGCGATCTGAATTTTTAAGCTGGGCGGGCAGGGCGCGGTCTCGGCGAATTTACGGCTGGGCGGCGAACCGCCGAGCCGTTCGTCGACCGGCACTCAGTTCGAGGTCAGCTAAATTGGATGCATGTCCATGCACAGGCATCCGCTGCCAACCCGAGCGATACTTCGGCAGTAATACCGCGTTTTGTAGTTTAAACTCTGGATCAGACTATCCCCATGATCGATTTGACATATTGTCCATACGTGCTGTTTTTTAAAAACGCTCCATGATCCGAAGGCCAGGACTCTGGTAGCCAGCCATTGTTGTATGCGATCTCTTCTAGGCATGCGATTTGAGTTCCCTGACGAAGTTGGAGAGTTCGCACGAAGTTGCCTGCATCAAGAAGATTGCCATGTGTTCCCATGTCTAGCCAAGCGAACCCGCGTCCGAGAAGCTCAACAGCCAACTTGTCCGCAGCACGATAGGATTCAAGCAATGCCGTAATTTCGTATTCGCCCCTTTGGGACGGGACGATTTTCTTTGCTCGTTCAGGAGCCGAGCCGTCAAGGAAGTACAAGCCCGTAACCGCGTAGTCGGATTTTGGCTCGGGAGGCTTTTCCACTATCGCCGTTGCTCGTCCCTTGTCGTCAAAGGAGACAACTCCGAATTGTTCGGGATTCGACACCTTGCATGCGAAAATCGTACCTCCACTCGTCCGCTTGTTTGCGATCCTGAGTATTTCCGGCAAACCGTGGCCGTAAAAGAGATTATCGCCAAGCACGAGCGCCGATGGCGCCCCTTCCAGGAATTCTTTTGCAAGTACATATGCCTGCGACAAGCCTTCCGGTACCGCTTGCTCGATAAAAGTGAACGATAGCCCCCACTGATTACCATCTCCGAGAAGACGTCTGTACTGCGCAAGGTCGTCAGGTGTGCTGATTACCGCGATTTTCCGGATTCCGGCTAGCATTAGGACAGAAATCGGGTAGTAGACCATTGGCTTGTCGTAAACCGGAAGAAGGTGTTTGGATGCACCTAAGGTAATCGGATATAGTCTCGTGCCGTAGCCTCCGGCCAGCACTATTCCTCGCCGCTCGTTCAATTTTTCAACTCCCGATATCTTGCAGAACCTTGACGAGGTCCTTTCTCCAATCCGGCCTTCGGATTCCAAACTTTCGCTGCAGTTCCGAGCAGTCCATTCGGGAATTGGCCGGTCGAAATGCAGCCGGAGGCAAGTCTCCCGTTGAAATGTTCCTTACCTGGACTTCACTCCCGGCCCGATTAATAATCTCGCGTGCAAAGTCCGCCCTGCTCACGTCAGGCGCCCCGGAGAAATGGTATATTCCCGAGTCGACTTGGCGTTCTGCCAATTGGTGCGCAATTGAAATACAAGCTGCGGCAACGGATTTTGCCGATGTGGGGCCGCCAAACTGGTCCCCAACGACCGCAAGCTCGTCTCTTGACTTTGCGCCATCCAGGATGGCAGTCACAAAATTCCTTCCCACGGCAGAAAACACCCACGATGTTCGAACGATGACATAAATTCCCCTTGCAGCGACTATGCCTTTTTCGCCCGCGAATTTGCCGCGCCCGTACGCATTCAGCGGGTTGGCTAAATCGGCCGTGCTGTAGGGAGTCGCTTTCCTACCGTCAAAAACAAATTCTGTTGAAATCTGTACGAAGGGCACTTTCAGTGATGCCGCCGCCCTTGCCATCGCTGTAGGAGAGTCCGCATTGACAACATGGGCTAGAGGCTCGTTCGTTTCTGCGTCGTCCACCGCTGTATACGCCGCCGCGTTGACAATTGCATCGGGGCGATGGTCGTAAATGGCTTCCGCGCACAATTGTGGATCTCTGAGATCCGCGGCATTGCGGTCAAGGGAATGAACGTTGTCAATGCGACGGAGTTCGGTAGCAACTTGACCACTACTGCCGAATACCAAGATCGCCATGAAATTCGTCCTTTAGGTACTGCTCTGCGGTCGCGGTAGCCACCGATGCCTATTGTTGATGTACCACGCCACCGTGGCCCTAAGGCCGGCCTCGAAGTTTGTCGTAGCTTGCCATCCCAATTCGGTTCTTATGCGGGTTGCGTCTGTCGCATAGCGGAAATCGTGGCCTGGCCTGTCGTCCACGAATGCAATAAGACCCTTGTATGGGTAGGCTGCCGGGCAAATTTCGTCGAGGATGCCGCAAATATTGTGAATGACATCGATGTTGCGCCTTTCGCAAGTCGCCCCGACTAGGTAGCTATGTCCTGGCACTCCGCGCTTTGCCACGGCGAGAAGAGCTCGGGCATGATCGTCGACATGGATCCAGTCCCTAATATTTGCACCATGGCTGTAAACTGGGATCGGTAAGCCTTCCAGTGCATTGAGAATTGTCTTGGGAATTAATTTTTCGGGGAACTGGCAGGGACCATAGTTATTCGAACTATTCGTAATGATTGTTGGCAAACCGTATGTCTCGAACCATGCCCTAACGAAATGGTCGCTCGCCGCCTTCGAAGCAGCATAGGGGCTTCGCGGCGCGTAGGGGGAAGTCTCCTTGAAAAAACCGCTTGATCCCAGTTCTCCGAACACCTCGTCTGTCGAGACATGCACGAACCGAAATTCGGGAAGCGATTTTCTGGAACGCCAGAATGCACATACGGCCTCGAGGAGAACGCAGGTTCCGACGACATTGCTTTGCACAAATTTGGCGGGCCCATCAATTGAGCGGTCCACATGAGATTCTGCAGCAAGGTGTATTACCCGGTCGGGACAATGCTCGGCAAGAATGCGGTCGACCGCGTCTCGGTCGCGAATATCCGCCTTAACGAAGGTGTAGTTGCTATGCTCCGAGATGGATCGAGTGTTTTCCAAGCAACCGGCATAAGTCAAGGCATCAAGATTTATAACGGCGTGGCCGCATTCGACTGCGAGCCGTGCGACAGCCGATCCGATAAAACCGGCACCGCCGGTTACGAGAATCCTCATGCCGCACCCACATAGTGGAAGGGTGACAGGATATCTCGCAAGAATGGCGCAGATGCGTCGCGGTCCGAGAGTATCGCGTCGACTGGATCGATACCCCAATCAATTCCAATTTTCGGGTCGTCGAAGCGTACGGCTCCTTCGCATTCCGGCGCGTAGTGAGCGGTACACTTGTAAATAATTTCTGTGTTCGGTTCGCGGCTTATAAACCCGTGAAGGAATCCCGCCGGGATCCAGAATTGCTCGCCGTTTTCGGAGGAAAGCTCTCGTCCGTACCACTTGCCAAAATTCGGGGAGCCAATACGGATATCAACCGCAACGTCGAAAAGCCGTCCTCTCCCGCATCGCACAAGCTTTCCCTGAGCATGCGGCGGTCCTTGAAAGTGGAGACCCCGAACCGTGTTCTTCTCGTATGAAAAGGATTGATTGTCCTGAACAAACTCGGGCAGCGGACGACCCAATTTCTCAAGCGCGCGCTTGCTCCAGGTCTCGCAGAAAAACCCGCGATCATCGGTGAAGCGTTTCGGGCTCAGTGACATTACTTCGGTCAAGTGTTCGCGCTTCTGCATTTCATCAGCCAAATTCAGTTTCGAATTGATTCGGTTCAAATATGATCAATTTTCATTGCCTCTCATTCAGACTATGGCTTTCGACGTGCATTTTGTCCAAGTCGTCCACCATGAGGCTGGGAGTGATCATTCAGAGAGAGTCTGCGCGGAAGGCATAGCCTGCAATTCACGGTGTATAAATGTTAAGGGGAAATCAAAAGCGATATTTGGGCATGTGTTTGTTGATTTGAAAGAATTCCTTTGGAGAAATTCCCATGCTAACCGGCGGAAAGAGTTTTCCGAGGCGGGCTCGCAAAACGAGTAATTACCGCTTTCCTTTCTACCGGCAATAAATTCTTGAAGCTTTATTCGAATCTCGGCATAGCTAACATCAATCAGATTCTGGGTTGGCATTACTACCGTCGTCCGATCTCTAAGCTCGAGTCCAATTGTAGGCATGATAAACCTGTCCTCTGAGATAACAAAAATTGTCAACTACACTTGGCATTTCGGTGTAAGTTTTGACCAAAGAATCTCCATCGCGCGACACATTAAGGATTGGCCGACGAGATATTGGCTTCAATTTCTTCCAAGACATAGTCAAAGATCGCATTCTCAAATTTTCCGGAACGAGCAGCAGCAAGTATCATATACTGTCCATTGATGAAAATCGGATGCCGAAGTTTCTTGAAATAGGAAATTCCTAATTTTTGGATTGTAAACACGGGCAACCAATGAAAGTACGCGTTGTTTTGGCAGTTGACCATGAGAAACTCCCGACATTCATCGGCCCAATTGTGGCTTTCTCCGTATGTCTCCATTAGTCGCAGTTTCACTTTAGAGATCTGCTGGTCTACACTCACTAAGTATGTCAGCTCGTCCTTAAGATTCTGCGAATCCATTCGGTATAGAGCGTCTGAAAAGCCTTCCCTCGGGACTATAGACGCCGACGTAAATCTCGATGAAATTAACATGTTCGATAGTCCGATTTCGCCTCTGCGGATTACTTTGTGCTTTCTCGAACTAACTCGGTAAGTCTTCCAAAAATTTTGAAACTCTTTGCTACGAAAGACACCGCGTTTGACCATGAATAAGTACGAGGGATAGAAAAGTCGCTTGCGAACGGTACGGCGTCTCCTCTTGATGATTTCATATTCGAACGTGCCAACATATTCCGCCTGCGATGATTCCATTTCTTCAAGGATTGTTGCATCCGACGAGATCGGGAACCAGATACTATCGTTTAGAAACAACAGAAACTGCGGACAAACGTTTAATTTGTTCAGCAACCAAACGGCATCCCTATATCCGCCAAAGTCATAGCCGAAATTTGGCCGAGCCATGATCTTCCAACTAATCTCAAGAAGGCGTTTGAGGTCGGCGGATGCCAGTGTAGAGTTGCAAACTACGAGAGGCGAATATCCTGACATAGCAAGATATTCGCAGGTCTTGAATAAGCTTTCCGGAATGCCACTTGGCTGGTAAATGAGAAGCACCGCAACTCGCTCAGATTTGAGGGGAATTCCTCCTTCCGAGACCTTTATGGTGCTAGCTCGATTCCAATCGTGCCAAAACTTGAAAAATGGTTCATGCAATTCATCGATCAGGTCTTGGAACTGTACGGCGATTCGAAGGACTTCGCGTCGAATTTTCCACCTAGGCGGCATGCGAATGAATGTTAACATTTCAGTCCAGAATTGAATTTGAACTAAGGAATTGCGCTATTAGAAACTCTCGAAGTTAGCTGAAACGACATTCGATTCCATTTCTTTTAGGACATAGTCATAGATCGAGTTCTCAAACTTACCCGAATGGGCAGCATCAAGTATCATACGCTGTCCTGAAATAATTTCCTGAATCCAGAGTTTCTTGTAGTAAGGAACACCTAGTTTTTCGATTGAAAAAACAGGTAACAAATGAAAAAATCCGTTGTTTCGGCAATTAAATATGAGGAACTCCCGACATTTCTTGGACCAATTGTGGTATTTTCCGTAAGTTTCCATTAGTTGCTGTTTTACTTTAGATGCTTCCTGGTTCCTACAAACGAAGTAAGTTAGCACTTCCTTAAGACCCTGCGAATCCATTCCGTACAGTGAATCCAAAAAGCCTTTACCAGGGAAGATTGCCTCCGATTTAAATCCTGATGAAATTAACATGTTTGATAGCCCTACTTCACCTCTGCGAATCACCTTATTCTTTTTCGAACTCACTCTGTAGGATTTCCAAAACTCTTGGAATTCCATGCTACTAAATACTCTGCGCTTGATCATGAACAAGTAGGAGGGATAGAAAAGTCGCTCACGAAAAACTCCGCGTCTTCTTTTGCCAATATCATATTCGAATGTGCCTACATATTCCGCCAGCGATGATTCCATTTCTTCAAGAATTGGTGCATTTGACGCGATCGGGAACCAAATACTATCATTCAGGAATAGCAGAAACTGCGGACAAATGTTTAACTTGTTCAGCAACCAAACTGCATCCCTATATCCACCAAAGTCATAACCATAATTTGGCCGAATCATGCACATCCAACTGATCTCAAGAAGCCGTGTGCGGTCAGCGGAAGAAAGTGGCGAGTTGCAAACTACGAGAGGTGAATACCCTAACCGAGCTAGGTAGAGGCAGGTCTTGAATACGCTTTCTGGAATGCCGTTTGGTTGGTAGATGAGAAATACTGCAACCCGCTCCTCTGTTAGAGGTATCGCTCCATCCGAGACATTGATGATGCTTGGCCGTCTCCAGTCGTGCCAATATTTGAAAAATGGTTCATATAATTCACCGATCATATCCCGGATCTTTTCGCCGAGTTTCTTACTTGCGCGTCGGAATTCACGTCGGATTTTCCACCGCGGCGGTAAGCGAATAAAGGTCAAAATTTCATCCCTAGATTGCAATAGAACTAATTTTCGTGTCGCGCAAAAACTTAGAAGTTGGATGAAGAGACATTCGATTCCATTTCTTCCAAGACATGATCAAAAATCGCGTTCTCAAACTTTCCAGAATGAGCGGCAGATAGTATCATGCGTTGTCCAATAACGAACCTCTGAATCCGAAGTTTTTTGAAAAATGGAACCCCCAGTTTTTCGATAGAAAAAACCGGTAAAAAAGGAAATGCACCGAAATTATTGCAATTGATCGATAGAAACTCCTGGCATTCATCGGACCAATATTGGCTGTCTTTATAAGAATCAATTAGCCGCATCTTCTCGTTGGACATATGCTCGTTTGTACAAACTGAGCACGTAAGAACGTCCTTAAGGCTCTTCGAATCCAATTGACAAATAGTATCAGAATAGAGTTTTCCTGGGAAAATTGACGCAGATAAAAATCTTGATGTAATCAATATTTTCGATAGCCTAATCTCGCCTCTAAGAATCACCTTACGCTTTATTGACGACACCGGGTAAGTTTCCCAAAACTCCTGGAATTCTTTGCTCCTAAAAACTCTTCCTTTGATCATGAACAAGTATGAGGGATAATAAAAGCCTAAGTGGAGTTTCCTCTTACCAATTGTGTTTTCCAATGCGCCAACGTATTCGGCTTGCGAAGTTTCCATTTCTTCAAGAACCGTTGCATTTGATGCTATCGGGAACCAGATACTATCGTTCAGAAATAGCAGGAACTGCGGACTAATGTTTAACTTGTTCAGCAACCAAACGGCATCTCTATATCCGCCAAAGTCATAGCCGTAATTTGGCCGAAACATACATTTCCAACTGGTCTCAAGTAGTCGTGCGCGGTCCGCGGATGTAAGTGGCGAATTGCAAACTATTAAAGGAGAATACCCTGACTGAACTAGATAGTGGCACGTACTAAATACGCTTTCCGGAATGCCGCTTGGTTGGTAGATGAGAAACACCGCTACACGTTCATGACTGAAAGCGACCGGTCCGTCGAAGATCTCGATTATGCTAGCTCGTTTTCGATCATACAGAAACTTGAGAAACGGTTCATAAACTTCACCAATTAGGCATCGTGCCTGTTCGGCGATACGTAGAATTTCACGTCGGATTTTCCACCGCGGTGGCATACGATTAAAGGCAAACATCACTTTCCCGAAATAAAGTTGATGATTGATCTAGACTGGATCACTAATTCAGTCAATAAGGCGGACACAATGGGGTATAGGTCAGAGTTGATCCAAACGCCACTATTGTTCTTCGATCAGACTCAGCGAGGTCGTCGAAGATGTCTGCAATTTACGCTAGACGAATATATTGCCTGTTTTTCACGCGTTCGGCAATCTGAAACCCGGTTTTTCGGAAGGGGAACTCTCTACCGCTTCCGAATCCGATGCAGAATCCTTCCTGCGGGCGCATCTGTCGAAGCAATTTCTACACTCTCATCGCCTGGAAGGGGCTTTTCGGAGCCAAGATGGACAAACCGCACCCGTTGGCAGTCCCACTGCTGGCGCCAAATTGATGCAGAAGGCGTTCACCCAGCAAGGGCGGCCGGTTTCTGCTACTAGCGCAGATCCGGGGCCGCTTCGCGCATGAGATACTCCCACCCAGCCATGCGAACGGAGCGGAAGCGGTCGCGCAATGAAAGAATTCGACACCGCCCTGAAATTCTGGCAGCCGAGATTTTGGGCTTTCTCATCGAGATATTCCTGAATTATGATCACGGGCATCTGCGATCCCAGAAATTTTTTCCCATACCCAAAGCTTAGTTCCAATTAGTTGAATGCCTTCGAGGCAATTGAAGTTTCGTTTTTGATATCCCAGCGGCTGCGACCGGCTCTCGGAACTTACATCGGCTTGGCTAGCCGGCGCTTGATGTCGGTGGCCTCAGCGAAAATACCGCGAAGCCCGACATCAGGCAGTCGGAAAGGCTGAAGTCACGTCCGTTGATCGGGTCGGGAACGCGGTCGAAGCATGCGCGCACCATGCGAAGCATGCCGGGCATCGACAGATGCC
>MPMP01000119.1 GCA_002238565.1 Albidovulum sp. bin36
GCCTCCCAGTCCCCCGCGACGCGCTCGGCCCCCAGCCGCAGCGCCAGCGAGGCCAGCCCGCGGACCTTGACCGAGGGCAGGATCAGGAAGCGGCTGTTGCAGACCGCCAGGCCGATGTTGGCCAGCCGCGCGTCGGCGCTCCAGCCGATGAAGTCGTCGCGCGGCTTCAGCTGGCAGTTGGCGGCCGCGAACGCCGCGCCGCCGAGAACACCGTGCCGCGAGGAGCGGATCCAGTAGAGAACCCGCCCGCCAGGGGCGCGGCTGCAGCCCTTCGGATGGTGGCTCTCGACCATCGATTCCCAGCTCCGCCGCTCGCCGTCCGAAACCGGGTCGAGCGACACCTCGCCGAGAGCCGACAGGCCGCAGGCGAGCGCCCTGTCCGGATAGCCGGTCTCCGCGCGGCGGTGCGCGCCCTCGAGACGCGCCTCGGGCGCGGGCAGCGGCACCCCCAGCGACGCGGCCAGCTTCGGAAGAAGCTTCCGCGCCGAGGCGCAGCAGAGCCTGCCGCTTGGGCCGCGCCAGCTCTCGCGCTCGCACAGCTCGCGCGCCAGCGCGGACCGCGACGGCCGGCCGGAACCGTCGCCCGGACAGGCCTTCATGAACCATTCCACCGTTTCCGAGGATATTTGACGCATCCCAATTTGCATGGCCGCGTGATTCGCACAAATTTATCACCGTGTCAAGTATGGAGTATTGATAGAGGCCGCGCGCCTTGCCGCGCGACACGGCGCCGGGAGTGCCGCAATGCGGGCACCGGCGGTCCTCGCCCACGCCCGCCTCGATCGCGGCCAGCGAAGCCGACGCCTGCGAGCCTCCGGAGAGCACTGCCCCGGCTTCCTTGCGCTGCGCGGTGCTGAGCTGGTCAACCTGCGAGAGCCAGGCCTGAAACTGCTTGTGATTCATCATCTGTAGTCTCCTGCTTCGTGCAGGAACATAACTTGAACACATACGTTTTGTAAACTGAGCCAATTGAAATTGCTTCTTCTTGCACGTTTTGGACCGTCTATCTCGGGCGCGGCGTCGTCAACTAGCCTGATCCTTGACCGCTTGATTGAATGCGAGATAAACTGCATGCCGTTCAGGCCGATGCAGCATATCCGATAGGCAGCGAGATTCCGAGATGAATGTGACCATGCCCGAAAGCAGGCTTGAAGAGGACCTGGTCACGAAGCTGCGGGAACTCAAGTACGAGTATCGCCCCGACATCCGTGATCGCGCGACGCTTGAAGCAAACTTCAGGGAAAAGTTCGAAGCCCTGAATCGTGTGACCTTAACCGATGGAGAGTTTCGGCGACTCCTCGAAGAGATTGTCACGCCGGACGTGTACCAAGCCGCGCGATCCCTTCGAAACCGGGAGACGTTCACTCGCGACGACAGCACACCGCTCAACTACACCCTCGTCAACATCAAGGACTGGTGCAAGAACACCTTCGAGGTCGTGAATCAGCTCCGCATCAATACCGACTACAGCCATCACCGCTACGACGTAGTGCTCCTTATCAATGGCATCCCTGTCGTTCAGGTCGAGCTGAAGTCACTTGGGATCAGCCCCCGGCGGGCGATGGAGCAGATCGTCGATTACAAGAACGACCCCGATAACGGATACACCAAGACGCTTCTCTGTTTCGTGCAGATTTTCATCGTCAGCAACCGCGCGGATACTCGGTACTTCGCCAACAATAACGCGCGGCACTTCGCATTCGACGCAGAAGAAAGGTTCCTTCCGATCTATGAATTCGCGGGGCTGGTGTTTGAGAACCCCAACATGACGGCATCGCAAACCGGCTGCACGCGTCATTTGCGGTGCAAGACTACATGTTGTGTCGAGACGGAACAGTGACCTATATCTTGATGAGTCAAAACTTTCGGGAAATGGTATAAGGGGCTCGCGACATGCAGTTTGGTCTATCTGAAGAGCAGGAAATGATCGTTTCCACTGTTCGAAGTTTCGTGGAGAATGAAATCTATCCACACGAAGACGCCGTTGAACGCAGCGGAACTGTACCGTTGGAACTTGGAGAAGACATCAAGCAGAAATGTATTGATCTAGGGTTCTATGCTTGCAACTTCCCCGAGGAAGCTGGTGGTGCTGGACTCTCGCATTTCGATTTTACTCTTGTCGAGCGAGAGTTAGGTCGTGGTTCCATGGCGCTGACCCACTTCTTTGGCCGTCCTCAGAACATTCTGATGGCTTGCAACCAAGAGCAGCGCGAGCGTTACCTGCTGCCTGCAGTGCGTGGCGACCGGATGGATGCGTTGGCAATGACAGAACCGGATGCTGGTTCAGATGTTCGTGGCATGAAGTGTCAGGCCATACGTGATGGTGGGGATTGGGTTGTCAACGGGTCAAAGCACTTCATCTCTGGTGCGGAACACGCGGACTTCTTTATCGTCTTTATCGCTACTGGCGTGGACGAAACGCCAAAGGGACCAAAAAAGCGGATTACCACGTTCCTTGTGGATCGTGGCACTCCGGGCTTTGAAGTTCGCGATGGCTACAACTCCGTTAGCCATAAGGGCTACAAGAATTATATTCTGTATTTCGATAATTGCCGTTTGCCCGACGCACAGGTTTTAGGCGAAGTCGATGGCGGTTTCGCCGTAATGAACGAATGGCTCTATGCCACCCGCCTGACCGTAGCCGCCTTCTCGGTTGGGCGTGCACGCAGGTGCTTTGACTATGCGTTGAACTACGCCGCAGAGCGTAAGCAGTTCGGCCAGCCAATCGGCAAGTTTCAAGGCGTCGGCTTTCAGATCGCCGATATGGTGACCGAAATCGACGCAGCCGATTGGTTGACGTTGGCTGCCGCGTGGCGCTTGGATCAGGACCTGCCTTCGAACCGCGAAATCGCGTCGGCAAAACTATATGCATCAGAGACGTTGGCGCGCGTCACCGACACGACACTGCAAATCTTCGGGGGCATGGGCCTGATGGACGATTTCCCCATCGAACGCTTCTGGCGCGACGCGAGGGTCGAACGGATTTGGGACGGTACCAGCGAGATTCAGCGCCATATCATCAGTCGCGACCTGTTGCGCCCGCTTGGCTCCTGAGTGCGTGGCCGAATGTAAAACGCGGAAATTATGCTCCGCCTCGATTTGAGATGCAGGCCCGCTGTCGGGAGTCTCATTTGACGCAGAATCTGGAAAACCCATGAAAAGAGACCTTACCCGGCTACTGAGGCCAAAATCCATCGCGGTGATAGGAGGTGGAGCTTGGTGTGAGCAGGTCGTATTGCAATCGAACCGCATGGGTTATGCAGGCGATATTTGGCCGGTTCACCCAAAGGCTACAGAGATTTCTGGTCATAGGGTTTTTGCGGGGCTAGATGATCTTCCTGAGCCGCCGGACGCCGCATTCGTCGGCGTGAATCGTCACCTGACTATTGAACTAATCAGAGAACTGTCGAACTTGGGGGCAGGGGGTGCTGTCTGTTTCGCCTCAGGTTTCTCGGAGGCAACTGCAGAGGATGCGATAGGGGGCGATTTGCAGTCTCAACTGATTGAGGCGGCAGGCGAGATGCCGTTTCTAGGGCCAAACTGTTATGGCTTTATCAACACGCTGGACGGCGCGCTGTTGTGGCCAGATCAGCACGGGGCGACATCCGTCGATGAAGGTGTCGCGATTCTGACCCAAAGCTCGAACATATCTATAAATTTAACCATGCAAAAGCGCGGGTTGCCGATTGCTTATATGGTAGCATGCGGGAACAAGGCACAGACCAGCCAGGCACAGATCGCGAGTTCCCTAATTGACGATCCACGTGTTACATGTGTCGGTTTGCATATCGAAGGATTTGGGGACCTCCGTGAATGGGAGAAGTTGGCCGCCAAGGCGCACCAAAAAGGTACTCCACTCATCGCGTTAAAGGTTGGTGCGTCAGAGCAAGCACAGGCTGCAACAGTGTCGCATAGCGCCTCGCTTGCAGGTAGTGATGCAGGCGCCGAGGCATTGTTGAACCGACTGGGAATACCACGTCTCTCTTCCTTGCCCGAGTTTCTTGAAACACTGAAACTGCTTCATTGTTACGGGCCGCTGCCAGGTGGCAATATCGCCTCCATCAGCTGTTCCGGCGGTGAAGCCAGCTTGATCGCCGACATGGCAGTTGGTACCGGTTTAAGATTTCCTCAGCTGACCGAAGGTAAGAAATGCGGTCTGCGAGACGTACTCGGACCGATGGTCGCGATCAATAACCCGCTGGACTATCACACCTACATCTGGCGCGACGAACAAGCGATGGCAAAGGCGTGGTCCGGCATGACGGGCGACGAAATAGACCTGACTTTCTCAATCGTGGACTACCCGACCACTGATCCTACCGATTGGGAATGCGCAACCAGGGCCGCGCTGAGGGTGCGCTCAGAAACCGATGCACGGTTTGCGATAGTCGCAACATTGCCTGAACTTCTGCCAGAAGATGTCGCTCAAGAGCTATTGGCGGGAGGTGTCGTGCCTTTAATGGGTCTGCGCGAAGCTCTGTTCGCGACTCGGGCTGCCGGACAGATCGCGGCACCATCCACAGATCCCATATGCTTGCCGGGCAAGGCTGAGGCGACACGGACGTTGACTGAAGCAGAATCCAAGCTGGCTCTGGCTGAATGCGGCCTGCGCATCCCACAAAATCGTACTGTGCGTGGTGAAGTGGAAGCCCGCGAAGCAGCGCAGGGGATGGTCGCCCCGTTTGCTGTCAAGGGCGTCGGACTTGCGCACAAATCCGAGCACGCAGCTGTAAGGTTGAGCGTTGACGCTGACGACGTGATAGAGGTCGCGGCGGAAATCGGCACCGAAGAGATTCTGATAGAAGAGATGATAGTCGGAACTGTGGCCGAACTTCTAGTTGGGGTAGTCCGCGATCCTGCGCACGGATTTGTCCTGACACTAGGGGCCGGGGGCGTACTGACCGAAGTGTTGAGCGACACAGTGTCCTTGCTGGTGCCAAGTTCGCGGAGCGAGATCCGCACTGCCCTCGGCACTCTGAAGATCGCTCCTTTGCTTGCGGGTTATCGCGGTCGGCCGGCGGCCGATATGGAATCGATCCTCGCTGCAGTTGAGTCTGTTCAGGCCTATGTCATGCAAAATGCAGTTGCGCTAGGAGAGGTCGAGATTAACCCGCTCCTATGCACGCCGAACAGCGCCGTTGCCGTGGATGCGCTAATAAGAAAGGCCTAAGATATGGACCACCCGATCAAAACTCGTCGCGTTGGAACGACTTTAGAAGTAACTCTGGATCGCCCCAAGGCCAACGCAATTGATCTGACCACCAGCCGCAGAATGGGTGAGGTGTTTGCCAATTTTCGCGATGATCCAGACCTGCGCGTGGCCATTCTGACCGGTGCGGGTCAGAAGTTCTTTTGCCCTGGCTGGGACCTGAAAGCTGCCGCCGACGGCGACGCGGTTGATGGTGATTATGGAGTTGGTGGCTTCGGCGGGTTGCAGGAACTACGCGACCTGAACAAACCGGTCATAGCTGCAGTCAACGGTATTGCTTGTGGCGGAGGATTGGAACTGGCTTTGTCAGCGGACATAATTTTGGCCGCAGATCACGCTACATTTGCCCTACCGGAAATACGTTCTGGTACCGTTGCTGATGCAGCCAGCGTTAAGCTGCCCAAGCGAATTCCCTATCACATTGCGATGGAACTTCTTTTGACGGGTCGTTGGTTCTATGCAGACGAAGCAAATCGGTGGGGGCTGGTGAGCGAGATTTTGTCGGCCGATCAACTGATGGATCGAGCATGGGAACTTGCCGGCCTGTTGGAATCTGGTCCGCCCCTCGTATACGCCGCGATCAAAGAGATAGTGCGCGACGCCGAGAACGCGAAGTTCCATGACGCACTGAACCGTATCACCAAGCGCCAATTGCGCACGGTCGACGTTCTTTATGCCAGCGAAGATCAGATTGAGGGCGCCCGCGCCTTTGCCGAAAAACGAGATCCGGTTTGGAAAGGTCGATAGGACGTCAGAACAAGCGGTACTTGTTTCGAACTGTCTGCCTGATCTGAATTTTGGCGCTATGACGGCTCACTGAGCCGGTACTGAATGAACATTCGCAAATTTATTACCGCACTCGCTGATGAAGTGCCTGGGCTGTTTGAAATGACTTAAGCTGCACAGAATGCCGTTCAACGATGCACTGCTTTGACCTCCAGGAAATCCTCAAGGCCCCAGTTGCCTCCTTCGCGACCGTTGCCTGACATTCGATAGCCGCCAAACGGGCTCCCATACTTGTACTCTCCACCGTTCACGTGGATCATTCCCGCACGCAGCTTTCCAAGCAGTCGATTTTGGCGGTCGATGTCGGTCGTGTGCATGTAAGCAGCCAAACCATAAGGCGTGTCGTTTGCTATCTGAACTGCTTCGTCTTCTGTGTCGAATGGAATGATGACCAGAACCGGACCGAATACTTCTTCCTGGGCGATTTTCATGTCGTTAGAGACAGCGGCAAAGACGGTTGCGCGGGCATAGTGCCCGGATTCCATTCCCTCGGGCTTGCCTGGACCACCAGCAACCAGTTCGGCACCTTCATCTATAGCGGATTTGATCAGGTTTTGCACGCTATTGAACTGTTGCGAGCCGGCGAGCGGTCCCAAATGCGAACCTTCCATAGATGGATCATTCGATGCGATGGCTGAGGCTGCCGTTGCTGCCAATCTGACCGTCTGATCATAGACGTCTCGTTGTACGATCAGCCTTGTCGGTGCATCGCATGACTGACCTGTGTTGTTCATGCAGTTGCCCACCGCGTCGGCGACTGCTGCCTCCAGATCGGCATCAGAAAACACAACACAAGGCGACTTGCCCCCTAGCTCGAGCGTGACCCTTTTCACGGTATCGGAGGCAATCTTGTTTATCGCGATGCCAGCGCGTGTTGAGCCGGTAAAGCTGATCATGTCCACGTCAGGATGCGCGGTGAGCGACATTCCCAGGGTCCGCCCGTCCCCCTGAACAAGATTGAACACGCCAGGTGGAACACCCGCCGCATCAAGCATTTCCGCATATAGTACAGCGGAGAGCGGCGTGATTTGCGCCGGTTTCAGGATACAGGTGCACCCGGTTGCCAGCGCAGGGACAACTTTTAGAGCAATCTGATTGATGGGCCAATTCCAAGGTGTAATCAATCCACAAACGCCGATGGGCTCGTGAATTATGACATCTCCATTCGGCAATTCCTGACGTTCTTCAAATGTCTCCAGTGCCGCAATGAATCCGTCCAGATGACCCAGACCGGATTCTGTTTGCTGTTCGCGCGCCATTGTAATTGGTGCGCCCAATTCAGCGGATATGACCTGTGCCATTTCCTCATATCGATCCAAGTATGCCGCGCGAAACCGTCGTAACAAGGCAAGCCGTTCTTCCTTAGACGTTTGACTAAACGTTGCAAAGGCAGACCTAGCGGCCTTGGCCGCTTTATTCAGATCGGTTTCGGTGCCAAGAACAATATTTGCGATCACGTTTCCCGTGGCCGGGTTCTCGACAGGTTGAGTGATGCCACCTTCGGAGGGAGCCCATTTGCCGCCAATGTAAAGAAATGAAGAGTTCGCCAACATTTCAGTCATCCCTGCGAGGCGCTATGGGGAAACTTGCGAACCGGGTTTCGGTATAAAACTCGCGACTAAACTGACCGCCTTCGCGACCCTGGCCACTGTCTTTTACGCCACCAAAGGGCTGACGCAGATCGCGCACAAAACCCGAGTTTATCCAAATCATGCCGGTTTCCAAACGCAGCGCGCAGTTGTGTGCCCGTTCAAGCGATTCTGTCCAAATGTATCCGGCAAGGCCATATGGTGTATCATTTGCGATTTCCAAAGCGTGAGCATCATCCTTGAAAGGCAATATTACCGCGACCGGACCAAACACCTCCTCTTGACAAATCCGCGCGGAATTAGGTGCGTCAACAATCGCCGTTGGTTCGATGAAGTATCCTTTTTCGAGATTGTCAGGTCGGCCTCCCCCGAATAGAACTCGACCTTCCGATCTTGCGATGTCGATGTAGTTCATGACACGATCATACTGTCCCTTGGACACAACAGGTCCCAGTGTCGTCTTAGGGTCCAGCGGGTTCCCGACAATCCAGTTTTTAGCTTCGGCTTCAAATCGGGTCAAAAACTCATCGTAGATGCTCTCATGCACCAGTATACGTGAACCAGCCACACAAGATTGGCCAGTAGTCAAGTAGATTGCCAATGACGCCTCGGTTACTGCGCGATCGAGGTCAGCATCATCAAATATTATCGTAGCTGATTTTCCGCCTAACTCGAAAGATGTTCGTTTTAGAGATGTTGATACTCTTGCGGAAATGTCGCGAGCAGTCGCCGGGGAGCCCGTAAAAGAAATTCCTGCCACTTCACTATGACTCACCAAAGGAGGTCCGACCTCAGCACCATACCCCATTAGTGAGTTATAGACGCCGTCAGGTAGACCTGCTTGCTCGAAGATTTCACATAGCACTTGGATGGATAGTGGTGAAAGCTCTGATGACTTGTGGACTGCCGAGTTTCCGTATGCCAAGCACGGTGCCATCTTCCATGTGGATAACATGAATGGACCATTCCACGGTGTGATCAGGGCATATACGCCAACCGGATCGGTCATTGTATAGGTCATCAAGCGGTCTTCGTGGTTGAAGGCATGATCGCCAGCTTGCATCTGCTCGTCAGCAAAAAAACGGAAATTCTGTGCAGAGCGGGCTACATAGAAAGCGACCTTGCCTTCGCTATCCAGCACCGGTTCACCCATCTCGATGCCCTGCAAGTAGGCGATTTCATCCGACCTTTCCTCGATCAAATCCGCGACACGATAAAGCACTTCCTTTCGGAAGGATGGTTTTGCGCGCGACCACTCACCTCGAGCGAACGCTCGTTTTGCAGCCGCTACGGCGGAGTGAGCATCAGACTCACCTCCACGGGCAGCCTGCCCGATCACCTCCTCCGTTGTAGGGTCAATAACGTCAAAAGTCTCGCCCGAAACAGCATCTTGAAAGCGCCCATCAATATAGTGTCTGGCCTTAGGTATCGGGAATGTCTGGAATTCAGGCATTGATGCTACAGTCCTTGGCTACTGTCTCTTGGAATTCTTTAGCGTGTTAGCTGAAGCACATACCTACTTTGAGTATTGTTGCAGAGGGAGCGCAAGTTTGTTGCACGCTAGTCGCTTCCAAGAACGGTTGGCTACAAACTACACTCTCCGGGCGTTTGGCAGGCATTCCGGCACTGTCAACATAAACTCAGGAGACTCAAAAGTGTCCAATGATACTCTGTATGAATCTGTCTTGTCCGACGACCTGAAAAATAAACTTAGTCGTGTTTCTACCGCTTCGATTAGTAGCCAATTACAGGATCGAGGCTTTCTAAATTGCTTTATGAACGGTTTGAAGCCGCTCCAGGAAGATCAACGGATGATCGGGATTGCCCATACTGTGCGTTACTTACCGAACCGTCCCGATCTCTATCAATGGGAAGTACGCGACGTCCAGCGCGAGATGATTGAGAGCATTAAGCCGGGTGAAATTCTCGTGATTGATGCCCGAAACGAACCCGACGCAGGAACGATTGGTGACATTTTTGCCTTGCGCACGAAGATGCTTGGCGGTGAAGGGGTAATAACAGATGGCGCCTTACGTGATACGCCGGCGATCAAGAAACTGGGCGTTTCCGTCTATTACCGATCCTCCAACGCTGCGACCTTAGGTCGTCGACACGCCGCTGTCGACAGTCAGGTCCCAATTGCTTGTGGCGGAGCCGCAGTGCTACCGGGTGATGTAATTGTTGGTGATTCTGAAGGCGCAATTGTCATCCCGGCGCAGCTTGCTGAAGAGATCGCGGACGCCGCCCTTTCGATGGAGATCGAAGAGGAATTCGCTCTCGAGAAAGTTGCTGAGGGTAAACCGACAGTGGGGTATTTCCCGCTAGAAGAAGAGAACGTCGAAGAATTCCACGACTGGTTGAAATCTCGTACGGCAGCGGAGTGAAGATGCGGCGATCAATTGATATAGCAGGGCTGTCACATCTTGCGCCAATCCCGGTCGCAACCCGGGTCGGTCCTTTGCTGACCTGTTCCATCACGGCCGCCTATACACCTGGAACTCGGGATTGCCCGGAAAGCGCAGAAGCACAAGTGGCCAATTTGTTTCACCATGTTGGAGAGATACTGCGGGCTGCCGACTGTGGTTGGCAAAATGTCGCCAAAATGACTTTCTACTCGCCGGACCCAAGCCCTCTTGTAGAAACATTGAACGCCGCGTGGCTCGCGCATTTCCCTGACCCTGCCTCGCGACCATCGCGGCATACAATGCGCGTGGACGAAGACTGGGGAGATCTGCTCCTGTGTTGCGATTTCCTGGCATTCGTTGGAGAGTGATCGGTGTCTGACATCCGGACAACCAAGACCATAACGTTGACTGGCGCGCAGCGAGTTCTTTCAGCGGCTCGAAAAGAGGCGGATCGCTTGGGGTGTCCGATGTGCATAGCCGTTACAGACACCGCAGGATTGCCTATTTTAACCGCGCGAATGGATAGCTCGCCGTTTGGGGCGATACCGATCGCGCTGAACAAGGCGCGGACCGTTGTGGGTTTCAATGGTATTGCCACAGCTGAATGGTGGCCATCTATCAGAGACGACCCTGCCATGGTGCATGGAATTACCCACACACCGGGTCTTGTCGTGTTCGGCGGCGGGGTTGGGCTGTTTGATGGCGAACTTCTGGTAGGTGCAATTGGGGTCAGTGGCGGTGAAACCAGTGAAGACGAAAACGTCGCCCAAGCTGGTGCGTTAGCGCTCAGCTAGCTTTCGAGGGAACGCAGATCAACTGTGAAACCATCGATAGCGTTGTCCCAGTCGGTCGAGATCGACAAAAGCCTGAACCCTGAATCGATACGCTTTTGTGCGACTTGCGCGGAACTATATACTCCCGCAACTACTCCATGTGCATTGCAACGTTCAACAATCCGAGTGAGGGCTGCTTGGAACGATGGATCTGGGTTGTCATTTGACGGTGACAGCCCGTAGGAGATCGCGAGATCTGATGGCCCGACAAAAACAACGTCGATGCCATCGACTTCCAATATGCTGTCAATATTTTCAACGGCCTCACGTGTTTCAATCATGGGAATTGCACATGTGATGGTATTAGAAAAATCGAAATAGTCTTCGCCGAAGTACAAGCTTGCGCCGATAGCGCCCATGCTTCGTTCCCCGCGCGGTGGATAGTGACATGCCTGTACACAGACCATCGCTTGCTCCTTGGAATTCACCATTGGAAAAATGATTCCAGCTGCGCCCGCATCCAGATAGCGTCCGGCAAGACCCGTATCGCAAGATTCGGACCTCACAAGAGGCACCGCTCCGCCATGGTGGATGGCTCCGATCATCTTTGTCAAATCATCAAAGCTCTGCATCCCGTGTTGCATGTCAACGCAAACGAAGTCGTAGCCAAGCTTAGAAACGGTGCCAGCAACGATCGCTTCTCGGAAAAACATCCACGCACCGAGGGCTATCCGATTGGTCTCAATCCGGTCAAGCAAACTCAAGGAACGGCTCATCTATATTCTCCTAGTCTGACACACCGAAGCTTACCTGCCCGAGAGTGCCAAAATCTGCGAGCACGGCGTCTCCGGGCTCTATTGACTTGGCAGCAATAAAGGATCCGGACAAAATGGAGTGACCCGGCTGCATAGTTATCCCGAAGGAGGACAATTTACGCGCCAACCAAGCGACTGCGTTGACCGGATTGCCCATTACCGCGGCCGCTGTACCACTCTCAACCGGTGTGCCGTTTATGAAAAGCGTGCCAGGTATTGTTCGTGGATCTACGTCAGTAAGCCTAACTGGGTTTGCTCCAACAACGATCAACCCGCAAGAGGCAGCATCGGCGATAGAATCTACTACTCCCTCGTAATCGTCCGTAAGGAAGCGATTGTCACAGATTTCAATTGCAGGAACAATGAAGTCAGTTGCCTGTATCACATCAACAGTGTTGACATCAGGGCCGCCAAGAGGTGCTTTGAGCGCGAACAAGAGCTCTATTTCCACCCAAGGAAGGTTCAAACGGGACTTGTCGATAGTCGACCCTTCATCAACAAACCAGTTGTCAAATAGTGTTCCGTAGTCAGGTTCTTGTGCGCCGAACGCTCTGCGCATCGCGGCGGATGTATATCCGACCTTGTGCCCCTTAACGACCCGTCCATCCGCAACTTTTGCATCGGTAACGAACTGACCGATCGCGTAGGCATCTTCGATTTCGACCTTAGGAAAGACCCGGGTAGGGTAGTCGATCCAGTTTCCCGTCAATTCGGCTTCGTATAGCCGGGTTGCGTAGTCTCTTCGTTGTTTGTCGCTGAGGCTCATAATTCGTCTGTCCTTCGATATTGGATCACTGTACTTGAAAGGCACGCAGACGATTGTTGTGAAATTTGAGCAGCTGTGTTCCTCGTTGCTGGCTTCTCCACGCATGCCCGATAGAGATACTATTAAATCAATGCTTCATTCGAATTATGGGAGGGCAACATGGTAAGTGTGACAGAGCTCGGGTATCTAGGGTTAAGCGTCAGCGACCTGGGAGCATGGAAGGAGTTTGGGACCGAGATTTTGGCGATGGAGATTGCCGATGGCGGAACCGAAGGATTCTGTCAGTTGCGGGCGGACTATTGGCATCGCCGCATAGACTTGATTGGAGATGGCGACGACAACATTGCGTATTTTGGCCTGCGCGTCGCCGGTCGCGAAGAATTTGCACTTATGCAGGAACAACTCAACGCCGCTGGCATCGAGTTTCGTGTTGGAACCGTCGAAGAAGCGGAAGAGCGGAAAGTTACCGAAATTCTCAGGCTGACTGACCCGGATGGATACAATGTCGAGATCTTTCACGGCCCTTGCGTAGAGCGGCACAAGCCCTTCCATCCAGGTCGGCGTATGCATCACCGCTATCTTTTAGGCAATGCGGGGCTCGGTCATATTGTTATCGGGCAAAAGGATGTCGAAGCAGCGTACCAATTCTATAAGGCTTTGGGCATGCGGGGTGACGTCGAATATCCTAACCGAGAAGGCGGGACTAAGGACGGTCCCACATTCATGACTTGCAACGAACGTGATCACACAATCGCATTTGGGATGGGGAACGAACACAGGATTTATCATCTAGGCCTACAGTTTGAGAGCTTTGATGATTTTGGTTTCACGTATGATATCGCCATGGAAAGAGGTGTTGGATTCTTCTTCCACCCCGGCCGCCATTCTAATGACAATATGGTTTCCTTTTACATCCATACTCCATCTGATTGGCTAATCGAAATGGGTTGGGGCGGGAATGTGGGCTCGAACCCCCAGTCAGAATACTATCCTGATGATATCTTCGGACATCATCATCAAAACGAAGACGGAAGCTTGAAAAAGCTCCACTGAAGAACCTCCCTGTCGCGTAACTATGACGACAACTGGTCTGGCCTCCGGATCAGACCTTTCTTATTTTTGACCTTTGACGAGGGCGTTGAGGAAATTGCGCGTCCTCAGTGGCATCAAGTCACGATGTGGGTAAATGACGTATATCGGATAACTTTCATGCGTATAGTCTGGCAGAAGCCGAACCAACTCGCCAGACGTCTCCGCTTCGCTGACTACATAGTCAGGGAGCAGTCCGATACCCAAACCTTCTTTTATTGCCCGAATTTGTGGGGAACCGGCATTTACGGACAAACGGGGTTCTATCGGTACCGATATCAGCGAACCGTCCAGGGACTTGAAACGCCAATTTTTCTTTCCGGCGTGCTGCAACGAAACAACGCAAGAATGCCTAGAGAGGTCGTCTGGGGACTTCGGACACTCGTTGCGGGCGCAATAACTAGGTGCTGCGCAGGGGGAAAATGTGTTCGTTGAAATTCGGCGTGCCACGAACGTCGAGTCATCCAAGAATGGCGCGGATCTAATCACTAGATCGAACCCACCGCCAACGACATCAACGTGTTGGTTGCTGAGTTCAAGTCGGATATTAACGTTCTGATGACGCCTTAGAAATTCCTGAACAATGGGCCAAAGTTGCCATTCTCCAAAGTGAATTGGGGCTGATATCCGCAGAGTGCCTTTGAGTCTGTTTTCGGTCTCCACAACAGAGCTTTTGAGCGCGTCCACATCAGCTAAAAGTTTTTTGGCGCCTTCGTAATAGGTTCGACCTGCCTCTGTCAGACTGAGTGAACGGGTCGTTCGGTTCAACAGACGAATTCCTAGATCAACCTCCAGCGCTTCAATGCCTCGACTGACAACTGAGCGATTCACACGCATCCGGCGTGCAGCTGCCGAGAAACTACCATGTTCTACAACGGCATTCAGAGTTTTGAGGGCGTCTATCGTGTCCATAATTGCGACAGATTTGATCTCGTTTGCTACGTATTTGCAACAATACAGCTGTGTCGCGGAAAGATCAACCCTGATGCATTCACGCCGCACGGCTGATTTTTTCTCTGCGGGCCTTGACGAGGCCGTTTGGCGGGTCGGCAACGCATCCGGCACCGGATTCGTCGGTTTCGACGGCAGTTCCGTGACTTTGTGCCCGCTTCCCCCGCCATGTCGCTGATTGCGAACATGCCGATCAGCCTGCCTGACGCTGCCAGGCAGGTTCTGTCGTTCTGATCCGGATCGGCCGGTTGCGGGGGCTACGCGGCGGATTTCGTGCGTGGCTGCGTGTTCCGGCTGAGCCGGAGCCAGTCGAGCACGAGCCGCGGGTTCCGGTTCAGGTCCCTGATCGTCGGCGCAACCGGCTTGCCGCGACCGAGGACGAGGCCGATCGCCAGTCTTCGGAGGCAGCTAAGATTCTCCGGGCCATGCCCGCTGCGGACCCGGCACCTGTCCTCGTTCCAGGTCGCGGCGTCGTCCAGGATCCGGTGGACGCGCTCGCATGACCAGTGCGCGCGGTTGAAGCCCAGGAGCGCCCTCGGCGCCGGCGGTCTCCGGCGTGTGGCTGGTGATGCCGCAGACGATCTCGACGCTCGGCTCGCCGATCCAGGCGGGCTTTCCGTTCCGCGCGCAGCGGTACTCCCTGACGGTCCGCTTGATCATGAACACTTGCCCGACCCACGGGAAGGAGATCCTGTGCACCGGATCCGTGGAGACCCAGATCTCGCGCTGCTCGATCCGCTCGTGCTCCGGCTGGGGCGAGCGGGTCGCGAAGTCCGCCGCCCTTGGGAACTGCGAGGCGAAGTGGGCCTTGATCTCCCTGAGCAGGTTCTTCTGGTTGCCTTTGGCGACGAACATGAAGTGGGCGCCCCGGTCGTGCAGGTAGGCGGAGATCGCCGTCTGGGTGAGAAGGGCATCGACGGTGACGGTGCGGCCGGCGATGTCCGGGACCAGGTCCATGGTCGGGATGAAGACGCCGATTTCGTTGGTCGCCTTTTCCTCGTCGTCATCGGTGGTCAGGGCCTGCTCCGGGCCGGGGGCTGGATTGTTCGCGCTGGCCGTTCCCCTTCCAGCGATGCCTGCACACGGACGAGGCCGGGCCTCCCAGGTTCCCTGGTGATCCATCCCGTGGCTTTGCGACGTTCTCGGACCCCGGTCGGTCCGGTCCGCCTCGCCCGTTGCGGCGGTCCCGGTGCTGCCCCCGCTATCAGGAACACGAAGGCACCGGCATTGAGCATTTCGAGGTTCAACGTGTCGCTTCACCACCCGCTGTGTACGCTTCACGACACACGTTGCCGTGCGCCATGCAACACTCGATTCCGGCTGGCGGGCTGCGCCTTTGCCGGGCGGGAGTCGAACCCGCTGGATCACGATGAAAGGTTTCAAGTCATCCTGTCCTCCTTTCCAGGGCTTGGCCTGGCGCAACCTAATTCGCTTTCGGTCAGGCGCCGTCATGGACGACTTCGGCGGGAATGTTCACCCCGTTCAGGAATTCCCATGCAGGAAAGGCAGATCACTCACAGAAAAATTTCGCCCTGATTCACGCCGTTGGCTGATACTAAAATATGACAGATCTCTGCAACGCTGTGTTGGGGAGTTCGCAACATACAGTGGGCTCAGATCATGTATGCTTCGTACAGTTGTACGAAGAACAAAAATCAGCGCGATGCGAGCCTGAGGAGGAAAGAATGGACGCTAGGACAACTACTTTGCCAGCAGGGCGGGACTATCTGGAGTCGCTCCGTGACGGTCGTGAAGTTTGGTTTCACGGTGAGCGTGTAGAAGACGTCACTGAACACCCGGCATTTCGAAATTCGGCGCGGTCGCTTGCGCGGCTCTATGATGCGTTGCATGACGAAAATCTGAGTGAGAACATTCTTGTTCCGACAGACACTGGCAACGGCGGGATGACGCACGCATCATTCCGTCTGCAGCGTACCAGAGATGATCTACGCAAATCTCGCGACGCTATTCGAACCTGGCAGGAACTTTCGTTTGGCTGGATGGGACGTACTCCAGACTATAAAGCTGCGCTCTTGGTCGCGCTCGGCACCAATTCGGAGTATTTTGGCGAGTACAAGGACAACGCGCTTGCGTGGTACAAAAAGGCGCAAGAGAACGTTCTTCACATGGCTCACGCGATTATCAATCCGCCTGTGGACCGGTCGAAACCAATTGAAGAAGTTGGCGACGTATTTATGCACGTCGAAAAAGAAACCGACGCTGGTTTGGTGATTAGCGGTGCCAAAGTTGTGGCTACAGGCTCACCACATACCCAGTATCTGTTCATTTCGCATACCGGCGCACCGGTGAAGGAAAAGAAGTTTGCATTGGCATTCATATGCCCGACCAATGGGCAAGGTGTGAAGATGTATTGTAGATCTTCCTACGAATACAATGCAGCTGTTGCGACCAGCCCGTTCGATAACCCTCTTTCCAGCCGCTGTGATGAAAATGATGCCGTATTGGTGCTGGATAACTCACTAATCCCATGGGAGAATATTATCGTCTATGACGTAGATACAATCAACAATCTGGAATACGGCACGGCTTGGGAAGGTCGTGCTATCTTGCAAGCTTCAACTCGTATGAGTATTAAGCTCGACTTCTTGGTTGGTGCGCTAAGCAAAGCACTCGACATCACAGGCGCGGGTCAGTTCCGCGGGGTCGAGGCGTCTTTAGGTGAAGCCGTCAGTTGGCGAAACGCGCTTACCGCTATCCGAGACGGAATGATAGAAAACGCTGCACCTGGGCCTGGCGAGTCGTTCGTTCCATGCAAGGCTTATGGCCGTGCCTATGCGGCACTTGCACCCCAGCTGTATAGCCGGATTCGCCACATTATCGAGTCGGTCGTGGCGTCAGGATTGATCTACCTCAACAGCCACGCGGTCGATTTGCAAAATCCGGACATTACCCCAGATCTGGAGAAATATCTACGTGGCAGCGATGGCCGCACTGTCTACGATCGTTCGAAAACCATGAAGCTCCTGTGGGACGCAATAGGCAGCGAGTTTGGAGCCCGCCACGAGTTGTACGAATTAAACTACTTTGGACAACCCGAAGTTAGTCATTTGTTGGGCCTCGCGAACGCCCGTCGAAATGGGTACCTGGATTACACGCGGGCGATCGTCGAAGCCTGCATGAGCGAATACGATCTCTCCGGTTGGATTTCGCCAGACTTGATCAACCCGGCAGATGTCTCGACGGTGAAGCGAGGGTAGCGAAATGAAACCAAGTGTAGACGAATTCCGCGAGAGTATGTCGCGGGTTTGTGGCGCTGTAAACCTCATCACAACTGACGGTCCTTCAGGGCGGGGAGGTTTTGTCGCTACAGCGATGTGCAGTGTAACAGACGATCCGCCTACTTTGCTGGTCTGCATGAACTCAAACTCAGCCCAAGCCCAGACATTTATCGACAATGGCTGCTTTTGCGTGAACGTCATGCGGCACGACAGCGCAGAACTGGCCTCTGTCTTTGCCGGCAAAGTTCAAGAAATGGAAGAGCGCTACACCTATGGGGAATGGGAAACCCTAAATACTGGTGCTCCCGCACTTTTATCGTCGCTTGTCTCCTGTGATTGTAAAATTGCAGAGCTGCGACGTGTGGGAACTCACAATATCCTTATCGGACATATAGTCGGTCAAAGCCTGCGAGAAACCGGAAAATCTCTCCTCTACTTCGATCGAAGTTTTGGGCGTTTTGAGGTTGCATAAAAGCCGAACAAGCTAGAGAGCAACAAAGGAGACACAGCCACGGCTAATTTTTGTCGTCAGAGGTTGACGTTTCGGAGTTTGGTTCGGTGACCGCTCCGGCGGCGATTTGATCGGATCAGGTCGGCCGGACCGGTGTAAATCCTGGGTTTTTCCGGGATTTCGGGCGGGGACTCGGCTTGAATGGAACCTCCGGCCTCCTGCCGAGGACTTTCGGACACGTCCCGACGGCCCGCCGCCTTTGCGGCAGGCCCGAATGCCGGGAACCGGAGGGGATTGGAACTCAGGCGGGTGCGCGTTTCCGG
>MPMP01000120.1 GCA_002238565.1 Albidovulum sp. bin36
CGCCGGCGCATCAAGAGCAAAGCGGCTAGCTGGGCGCGACGCTACCGGGCGATGCCGCCGGGCGAGCGGCTCGCCGTGCTGGCCGCGGTCATGGCGGTGGAGGCCGAGGGATGGCGAAGGTGAACGCGGCATCGCTGCGCCAGGAGTTCGAGGACACGAAGGCCCGCATCGCGGCGCTGCGCGCCGACGGCAAGGTGTCCCGGGATGTCGATGCATCGTTCCGTGCCCTCGTCACCCTGCTGGGCATCCTGATCACCGTCCTGCTGGAAAGGACGCCTCGCAAGAGGTCGCAGACGGACAAGGACGAGACTGCGCAGCGCAAGGGCGGCAGCGAGTTGTGCGAAATCCCGCCGCGACCGAAAGGGAAACGCGGACGGATCGCAAAGTCCGACGCACACAACCTGAACGAGCGCCTCGCGATGCACGAAGAGTCCATCCTGCGCTTCACAGCCGGTCCGGATGGCAAAGGTCAAGATCAAGGTCTCGGGATGCTTCCGGACCCAACTCCAGGCCAAAGCCTGGCGCCGGACCTCCAGTTATCCGAGCTCAATGGCGGCACTCGGCTACAATCCTCTCGTCGCCATCCAAAACGCGCTCGCCGGAGACGCCGCCGCAATGATCGCGCCGCATCAGGCACGGACCGCACCCCGGAAAGCGTGAAGAGCAACGAAATTAACGAATAATCCGAGACAGTGGGGCCCGAGCAGTTACTGGAAAAGGAAAATAAATATTAGTGCGTCAAGTACGTTGCATTGATAAGTCCGCATGGCCCAGGCTGCCATGGCAAGCCGCGATACGTCGGTTTCCTAATTTTGCAAGGAACTCCGTATCCGCCCCGCAACTCTCTACACCTCTCTACCGGTATGTTGATCCAAACGGCAACTTGTGGGATTAAGGAAAGCGCGTTGTCAGCGCTTAACGTTCTTTTTTGCACTCATCTGGAACAGACCCGTCCTAGTCCGACGTTGACTGTATGTTTGTTCTAACGAGAACCGGTTCCGGTCGGTAGAATGCGGACCGCTGCTTGTAGTTTTGCTGCATTACAATCGGAGCTGTAATGGCCGACAGGCTCGCAGCAACGCTTGTTACGAGAGAAATGATTTCGGTCATGCGTTGGTGCGTAGTTCCACAACCGCAGATAGATCACACACTGGGCGAGGGATGAAGACCATGCAGGTGCTCCCTGAAAACGGCGAAACCGCTGCAGACATTACCTCTCTCATGCCATTCATAGGCAATGGGATGTGAATTTTACGCTGAAGGACACGAGAGCGCACCTCAGGAGCACTATTTCAGCTGGAAGACATCAAACCAAATCTAATTATTGCCAGACTCACCTGCAATGCTCCGAAACTGAGTCACCAGAACATCGTTCAGCAGCAGAACAACAGGATCGAGGTTATTTACCGTACCGTTTTCATTTGTTTGATCCACTTGCTGCAGAGCGGTGTAGTACTTTTGCTTGATCTGGGGTAAACAGAGCAGTTCCGGAACTGTGGTCGACCCAGGAAGCCAGGCTTTTAACTTTAGACAAAGCACAAAGTAACACGCCGCCCTTGCTGTCCTTCCATTGCCGTTTATGAAAGGATGAATGTGGTTCAACCGCCAGAGCACATAGGCGGACAGAATAACCGGCTCATAGGTATCCCAATACCGGTTCACATAATTGACAAAGTCGTCCATCAATGCGCCGACGCGATAGTGTTGGGGAGGATGGTAAGACCCAACGGTTACCTCGCAGGGACGTTATTCTCCTGCGTAGGAGTGGAGGCAGGCGATTGTATGGTAATTGATGGCCTTCAATACGGTCTGTGAAAGAAACGGTCGCTCAATGGAGAGAGCGGCGTCCACGGCGGATCTCAGGAAGCCGTAATGTCGGTTACCGTTCTCAACCATCATGTTCTTGTAGGTCGGATGATCTTCCCTCTCTCCGCACAGTTCGTAAAGGATCATGGTCTACGAATTACCCGTCATGTTCTTCAAGAATTCTCTGTACATCTTCACGTGTAATCGTGCTGTCACTCCCAATCGTGCCCAATATGAACGACACTTTCTGTTGATGGCGCTCTTCTCGTGTCATTTTTCGAGCTGATGCCTTCTTAAACGCGTCGAGGACTTTCTTATCTCCTATTATTCTTTCGGGATTCGGCATCGGGTAGTTCCTCCGTCCTTGGGATCAGTGAAATCCAGCCTTTCATAAAAACACTGCGCAAACAACTGCAATGGTAAGTGAACGCATCTGGTCAGACAATGATCATTCAGTTGATGTGCTTCTTGATCGGGTAGGCTGCTCCGGTCGCGCAGACGCTGAACGTTAACATGGCTTCATCCAGACCGACATTAGGCGCACCCTTGTTTGTCATCGAATGGCGGATGCCATCTTCGTCGCAGGTATAGCCGTACGGTTTTTCAAAGGCCTGTTTGATTGCGCTGTGCTCAAGGAATCCCTTCCTTGGGACAGCAACTGTTCCTTACCCAAGAAACGGTACTTTTGCTGCCACAGCTTTGAGCCGTTGGTTTCACCAGGAGGAACAAACCGCCTCCATCGGCCAGCTTTTATGGCTTCTCTCGATTCTTCGCTTATCCGATCTTCAGGTCGGAAAGAGCCATGGGGGAATCATCCTCAAAAACGCGCGCCGATACCCCCAAATGTATGTTTTTTGGGGGTATCCGGCGTTCAGCTATGTTCAGAATGATAGCCCGAAATCGGACAAAAGTTCAATGTTTTTGAGCAGTTATGCGCATCTATGCTCGAAAGAAATGGTGCCCAGAAGAGGACTCGAACCTCCACGTCCTTAAGGACACTGGCACCTGAAGCCAGCGCGTCTACCAATTCCGCCATCTGGGCATAAGAAAGCGAATGCAGGCGAGTCGGATAAGGCCGCTCAAATGGTAAGTCAAGGCTTTAAAGCGATTGTTCCCGCTACTATGCGTCTTGAACCCTGCGGCAAAGTCATTTCCGTGCGTTAGCCGTCGCTATCCCTATATTATCAATCCCGGAAACTATCTCGCGAAACCGGCCTAGTCTGGACGCATTGAGTTTTCCCTCGATGATTCACACGCCAATTCTCACGGGCTCAGTCGCCGAGCGAACGGATCCGATCGGAGGATTCAGTGAAGCGCGGCCTGACCGCGCCGGCCTTCTCCTTCACGGCACCTGCGGTTGCAAAAAACCGGATTGCAAAGTAGCGCGCCTTCAGGAACCGTAAGGCCGTTTCATCCGAGTTCCGTTCCGGGCCGCAAGGCGGTAGGAGCGGCAAAGAGACGTTGGCCGGGATTTCCAGCGCTTCGGGGCTGTGCCAGCCGGCGCAGTCAAGGATCGGCGACTCAAGGCGGCCGCAGTCGACTGCCGCGCCGGACTGCGGAAGGATGGCGGAAAACAGGCGGCAGTATTTTTTTCGTGAGTTGGCGATTTCCCGAATTGGCATAACATGCAAATTTGCTCAATCCAGGCAACTCGACCCAACCGGAGAATCCGCCTGCAACTTCCAGCGATCGCATTTCGGCCGAGGCAATATTCGCTGTCCCGGTTGATTTCCTCCTACGCAATGCGACGTATGATGCCGCGGAGGCCGTCGGCAACGAAATCGGCGGGCGACTGAAGGTTGCGGTTGATCGGGAGGGACCGGTCGTCCACCTGATTCGGAGTCTATCGGACCGGATTTCCAATTCCCGGCTATAGTCTTGACCGGGTTGCTCTCCCGTCGTGGTCTGGATCCGGCTTCCCGTCCAGGCGCGCATCTCCGTTCCCGGTTTTCGACAGTCGGCGGGTACTCTCCATGATCAATCGAAGCGGGACGGAGCCTTGAACGATTCCGGAACGGCGAATGAATAGGAGCTGTCGATGCCTTTCGCCGCCTTCCCGCCGATCCAGTTCGGCGAGCAGTTCATGATGATGTCCAATAGGTTGGGAAGGGCATGGGCGGCGATGTCCCCGCCGTTTTCGCGTTACGTGAAAATTCGAAAAGAATCGTCCGCTGGCGCTTCGTCGCCGGCCTGCGGCGACCCACGCGCTCCGCCTGCGCCGGGCTTCTGTAGCGCTGGCGCAGGCGACCTCCGGACTCAGGCCGTCCGAGGCCAGCTGCAACGGCTGCGTTCGACGCCTTCAATGCGTGCTTTAGCCTTGCAAGGAAGCTGAAGTAGCGCGTCTGCCGAATATCGACATGCCTCAAATTTAGACTGCCTTTGGAAACGGAATGAGCCGGGATGAAATTCGAAGTGAAATCTCAATCATCAGCCGTATGCCGACGCTCGAAAATACCGTACTGAAACAGCAGGTTTAAATTGATTGCCGTCGATTAAAGTTGTAAAGGCGAATTCAACCTGACATTGGAGGCGTACTTGTCGAATATTGCAGCAATTTTCGGCGGTTCCGGATTTATTGGACGCTACGTGGCCAAGCGGCTCGCCAGCGAGGGATGGCGAGTGCTTGTCGCCGTAAGACGACCCAACGAGGCCTTGTTCGTTCGCACATTCGGCGTGCCGGGGCAGGTTGAGCCGGTGCTTGCGAATGTAAGGAACGAAGCATCTGTTCAAGCGGTCGTTCAAGGGTGCAGCGCGGTCGTAAATTGCGTGGGGATTCTATCCGAATCCGGCCGTCAAAAATTTTCCTCCGTCCATGTCGACGGCGCCGCTAGCATTGCCAGAGCGGCCGCGGAATCGGGCGCGGACCGCCTCGTCCATTTTTCCTCTATCGGCGCCGATACCGGTAGCGAAAGCGAATATGCTCGCACGAAAGGCGCGGGCGAAGCTGCGGTTCAAAGAGAATTTCCAGGCGCGGTAATACTGCGCCCGTCGGTCGTATTCGGTGCCGAGGACGAATTTTTCAACAGATTTGCTAAAATGGCGCGACTTTCATTGGTCCTGCCCATTGTCGGCGCCGCAACAAAATTCCAGCCCGTATATGTGGGAGATCTGGCGAAGGCGGCGAATTTGGCGGCGAATGGAATGGCCGAGCCTGGAATTTACGAGCTAGGCGGGCCGACGGTTGAAGATTTCCGTACGCTGATGATGCGGATGCTGGATGTTATTAGGCGAAAAAGGCTTGTCCTGAACCTGCCGGTTTTCGCGGCGCGCCCGCTTGCCGGGTCGCTGGATGTCCTTCAGTTCGTTTCCGGAGGGCTTTTCCAAAATCGCATCCTGACGCGCGACCAGATCAAGCAGCTGTCGCGGGACAACGTCGTCGGACCCGATTCGCTGACATTCGATGATCTGGAAATTCAGCCTACGGCGATGGATTTGATTCTGCCGGAATATCTTTACTGCTATCGGCATGCTGGTCAATTTGCCGAAATTCACGAATCAAGCGACGAAATGAAGCCTAACGGCAACGGCGCCTGACCCGCGAATAGTCGGCATCGCCCAACGTTCAATTCACGGCAGCCGACCAATGAGCGGCCTATGCGGAATTGCATGCCGCGAATCGCGCTTGCCACGCATTGCTTGATTAGCCGGAAGCGGCAATGAACATGCGAACCGGTCCGAACATAGCTTTCGCACGAGCCGATTCAGGCAAAATGCGACCGGTTCAATTCGATTCAAGCGATAGATGGCTTCCGGCGATGGTTCCCCTGCCGATGCTAGTCGAGAAATGAATTTCGACCGAGACATTGTGCTTCACGTTAAAATCATTGCCGTCGTATATTACGCCCATGCTTGCATTTCCGGATATCGAAAGTCCGTCGGGCAAGTCATCCGATGACAGGCTCGTGCCATGCGTATCTTGGGAAGATTCGCGAAGGCATTCTTCCAGCCCGGCTTCGGTCGGAACGCATTCCTCGGGAGGTCCCGAGGTTCCCAGGCCGAGAGCGGGGTCGCCGTCAATCGATATGTCCGCAGTTGCGGGCATGGCGAGCAAGATCATCCATGCGGCCATTGCCGGGAGTTTCATCATGCATCACCTCTTGATTTTCCAATCGCAGCCGCTAGGCATCATACACTCTTTTTTCGATTGTTGGAAGTCGGGCCTGAATCCGAAGCGCGGTTCTCGCATGGCGTCGAATTTTTTGCGATTCTTGAGTGGATTCGCTGCGATTCGGCATGATTGCAATAATTCGAGCTTATTTGGCCTGCGGGAGGGATAATGTACTAGCCTTCGCAATTGCGTCGCGGGCCGGGAATTATTGCGAATGCGGCGAGGTTATAGATTCGCTCGCCTACTCGCCCCGCCGAGCAAGAAAAGCTGTCAGAATGAGATCCCGAAGCATAGTTGCCGGATAGCTCCGAAACTTGGCCTGCCTCTTGCAAGGCTGACTTGTCGACCGCGATGCTAGTTTTCCAGCGGTTGTCTTCGTTGAATCATTAAGACTTGACAAGCGAACGAGTTTTCGACCGGCAATCAACCTTGCGTTCAGTTTTCCGGTCCATTTATTCGACGATTGGATCGCGGAAGCCGGTCGTAATCGAGATGCCCGCAAATTTTTCGAAGTGGGGCGCGCCGCCGCTAGAAAATCGCGATGATGGCTATGCCGAGAACGATTCTATAGGCGACGTAAGGCGTATAATCCGTTATTGCGAGGAATTTCATCATTAAGGCCAGCGCGGCGAGAGCGGCGCAAAAGGAGATTGCGGCGACAATGGCGGCATCGGCTAGCGCCGTTGCCGCGGCGTTCATTATTGCGCCGGAACCGGTCAAAATTCCTGCGCCGAGAATCGCGGGAATCGACATCAGCATGGCGAGCCTCGCGGCCTCGCTTCGTTCGTAGCCGAGGAATCTAGCCGCGGTAATGACGGCGCCCGACCGCGAAGTTCCCGGAATCAGCGCCGCGGCCTGCCACGCCCCCAAAATCAAGGCGTCGCGAAAATTCCAGTTGCGAAACGAGCGGGACGAGCCTCCTCGCTTGTCCGCCCAAAGCAGCAGCAAGCCGAATAGCAGAGTCGTCCAGCCGATAATTTGGGGAGATTCCCGCAGGGCGTTCGCTAGCCCGCTCAATTCGAGCCCCGCTCCCGCGATTCCGACCGGAACCGTTGCGACGAAGAGAAGCATCGCCGACTTCGCCTCTCGATTTTCGGACTTCCGAAGCAGCAATTGCGCGACGCCAAGGCAGACGCGGCGGAAATCGCGAAAAAAATATGCGATGACCGCTCCAAGGGTGCCGACATGCGCGGCGACGTCGATTAGCCGTCCCTGATCCTCGATTTGCAAAATATGCGGAAGCAGCACCAAGTGCCCCGACGAGGAGACGGGCAAGAACTCGGTTGCGCCCTGCAGCAAGGCAACCAGTGCAAGATGAAAAATTGGCATCTGGATTCCCGAATCGCGCGAATGCCGCGCTGCGGTCGGCATATTGCTTGAAAAAATTGAAAAATTAAGTAATAATGATTGACCTAAAATACGCGAAAGGCGCCGCCGCCGCCTAGCTTGCACTCCGTTTCCCTGGCTTTAGGTCATAAGCTATGACTTTACATGGCGCGTCGGGGCGGATAAAATAAAATTGTCGTGAAGATTGTGGATGGAATCGCCATGCCGGGAAACAGAATGCTGACCTTTGTCGATATTGGAATGGAGATGCCGGCCAAAAGGCCTGCAGACGCTCGCGCCGACGATTTTCTTGAAATCTACGACGAATACTCGCCCGGCAAGGCTGCGGAGCAATCCTCCAGATGCTCGCAGTGCGGCGTGCCGTTCTGCCAGACTCACTGTCCGCTTCACAACAATATTCCGGATTGGCTCAAGCTTACGGCCGAGGGGCGGCTGAGGGAGGCCTACGAGCTAAGCCAGTCCACGAATACGTTTCCGGAAATTTGCGGCAGGATCTGCCCTCAGGACAGGCTGTGCGAAGGCAACTGCGTCATTGAACGGTCGGGGCACGGAACCGTGACCATCGGCTCCGTGGAAAAATTCCTGACCGACCTCGCATGGAGCAAAGGCTGGGTCGAGTCCATCAAGCCCCTGGTGGAGCGACCGGAGACGGTCGGCATCGTCGGTTCGGGACCGGCGGGGCTCGCCGCCGCCGATCGCCTGCGCCGCGCGGGATTGCAGGCGACGGTTTACGAGCGCAAGGATCGCGCCGGCGGGCTGCTGACCTATGGAATTCCCGGATTCAAGCTGGAAAAGCAGGTTGTCATGAAAAGAATCCGGCAGCTCGAAGAAGGCGGGGTCGAGTTCAGGCTGAATTGCGAAATCGGAAAGGACGTTTCGTTCGAAGAATTGCGAGCCGGGCACGATGCGGTTCTTATTGCATCCGGGGTCTACAAGTCTCGCGATATCGGCGGGCCGGGTTCGGGGCTGCCGGGAATTGTCCAGGCGATCGATTACCTCGAGGTTTCCAACCGCAGCGGATTCGGCGACGCAGTGCCGGAATACGATGGCGGCGGCCTGAACGCCGACGGGAAGCGCGTCGTGGTCGTCGGAGGAGGCGATACCGCGATGGACTGCGTTCGCACCGCGGTTCGCCAGGGGGCCAAGTCGGTTCGCTGCCTTTATAGGCGGGATCGCGAAAACATGCCGGGTTCGCGGCGCGAAGTGGCGAATGCCGAGGAGGAAGGCGTCCAGTTCGTGTGGTTGACGGCGCCGAAGGCGTTCAACGGCGCGGGCGGCGTTTCCAAGGTTCGAGTGGCGCGCATGAAGCTTGGCGGCGCCGATTCGACCGGCAGAAGAAAGCCCGAGCCCGTCGACGGCGCGGATTATACGGAGGATGCCGACCTCGTAATCAAGGCTCTCGGCTTTGAACCTGAAGACTTGAAATCGCTTTGGAATGCCGGAAGCCTCGAATTTTCCCGCTGGGGAACGGTTAGGGCGAATTTCAGAAGCCACGAAACCAATTTGCCGGGAGTCTATGCCGCGGGAGATATCGTGAGAGGAGCGAGCCTCGTCGTCTGGGCGATACGGGACGGGCGCGAAGCCGCGGATTCGATTCTGTCGTGGCTGGAAACCAGAAAACTGGCGGCGGCATAACCCTGTGCTTGATTGCCTGCATGCATGAACCGGGCTGGAGACATGACGAAAATTTCAGAAAAATGGGCGGCTGAACGAAAAGAGCTGCAGGAACGATTCGAAAGGGACGGGCTCTACAGTCCCGAATTCGAGCATGATTCGTGCGGCGTGGGGCTGGTTGCGGCCATCAACGCGGAGCCCTCGCGCAGAGTTGTTGAATTCGGCATCGGAGCCCTGAAATCCGTCTGGCACCGGGGGGCCGTGGACGCCGACGGAAAAACCGGCGACGGCGCGGGGCTGCATTTGCAGATTCCCGAAGAATTCGTCGAGAATCTGGTTCGTCGCACCGGGCACGAGCCTATCGGGGAAAGCCGAATCGCGCTTGGCATGGTTTTCCTTCCGAGGACGGATTTCGGCGCCCAGGAAATTTGCCGGACGATCGTGGAATCGGAAGTTCTGCGCGCCGGCCACGTGATTTACGGCTGGCGGCATGTGCCCGTCAACACCGACGTTCTCGGCGACAAGGCCAATTCGACCAGGCCGGAGATCGAGCAGATTCTGATCGCGAACGCCACGGGCGCCGACGAGGAATCATTCGAGCGCGAGCTCTTCATCATTCGGCGCCGGATCGAACGCGAAGTCTCGGAAGCGAAAATCTCCGACTTCTACGTCTGCTCCCTGTCGTGCCGCTCCGTCATCTACAAGGGGATGATGCTCGCGGAGCAGGTCGCCGAATTCTACCCGGATTTGAAGGACGAGCGGTTTATTTCGTCGTTCGCGATCTTCCATCAGAGGTACTCCACGAATACGTTCCCGCAGTGGTGGCTCGCCCAGCCGTTCCGGATGCTCGCGCATAACGGGGAAATCAATACGTTGAAGGGCAACCTCAACTGGATGCGGAGCCATGAAATCCGAATGGCTTCGGCGAATTTCGGCGATTTCGCGGACGACATCAAGCCGATCGTGGCGCCGGGATCTTCGGATTCCGCCGCTCTGGATTCGGTTTTCGAGGTTATTGTCAGAGCGGGCCGCAACGCGCCCATGTCGAAAACCGTCCTGATCCCGGAGGCGTACTCGGAAAAGAGCGGCGAGATGCCGCAGAGCTGGAGGGACATGTACTCCTACTGCAATACGATCATGGAGCCCTGGGACGGGCCGGCCGCCCTGGCGATGACGGACGGGCACTGGGTATGCGCCGGGATGGACCGCAACGGCCTAAGGCCCATGCGATACCTCGTAAGCGAAGACGGGCTGCTGGTCGCGGGTTCGGAAATCGGCCTGGTTCCGGTCGACGAGGCTAAAATCCGGATCAAGGGAGCCTTGGGGCCGGGACAGATGGTCGGAGTGAATCTGACGGAAAAGAAACTGTATCTCGACAAGGAACTGAAGGACGCCCTGGCGGCAAGGCAGCCATTCGGAGAATGGGTCGCCAGGATTACGGCCCTGGAAAAGGATGTCGGAAAGCTCGACGAGACATCCTTGTTTTCCGGCGATGAGCTTAGGAAGAGGCAAATTGCGGCCGGGTTCTCCCTAGAGGATTTGGAAACGATACTGGCTCCCATGGCGGAGGACGGCAAGGAAGTCGTCGCGTCGATGGGCGACGATACGCCTCTAGCGGTGCTATCCACGCAGTACCGGCCGCTCAGCCATTATTTCAGGCAAAATTTCAGCCAGGTAACGAATCCGCCGATCGACTCGCTGCGGGAATTCCGTGTCATGAGCCTGAAGACGCGGTTCGGAAATCTAAAAAACATGCTGGACGAAGATTCCGAGCAGGCGGCCGTGCTGACCCTCGAATCCCCCTTTGCAAGCAATGCGCTGTTCGACGCGATCGTCGAAAGATTCGGAGACGAAGTTGCTGAAATCGATTGCACCTTCCCCGCCGCCGAAGGTCAGGGGGCTCTTAAGCTCCACCTGGAGCGGGTGCGCACCGAGGCGGAAGACGCGGTGCGCTCCGGCGCGTCGCAACTCGTACTGACGGACCATCTTCAAAGCCGCGACAAGGTTCCCATGCCGATGATTCTGGTTGCAAGCGCCGTGCACAGCTGGCTGACCAGAAAGGGATTGAGAACATTCGCGTCCATAATCGCACGGTCCGGCGAATGCATGGATCCGCATTATTACGCCGTCTTGATCGGGTGCGGAACCAGCATCGTCAATCCGTATTTGGCGCAGGACAGCCTCGCGGACCGAATTTCGCGGGGTCTGCTCGACATGACGCTGGAGAATGCGGTCGAGAGCTATCGCCATGCCATGGACCAGGGCCTTTTGAAAATCATGTCGAAGATGGGAATTTCCGTCGTGTCGTCCTACCGCGGCGGATTGAATTTCGAGGCTGTCGGGCTTTCGCGGGCGATGGTGGCGGAATATTTTCCCGGCATGCAGACGCGGATTTCGGGAATCGGAGTCTCGGGCATTCAGCGGAACCAGATCGCGGCGCACCGGAAGGGCTGGAGCGAATCGGCGAAACTTCTGCCGATCGGAGGCTTCTACAAGGCTCGACGATCCGGCGAGGCGCATGCCTGGGAAGCTCAGTCCATGCATTTGCTTCAAGCCGCATGCGACAGCGGCGACTACGATCTTTGGAAGCAGTACAGCGAGCGCATGCGTTCCGGCGCTCCGATACAGCTTCGGGACATGCTCGACATCAAATACTCTGCCGCGAAGTCGATTTCCATCGACAGCGTGGAATCCATCACGTCGATCAGAAAACGATTCGTTACGCCGGGAATGTCGCTCGGCGCGCTGAGCCCGGAGGCCCACAAGACTCTAAATGTGGCAATGAATAGAATCGGAGCCAAAAGCGACTCGGGCGAGGGCGGCGAAGACCCCGCGCATTCGTTTCCGGACCCGAACGGCGACAACCCTTCGGCGCGGATCAAGCAGGTCGCCAGCGGCAGGTTCGGCGTAACGGCCGAATATCTGAATAATTGCGTCGAACTGGAAATTAAAATCGCCCAGGGGGCGAAGCCCGGCGAAGGCGGCCAGCTTCCGGGGCTGAAGGTTACGGATTTGATCGCCCGCCTTCGGCATTCGACGAAAGGCGTCACGCTGATCTCGCCGCCGCCCCACCACGACATCTACTCCATCGAGGATCTCGCGCAGCTGATTTTCGATTTGAAGCAGATCAATCCCAGGGCGAAGGTCACGGTCAAGCTCGTGTCCTCTAGCGGGATCGGCACGATCGCGGCAGGCGTGGCGAAAGCGAAGGCCGATGTCATTCTGGTGTCGGGGCATAGCGGCGGAACCGGAGCATCGCCTGCGACATCCATTAAATTTGCGGGGCTTCCATGGGAAATCGGCCTCGCCGAGACGCATCAAATCCTTACGCTGAACAACCTGAGAGACCGGCTGGTGGTGCGAACCGACGGCGGGCTTCGAACCGGAAAGGACATCGTAATCGCGGCGATGCTCGGCGCCGAAGAATTCGGAATCGGAACGGCCGCCCTGGTCGCCATGGGATGCATAATGGTGCGCCAGTGCCAGTCCAACACGTGCCCGGTCGGCGTATGCACGCAAGATGAAAGGCTGCGCGCTAAATTCTCGGGCACGGCCGAGAAAGTCGTCAATCTCATGACGTTCTACGCGCAGGAGATCCGCGAAATCCTTGCCGAGATCGGCGCCCGCTCCATCGATGAAATCGTCGGGCGAGCCGACCTGCTGACGCAAATTTCAAGGGGAGCCGATTTTCTCGACGATCTCGACCTGAATCCCCTTCTGATCACGATGGACGAATCGAACGCGGTCGATTTCTCCCGGATCAGGCCGCGAAACGAAGTCCCGGATACCCTGGACGCCGAGATCATCAGGGACGCGCAGCCGTTCTTCTCCGGCGGCGAAAAGATGCAGCTGTCGTACATGGTGCGCAACACGCATCGAACGGTCGGCGCCAGGGCGTCGTCTCTAATCGTTAAAAAATTCGGCATGAACAATAACCTGCAGCCGGATCACCTGAAGGTGGAATTGACCGGCTCGGCAGGGCAGTCGCTTGGCGCGTTCAGCGTTCGAGGCCTCATGATCGAAGTGGTCGGCGATGCGAACGACTATGTCGGGAAAGGGCTGTCCGGCGGCTTGATCAGCGTTCGCCCGGCGGCTCGCTCGCGCTTTGCAGCCGCCGAAAACACCATTATCGGCAACACCGTGCTATACGGCGCGACATCCGGAAAGCTATTCGCGTCCGGACGGGCGGGAGAGCGATTCTGCGTAAGGAATTCCGGCGCGGAGGTCGTAGTCGAGGGGTGCGGTTCCAACGGCTGCGAATACATGACCGGCGGAGTCGCCGTGATTCTAGGCGAAATCGGCGCGAATTTCGGCGCGGGAATGACCGGAGGAATGGCCTACGTCTACGATTCCGAAAATACGGCTGCCGTGAATTTCAACCTCGATTCTCTTGCGGTCGGCCGGCTCGAGGTCGAATACTGGCAAAACCAGGCGCGGGATTTGATCGCGCAGCATGTTAAGTTTACCGGAAGCCGAAAAGGCGAGGAAATCTTGCTGAACTGGGACATTCAATGCCGAAACTTCATCCAGATTTGTCCGAAGGAAATGCTGGCTCATCTGCCGCATCCACTTGGTTTGGAGGAGGAGCGCCGGACAGCTTGATATCGTTTTCGAGGCGAAAATCGCCAAGAATTGCTTTTCCGGTCGATGCCGACATGTATATATGCATGCATGGCAACCGAGCAGCAACAGGCGCAGAAAAGTCGAATCGGCAGCATTCTTCGCATGCCTCTTCTAGTCGGAAAATGGCTGGCGCGGGGGATAGCCGCGATTTTTGCGGTCTGGATAGGGCTGGCAGGGCTTTATTCAATTGTCGATCCACCCACGACTATCCTTGCGGCGAGCGAGCATCTCCGCTTGGGGGAAACCAAGCGGGAATGGATAGAATTCGAAGACGTTCCGCCCCACGTGCATCGCGCGCTCGTCGCGGCCGAGGACGCGAATTTTTGCCTTCACTGGGGAATAGATCCGAATGCCGTCCGCAATTCCATAGTTCGGGGCGGCAATTTAAGCGCATCGACAATAAGCCAGCAGACCGCGAGCATCGTTATGCTTTGGCCAAGCGAATCCAAGGCGATTAGGTTGCCGGAAACTCTCATCGCATTCGGAATCGAAGCGTTCTGGTCAAAAAGGAGGGTGCTTGAAATCTACATGAATTTCGCCGAATTCGGCGAGGGCGTGTTCGGCATTCAGGCCGCCGCGACCGAGAATTTCGGCCTGGATGCATCGGAACTGGACTTGGACCAGGCGTCGCGGCTCGCGGCGGTTCTTATGGATCCCAGGAACATGGTCGCCAGCGACCTGTCTCCGGAGCAAGCTCGCAGGGCGGCGCTAATCGCCGACGGAGCTTCGACAATCGATCGGGACGGGCGCGCGTCGTGCCTGAGCTCCTGATCGAGGAAGACGCGAGACGAGATGCAGCAGGAGTCAATTCAATTGCGAGGTAGGACATGCAGCATTCAGTAACTCTGTACCATTACCCGTTGTCGCCGTTCTGCCGAAAATTGCGAATGGTGCTGGCGGAGAAAAAAATCGAGATCGAGACGATCGAGGAGCAATTCTGGAAAAATCGTCCCGAATTCCTGATGATCAATCCGTCGGGAAAGGTCCCTCTGCTGAAAATGAACGGCAAGCTATTCAGCGACAGCCAGGCGATATGCGAATATCTCGAAGCGATTTTTCCCGATCCGCCGCTTCTGCCCGAAGATCCCGAACAGCTGTACGAAGTTCGGAGGCTGGTTTTCTGGTTCGACGGCAAATTCAATTCGGAGGTAACTTCGAGGCTGCTCGATGAACGCATGTTCAAGCTCATTCAGAAGAGGGGAGTCCCGGACAGCGCCAATCTGCGATTCGCGCTGGGCAAGCTGCCGGACCATATCGACTATCTTCACAGGCTGCTGAACGAGAGGCGCTGGCTTGCCGGCGACCAGATCACGCTCGCCGATTTTGCGGCTTCGGCGCACTTGTCGTGCGTGGATTACCTTGACGACATTGATTGGAGCCGAAGCGACTTGGTCAAGCCGTGGTACTCGGCTTTGAAGTCCCGTCCCGCGTTCCGATCGCTGCTATTGGACTACATTCCGGGATTCCAGCCGAAGCCCATTTACACAGATTTGGATTTTTGAAGTCGCTCGCCGAAAATTTGAAGCGCGAGGCGCTCGCGGAAGGATTCGATGCCGTAGGCATTTGTTCGCCGTCGTCCATACCTCGGGCTCGGAGACGGCTAGCGGAGTTTCTCGCGAAAAACCGACATGGAACGATGGAGTGGATGGAGCGTCGCTTTGAATGGAGATGCGATCCGTCGTCTCTCTGGCCGGAGGCTCGGTCTGTCGTCATGGCGGCGGAATCCTACGCTCCCGGGTTCGATCCTCTGGAAATCCTGAGGCAGACCGATAGGGGCGCCGTCTCCGCCTACGCGCAAAATCGCGACTACCACGTTCTGGTGAAAAAGAGACTCAAGCGTGTAGGGCGATGGCTGCTCGAGCAAGCCGAAGGCGCCGAAATCAAAGTTTTTGTCGATACCGCGCCGGTGATGGAAAAGCCGCTAGCCGAGGCCGCGGGAATCGGTTGGCAGGGCAAGCATACGAATTTGCTAAGCCGGCAATTGGGCAACTGGTTCTTCCTGGGCGCTATCTTTACCACTGTCGATCTTCCTCGCGACGAGCCCGAGGCGGACCGGTGCGGAAGCTGCCGCCGCTGCCTGGACGCCTGTCCAACCGATGCGTTCCCGGCGCCCTACCAGCTGGATGCCCGTCGCTGCATTTCCTATTTGACGATTGAGCATAAGGGGCAGGTCGATGAATCTCTCCGCCCTCTCCTTGGCAACAGGATTTACGGTTGCGACGATTGCCTCGCCGTCTGCCCCTGGAACAAGTTCGCAACGGCGGCAAGCGAGCTGCGCTATCATGCGCCCCATATCCCGAATGCGCCGGAGCTAGCGGAAATCGCGGGACTGGACGACGCCGGCTTCAGACGGAAATTCCGCGGATCGCCGATAAAGCGAACCGGCCGCAACCGCATGGTGAGAAACGCGCTCTACGCGATTGGAAACTCGGGCAACCGCGAACTTGCAAGCGCCGCCGAGCGGCTGCTTTCCGATCCCGACCCTGCGGTCGCCGACGCCGCGCGCTGGGCCCTGGCCAGGCTAAGCGGCTGCGACGGGCTCTCCCGGAGGTCGAATTCGAAATTGACGGAAAATCCGACTTGACGAAAACGCTTCTTTGCTTCGGATACGGCTATTGCGCTCAAGCGCTTTCCCGACTCCTTCTCGCAGCGAGCGATTGGAAGGTGTACGGCACGACGCGTTCGCACCGGAAAGCCGCCGAGGCGGAGCGGAATCGAATTCGCGCGATTATCTGGCCAGGCGGCGACCTGGGACCGGCGATTGAAGACGCGACGCATCTGCTTGTGTCCATTGCGCCCGGCGAGCGCGGCGATCCTGTGCTTGAATCCCACGGCAGGGAAATCGCGGCTTCGGCGCATCGAAAAAAATGGGCGGGCTATCTGTCAACGACCGCCGTGTACGGCGACCGGGGCGGCGATTGGGTCGATGAGTCGGCGCCGCCGTCCCCTTCTACCGAAAGGGGGCGGCGGAGAGTGGCTGCGGAGAGAGCCTGGCAGACACTGGCGGCGGAAAACGGACTGCCATTGCACATATTTCGCCTGGCAGGGATATACGGTCCGGGGCGAGGCCCTCTCGAATCTTTGAAATCCGGGCGAGGGCGCCGCGTTATCAAGAAAAATCAAGTCTTCAACCGCATCCATGTCGAAGACATCGCCGTAGCCCTGTCGGCCTCTATCGCCAAACCGGAGCCCGGAGAGATTTACAATCTTTGCGACGACCTGCCGGCGGCGCCGCAGGATGTCGTTGCGTTCGGCTCCGAATTGCTGGGCTTGCCGCCCCCGAAAGAGGTTCCGTTCGAACGCGCCGACATGTCGCCCATGGCGCGCAGCTTCTATGGCGAGTCAAAGAGAGTTTCCAACGCGAAAATCAAGCGGCAGCTAGGCTTTTCGCCTACCTATCCCGACTACGAATCGGGACTGGCTTCGCTAGTCGGCAAGAGAACGTAGGCGACTCCACATGAATAATTGCGAATATTGCCGGGCTAGGCATGGAATTGCCTGCGAGCAATGATTATATCGTCCGAAGCGGAACACTAGGCCGCGCGTCTGAGTTTATGGCCGGGGCGGGATGCGCTTGGCAGGGCGGCGTTCGAATCATCGAAATCGCATCCGCCTAATCGGGCGCGGAATTCAAAGAAGGACAGTTTGAAATGCTTGATGCAACCAATATAACTTCAATGCTTAAAGATCCCGGACTGCTGGTCTCGAAAGCATATGTCGCCGGCGAATGGATCGATGCCGACGACGGCGCGACTTTTCCGGTCCTGAATCCTTCCCGAGGAGATGTCATTACCGAAGTCGCGGATCTCGGCGTCGCCGAGGCTCGCCGAGCAATTGATGCGGCCGAAGCCGCCTGGAAGAAATGGGCGTCGCTTACCGGCAAGGAAAGAGCGAACATTCTGCGCAAGTGGTACGATCTCATGATGGAGAATGCGGACGACTTGGCGGCGATACTGACTGCCGAGATGGGCAAGCCGTTCGCCGAGTCGAAGGGCGAAATCGCGTACGGCGCGTCTTTCGTCGAATGGTACGCCGAAGAAGCGAAGCGCGTCTACGGCGAAACCGTTCCGGCTACGATGAAAGGCACGAAAATCGTCGTCATCAAGCAGCCCGTCGGCGTCGTCGCCTCGATCACGCCATGGAACTTCCCGAACGCCATGATCACGCGAAAGGCGGGACCCGCATTCGCGGCAGGCTGCGGGTTCGTCGCGCGGCCGGCAAGCGAAACGCCGCTCTCCGCGCTAGCTCTTGCTGTTCTGGCCGAGCGGGCAGGAATTCCCGCCGGATTGTTTTCAGTCGTTACTTCGAAAAAATCCCGTGAGATCGGAGAGGAATTCTGCACGAACCCCACGGTCCGCAAGATTACATTTACAGGATCGACTGAAGTGGGCCGCATTCTGATGCGCCAGTCCGCGTCGCAGATCAAGAAGGTCTCGATGGAGCTCGGCGGCAATGCTCCGTTTATTGTTTTCGACGATGCCGATGTCGATGCCGCGGTCGCGGGCGCGATGCTGTCCAAGTACCGCAACAACGGTCAAACTTGCGTTTGCGCGAATAGGATCTACGTGCAGTCGGGCATTTACGACGAATTCGCCGAAAAGCTTTCGGCCGCGGTCGGCGGCCTCACTCTTGGCGACGGCTTCCAGGATGGCATCAATACAGGGCCGCTCATTTCCGAAGACGCGGTCAAAAAGGTCGAGGAGCACATTTCCGACGCGGTCGAAAAAGGCGCAAGACTCGTTGCCGGAGGCAGCCGCCACGGCTCCGCCGGCACATGGTTCGAGCCGACGATCATCGCCAACGTAACGCGGGACATGCTTATCGCCCGCGACGAAACCTTCGGCCCGGTCGCTCCTCTATTCAAGTTCGAAACCGAGGA
>MPMP01000121.1 GCA_002238565.1 Albidovulum sp. bin36
GCGCACGGTCGTCCACATGGACGAGATCATCGTTCTGGCCATTCACATGTCCAAGCCGAACCACCGGAGGCAGCGCGGCCCGCCCGACCCGAACCAGACGATCGCGAGCTTCGCGGTCAACACGGCCCGCCTCGCCGGATTCATCCCCAGGAAGAGGCAGCCGCTGCCGGGAACTAAAAAACTCTGGGAGGGCTACAAGATACTATCATATTTCGTCGAACATTTCAGAGCTTGCCGAGACTACGTCTTAATGTGAGTCAACTGCGGCGGGATGAAAGGTCATCGGCACCGCTAGCAACTCCGGAGATGCCGCGATCGCAGGGCTCCTGGAGGAGCTGACCCGAACCCGCACCGTCTTCCCCGGAACCGGCCTGCGCATGGTCTATGAATTGCCGGTCAAAGCGGCGGAACCGAATTATGGTGGCCGGGAATGCTCGCCGCCGTAAAACCCGAGGTCTGAACGTCTGAAATTAAAGGCCGTGTCGAATTTTGAAGTACAAGCTCGCAGAATGCCGGCTGGCATCGACCCCTAGGCGCAAATTTAGCATTGGACATCATTGAAGACGGAGATTCAGAACACTTCTATCCAAGTTTTCATACCCGATGCCTGATGCCCCAATGTATGGCAGTGCAGCAGCCATTTGCCCGGATTGTCGAAAACGCATAGAATTTCCCGGCTTTGATTCTGCATTACCAGGGTTGTATCTCGGAAGTGACCCGGCGAGCCGTCTTCATTCAATTCGTAGAAATGGTGTCCGTGCAAGTGAATTCCGTGAGGAAACGCCGTATCGTTTCGCAAATTGATTCTCGCAGTCGAGCCCAACTCGTACCTTTGCCACGGCTCGTCCGGAAGCCCTGAATAGTCGTTAAAAGCCCAAATGTCGTCGCCGCCGTGCCGACCGCCCATAGCTCCGCCCTGCATTGCAAGAGTTGCGGAAAGCGCTGATTCGAAATCCGCGGACGGGCGCCGCGAACCCGGCAGCGGACCAATCGGCGAGTCGATTCGCACGCGGCTGCCTTCCCCGGCGGCAATGGTGCCCAGGTCGTAAGGACCTTGATTAGTCAGCAGCGTAAAAGATATTGGTCCAGTTGCGTCGAGAATGACATCGGTTCGCTGAGCGGGAGCGAGTAAAAGCGGCGAATCGCGAAGTGGCGACGGCGACGCCAGCGGCATTCCATCGTGCGCCACGATCATTCCGGAGCCACCGCCGATTTCCAGATCAAACATTCTCGCCGTCGAAGCATTGATCAAACGCAGCCTGACTCTGTCGCCAAGTCTAACCTTGTCCTTCGAAAACAGAGCGCTCGCGTAGGTTCCCAGCCGGCCCGCGTGGGAAAAATCATGCAAATTGCCGAAATCGCCCAGAAGTTCTCCGCTTTGGGAAATCCTCCAGTCGTCTAGGACAACCGTAATGTCTTGATCGACCGGCGGCGGAGCGCTTTCTTCGACAATCAGGGGTCCGTAAAGGCCTTTGGCAACTTGCTCCCAGGAGCGATGGTGAGCATGGTACCAGTAGGTGCCGGGATTTGCCAAATCGAACGAATAGTTGAATGTCTCTCCTGGTTCCACTGCAGCCTGCGTCAGGACGGGCACGCCGTCCATTGCGTTTTCCAAGTGAATGCCGTGCCAGTGGATGGATGAACTTTCGTTCAATCCGTTTTCGAAGTCGACGGAAATTCGCTGTCCCTGCATCGCCCGGATTTCCGGGCCCGGACTTATGCCGTTAAATCCCAAAAGGCTCGCGAGTTCGTTGCCGGCCGGGTAGACGCGAACAGGGACCGGCTCGGCCGTCAATTTGAGGGATGTCATCGCCCGCCCTGTTGCAGGCAGTATTGCAATCGCGGATCCGGATGCCAAGAACTCTCGTCGATTCATCGTATTGTCCAAAGCCAAATGTGAAACTCTCGCGCTATTTTCTTTCGGCGACGGAAACCTTCCTGCCGTTAGTGCAGGGCCAAAGCCACTTGCATTCGCTCGATCGGATTTCGGCAATCGTTAACGGCTTCATTCCCCCATGTATTTCAATTGGATTCGGCACGGGAGTCCGTCTGGAAAATTAATGGCGACCGCAAATTTCTCCTAGCAGCTCGCCGCCGACACTAGTCCCGCAAAGCGGCAAAATCAAATTGAATCCAATGGCGAATCCGCCGCCGAAAAATATTTTTTCCGAGACCACATGCTCATACTGGCCTTGCTTTGAAACTCGTCCTGGAATAATCGCCGGCATGCTCGGCTTCTGCTCCCTTGACCCGCGCTGCCGCCGTACATTCTCTTAGAGCTTGAATCAAAATACCACATATTGTCGGTTTTTGTGGAAATTTTTGTAACTTTTCCAATATATAGATAATTTGCCGACTTTAGGAACAAACTCTTAGCTTTCGCGGTAGCGCAGTAAAATGGCCGTCCTAATTCATTTGGCGAATGCATCGTGGCTAATGAAGCCAGCAGCAACGGCCGCCGGGCCGGCGAGATGCCGGCCTTTCGAAGGGGCACGAGGCCGATGAATCCATCGCGTCTTGGAAACACGGGTGCCGAAAGGTGGAATAAATTGCCGGAATCGCCAATCGCAGTGTTCGGTGCCGAGACATGAAAGCGGCTTCTCGTACCGTTCGGTCGACGCTCTAACAGGATTCGAGCAAGCGCAGGAGCAAGGTCGAAGCTGCAAGACGCGTTTCGTCCAATCTTAGACGTCCCGACCTCGCACATCGCCGCCGCCAATTTTCATGAACCGTTTTCTGGCGTTTCGGCACCGTCGCCCGGCAGCTCATAGACCGTGATGAGGTTTGGTCCCCGGGATGCTTCGTTTCGGGCTAGTTCAGTTCCCCAAGCAGTCTCTTGATTGCCGCGTCTCCGGTATCGCCGGCGGTCCCGAGGATCCGGATCTGGAGGATGGACTCCTTCAGGTCTGGAGTTATGTATCTGCGAATGGATATTAGCCTCTATGGAAAACCGGATGCCATTCGCTCGCGCCGCGGGCGGACGTTGTCGCCGAGTAACTGTCCTTCAGTTCAAAAAAGGTTCGGGCCGGCGCAGTTCCGGTACATGGCCGCTCCATCGCGCGACTCGAAATAGGACTAGTTGGCGCCGTGACCGTCGCTCGCCAAGGTCCCGGTTTAGTCGCCGAGGAACTCGGCCGCATGATGTCGTAGGCGGGATTCGGCAAGGGGAAACGCAGCCTCGTCCCCGATCGCAGAGCATCGGCCAGAGGCATCCATTCTTCAGGCTTCCGGTCGTTCCCGGACGGCATCCGGGCCGGAGCTGATTTCTCGTTGATACTCGACACCGAGGCGTTTTCAGCACGCTTCGGAACCACTTCTGGGACCACCCGTCACTTTGGTGGGGACTTTGGAATTGAACGTCCGCGACTTTGTGCGCCTGCGGAGTTAATTGTCCGAATCCACGCGGTTCACGAATTCCCCTGGCGCTCGTTGGCAAGCGTAGTACGCAGGAAATCGGCGAACGCTCTCGCCGGATCGCTTAGATCAGCATTCACCGCCCATGCGAGGCCCACATCCATCGTCGGAACAACGCTTGCCAGGGACACAGCTTCAACGCGCAATCCCTCGAGCGACCACGGTCGGTAAACCATGTCCGAGAGGATTGTGATACCCATGCCGCTTGCGACCATGGAGCGAACGGCCTCCACCGAAGATGTCCGCGTGAAAGTGTTCGGACGGCTGCCTGCCCTGTTCCAATATCGCTGGGCCGAATTCGCGGCCTCGTCGACTGTCAACATGATGTAAGGCTCCCGCAAAAGATCACTCAAATGGATTTCGTCCCGGTCAAGCAGTTCATGGCTGGTTGAAACCCAAAGCCGGCGTTGCGACCGTATCAGGGTCTCGTAGGCTAGCCGCTCCTGGTCAGCAATGTTCGACGTAAGGAGCACGGCGATGTCGTAGGCTCTCGCGACAAGCCCGACCTCGATCTCGGAGCGCGTTGCCTCCAGAGGCTGTAGTTGGATGTTCGGGTAGGCCCGCGAGAACCGCTCCAGGTACGCGGGCAGGAAATATCCGGCGACCGTGTAGGTCATCGCCAGTCGCAACCGACCTGCAAGGTTTGATTGTGAATTCAGGGGCGCGCGAACCGCCTCATCGACCGTTGCCAGAATCCTGTTCGCGTGCTGAAGAAAGATAGTGCCGTTGTGCGTAAGCTTGACACCGTTCGCGTGGCGGCGGAAAAGAGCGCAGCCAACGATGTCTTCGAGCTGCTTGATGGCTGCTGTAATCGCACTCTGCGATATGTTGACCTCGCGAGCTGCCCGCGAAATCTGGCCGCACCGCGCGGCCGCAGTAAAATACCTGATCTGGCGAAGCGACAGTTCCATCCAAAATTCCGATATGATTCTTCGTGCATTCTGATGACCGTCCACATCCCGCAAAATTGGGAGACGGCATGTCCACAGCCTTGTACGACCTCCCAAAACAACATTCAAACAGTATTTTTCGGATGTTTGTTCGTTGATCGGAGGCAGTGAATCTGCGGAACCAGGATACCCTAACCGGAAGGAGGAAATATCAAAAAAAAGAATATTCATTCCGCATTCTTTGAATTTGCAATGCCTTGCCAACTTGCGCGATATTTCGATTCGTATGGCGGCCCGGCCAAGCCGGTGCCGCTCAGAAATTCAAGCCAAAGGAGTCTTTACCAATGACCATTCGTTCTCGATGTTTGATGGCAGCGTCGGCAATTGCGCTGTCGGCTACGGGCGCCTCGGCGGAAGATGCCTGGTTCCCCTATGCTGTGGAGAGCTGGGACCCGCCGTTCGACATGGCCAGCCCGCGCACGTCGATCGAATACGTACCGCTCGAAATGGCGGCCGAGGCCTGGGAGATTTGCGTTTCATTCCCGCATATGAAGGATGCCTACTGGCTGGGCGTGAATTACGGGGTTGCTTCCGAAGCAGAGCGGCTGGGCGTGAAAATGCAGTTGGTCGAAGCAGGCGGATACACCGAACTCAGTACTCAGATCAGCCAGATCGAGGACTGCGTGGCGGCGGGTGCGAATGCGGTTGTGATCGGAGCGATCTCATTTGACGGTCTCAACAATCTCGTGAGGGAGATTCGCGCCCAGGGCATCCCGGTGATCGATGTCATCAACGGAATGTCCTCGGATGAGCTGTCGGCAAAATCGCTAGTCTCGTTTGGTGAAATGGGCGGCAAGACGGGCGAGTACCTAGCTGGCGAGCATCCGGCCGGAAGCGATGCGGTCAGGGTCGCGTGGTTCCCGGGCCCTGCAGGCGCGGGCTGGGTGGAAGCCGGCAATGCCGGATTTTTGGATGCCGTCGCCGGAAGCGCCGTAGAGGTGGTGGACACCAAGTACGGCGATACCGGCAAGGAAGCGCAATCCGCGCTGGTTGAAGACGCGCTGGAGACGTATCCAGACCTTGACTACATTGCCGGAACCGCCGTCACAGCCGAAGCAGCCATCCCGATTCTCAGATCCCGCGGACTCACGGACCGGATCAGCGTCTTGTCTTACTACTTCACGCCCGGAGTTGATCAAGGAATCCGGCGAGGGCAAATTCTCGCTGCGCCAACCGATTCTCCGGTCATTCAGGGCCGTATCGCCATCGACCAGGCCGTCCGCGTAATTGAAGGCGCCGACTTCGAGAAACATGTCGGGCCGGCCCTCTACGTCGTGACCGCGGACAACCACGCCGACTTCGATTCGACGTCAACGCTGGCGCCAGCCGGGTTTAAGCCTGTCTTCCGGGTCGAATAATCCGGCTATGAACGGCGATCACGCGCCGCTCCTCGCAGCAAGTGGCATTACCAAGGATTATCCTGGCGTACGTGCCCTCGACGGTGTGGACTTCGACCTTCTGCCGGGAGAGGTCCATGTTCTGTTCGGCGAGAACGGCGCGGGAAAGTCGACCCTGATCTCGGTTCTGTCGGGGGCCGCGAGGCCCTCGGCAGGCCGCATCGAGATGAACGGAATTTCAGTTGAAATCCACTCCGTCCACGATGCACGCGCACTAGGCATCTCTGCGGTGTTCCAGGAGTTCTCGCTGGTTCCGCAGATGTCGGCACAGGAGAACCTGTTTCTCGGGGAGGAGCGCCGAAAGGGGATGTTTCTCGGAACCGCCGAGATGCGCCGCGAAGCGACCAGGATACTGGCCGAACTCGGCTTCCTGCTGGATGCGAAACGACCGGTGCACCGGTTGACCAGGGCCGAGCAGCAGATGGTCGAGATCGCCAAGGCGTTCAGGTCTGAACTGTCCGTTCTCATCCTCGACGAACCAACCGCCAGCCTGACAGACCACGAGACGGAACAACTCTTCACGCTGATCCGGAAACTGACTGCTCGCGGGGTCGGTATCGTCTACATTACCCACCGCATGGCCGAAATCCGGCGGATCGGCAACCGGATCACAGTCCTGCGCGACGGGCGGTACGTGGCGACACTGCCGGTGAAGGACGCCGACGACGACACGCTGGTCAAGCTGATGACCGGGCGGGATGTGGGTGCAGTATTTCCCGAACTGGCACTGCCCCCTCCCGGACGGGAGATACTTGCGCTCGACCGGGTTTCAACTGCAGCAGGCACCGTCGCCGAAGTCAGCATGAACGTTCGAGCCGGTGAAATCGTCGGGCTGGCCGGCTTGGTCGGCTCCGGAAAGTCTGAGGTCATGCAGGCCGCGTACGGCGCCATACCGATTTCCGCCGGCGAAGTGCGCTACCGAGGGAAACCGGTGCGCAAGCCAAGTCCGAGAATGGCGGTTCGCGAAGGATTCCTGTACATGCCTCCCGATCGCAAGAATGAAGGCCTGATAATGATGCGGTCGGTGCGCGAAAACATGTCGCTTGCCGCGCTCAACTGCGCGCCGTTCCGGCGTGGCATGTTCCTCGACCTCGGAGGTGAACGGGCACGGGTCGGGCAAATCGCCCGCCAACTCAACCTCAACCCGTGCCAGCCGGAGCGCTCGGTAAACCATTTCTCGGGTGGCAATCAGCAGAAGACGATGCTCGCGCGCAGCCTTACCAAGAAGTTCGATCTTATCGTGTTTGACGAACCGACCGTTGGAGTTGACGTCGGAACACGCGCCGCCATCTACAGATTCATCGTCGAACAGGCCCGAGCCGGCTCGGCGGTGGTCGTCATCTCGTCCGAGCTTCCGGAAATCCTCAACTTGTCGACTCGTGCCTATGTGCTCTATCGTGGTCGAATACAGGCAGAAATCGAACGCTCGGAACTCTCGGAAGAGACCGTCCTTGAGCACTACTTCGAAAGGGGGAGCGCTTGAAGCAGAGAACCGTTGGCGGACCCACCGGAATGTTCGCTATCGTCGGCCACTGGCTGAAGTTGCTCTTTGTCAGGCTAGGAATTCTGCCATTCCTGGTCCTGATCGCCGTCTTGGTGTTCGCGCTGATGTCGGAGAACTTCCTAACAACCCGGAACCTGATGAACGTTCTGCGCCAATCGGTCTATCTCACCATTGTTTCGCTGGGCCAGATGCTTGCGCTCCTGTCCGGCGGGTTCGACCTTTCGGTCGGAACGATCCTTGCAATCTCGTCCGTTGTCGGCGCCTTGGTAATGGCCGGCCTCCATGCGGCAATGCCGGAATCCATTGCGTTGGCGATCACTCTTGGCTTCCTGGCCGGAGTCCTTGCCGGCACAACGATTGGCGTCGCCAATGCAATCGGAGTTGCATTCTTCAACGTGTCGCCGTTCATGATGTCCCTTGGAATGGCATCGGTCGGGTTCGGGATCGCGCTCTACCTGACAGGCGGCGTTCCGGTTTATGGAATGCCTATCGAGTTCGGCGACATCTTCGGATTCGGTGTCTGGGCCGGCATCCCGGCACCGGTCTGGTTCGCAGCGTTGCTCGTGGTGCTCCTTGCCGTCCTTCTCTACTGGACGCCTTGGGGACGCCACTTCTACGCGGTTGGCGGAAATGTTAATGCAGCGCGCCTGTCCGGAATCAACGTCAAGGGGACCCTGATTGCGACCTACGTGTTGTGCGCGGCGTTCGCAGCCATCGCCGGAATGCTTCTGACCGCGAGGCTTGATACCGGCGAAGCCAACATCGGCGCTTCCATGCCGCTGGAAAGCATCGCCGCCTGCGTTATCGCCGGCGTGTCCCTGCGCGGCGGCATAGGGCGCGTGGAGAACGTCGTCCTGGGCGCCCTGTTCATCGGCCTGATCCAGAATGGGATGAACCTTGCAAGGATCGAGAGTTACCTGCAGACCGTCGTGCTGGGTTCGCTACTGATCCTCGCGGTCGTTGCCGACCAGATACGACTTCGATTTGTTGCATCGATCAAGGACTAAGGGCGTAAGTCAATGGACATCAATTGCGACATGGGAGAGAGTTTTGCACTCTATTCGTTCGGAAATGACGAAGCGATCATGCCGTACATCACTCATGCGAATGTTGCCTGCGGATTCCATGGCTCGGACCCAAATCACATGGCGCGCACGGTTGAGTTGGCACGGGACAACGGAGTCCGCGTCGGCGCGCATGTTTCTTTGCCCGACCTTTCCGGGTTCGGGCGCCGGGAAATGAAGATGGAGCGAGGCGAACTCCTGAACATCGTCCTCTACCAGATCGGAGCCCTGACGGCGTTCACGAAGCAGGCGGGTACGGAGATATCGCATATCAAGCCGCATGGCGCCCTTTACGGAATGGCCTCGCGCCAGGAACACATCGCCGAAGCTGTTGCCGATGCCGCAGGCATTTACGACCTCCCGGTCATGGGTTTGCCCGGCACATTGCACGAGTCGGTCTACCGAAGGCGCGGCATCGGCTTCATCGCCGAGTTCTTTGTCGATCTGGAGTATTCCGATCAAGGAGAACTTGTCATCACCCGCCAGCACGAGGCAATGGACCCCGAGATCGCCTCAAGGCGGACAAGGCAGGCCGTAGCGGACGGCGCACTCACTACCGCCGGCGGCAAGGTGCTTCCGGTTCGCGCCGACACGATCTGCCTGCATTCGGACACGCCGAATTCCGCCGAGATCGCAGCCGCGGTGCGCGAAACGCTGCGGTCGCTGGATCGAGAATAGACTGAATAGGAGGCACCCCAATGTCCCACGAGATCAAGAGCCCGATTCCCGGCACTTTCTACCGGAAGCCATCTCCTGACGACCCGCCCTACAAGGAAGTCGGCGACAAGGTTGCCAAGGGCGACATGGTCGGCCTTGTCGAGGTGATGAAGACCTTTCACGAGATCAAGGCCGATGCTGACGGGACCATTGCAAGTTTCGAAACCGAAAACGAAGAACCGGTAATCGCCGGACAAACTCTGATCGTCCTAGCCTGATGCCGATAGGCAAGCTCCTGATTGCGAATCGCGGGGAGATCGCGGTGCGGATCAACCGGGCGGCACGGGATCTCGGCATTCCGACCGTGCAGGTGCACTCCGCGGCGGACAGGGAAATGCTTGCGGTGAAGCTGGCGGGCGAATCCGTTGAAATCGGCCCCCCGTTGGCGGCAAAGTCGTATCTGAACATTGACAGGATAATCGAAGCCGGCCGCAGCACCGGCGCCGACGCGGTGCACCCGGGATACGGGTTTCTGGCCGAGAACGCGGCGTTTGCCGAGGCCGTCGCCGATGCCGGGATGACGTTTGTCGGGCCCGACGCCGCGACAATTCGCACGATGGGCGACAAGGCATTGGCTCGACGGCAGGCTGAGCTGGCCGGAGTGGCCACGGTGCCCGGAAGCGACGGAGTCGTCGGCGACATTTCGGAGGCAGGCAAACTAGCGAGCGAAATCGGCTTCCCGGTCATGATCAAGGCCGCGGCAGGCGGCGGCGGGCGCGGCATTCGCGTTGCCCGGTCGGGCGACGAGTTCCCGACCCTCGCATCCCAGGCGTCGACGGAGGCGTTGGCTGCGTTCGGCGATGGCGGAATCTACATTGAGAAGGTCATCGAGAATGCTCGGCATGTCGAGGTGCAGATCCTCGGCGACGGCACGGACTCTATCCATTGCTGGGAAAGGGAGTGCTCGATTCAGCGGAGGCGGCAGAAACTTTGGGAGGAAGCGCCGTCCACCGCCATTGACGAAGCGACGCGGGACAGGCTCTGCAGGTCGGCGGTCGATCTGGCCGTCTCGGTAGGCTACAGCGGCGCGGGCACGGTCGAGTATCTCTTCGACGACTCGTCGAATTCATTCTATTTCATTGAAATGAACACTCGCATTCAGGTCGAGCACCCGGTTACCGAAATGGTCACCGGGCTGGATCTGGTTGCGGAGATGATCAGGATCGCCGGCGGTTCCTCGCTGCGGCACCGGCAGGACGATGTTCGCCGCAACGGGCATGCCATCGAGGTGCGGCTAAATGCCGAGGATCCGTTAAACGGATTCATGCCGTGTCCCGGGACCGTAACCGACATCGCGTCCGCCGGCGGCCTCGGCGTCCGCTTCGACCACATGCTTTACAGGGACTACGTCGTGCCTCCGTTCTACGACTCGCTCCTCGGCAAATTGATCGTTCACGGCGAAACCCGCGAGGCGGCGCTGACCCGCCTCGCCCGGTCTCTTGAGGAGACGCGGATCGAAGGCGTTGCCACGACACTGCCGCTCTTTCAACTGCTGCTCAACGATTGCGACATCCGCTCGAATGCCGTCCACACCGGCTGGCTCGAGGACTGGCTAGGGGCCCAATCAAATGAAGTTCGGAAACAGGGAGACACAATCGCATGAGTTGCCGATATACATTTGGCGGCGACGAGCATCTGTTCGTCGAAGTTGACGAGGCGATGTCGCTTGAGGCGTTCTTCGTATCGCTGGCAATCACCAACGCCGTGAGAGAAGCCCGGATTATCGGAGTAACCGAGATCTGCCCCGCCAACGCATCGTTTCAGATCAAGTTCGATCCGGACCTCATCCATCCCGACCGTCTGCTGGGGACGATCAAGGAAATGGAGGCTGGCACGGGAATGGCGGAGTCCAAGCTGGACACCCGGATCATCGAGATTCCGGTCCTCTACCAGGATCCCTGGACCACCGAAACGCTGATGAGATTCCGGGAACGGCATCAGGATCCGAATTCGACGGACATCGAATTTGCGGCGAGGATCAACGGGTACGACTCGGTCGAGTCCTTCATCCGGGCGCATTCCGGAGCGCCCTGGTTCGTTTCGATGGTGGGATTCGTATCCGGACTGCCCTTCCTTTTCCAGATGGTCGACCGGAAACGGCAGATCGAGGTTCCCAAATACCTTCGGCCGAGAACCGACACGCCCAAGCTCACCGTGGGCTATGGCGGCTGCTTCTCCTGCATATATTCGGTTCGCGGCGCCGGGGGCTATCAGATGTTCGGGATCACTCCGATGCCGATCTACGACCCGGAACAGAAAGTCAGCTACCTCAGGGACTTCATGGTCTTTTTCCGACCGGGGGACATCGTGAAATGGAAGCCGATTGGCAGGGAGGAGTACGATGCTGCAGTCGCCGAGGTCGAGGCGGGCGGGTTCGAGCCGCGAATCCGGGACGTGACCTTCGATCTCGCCGCCTTCAATGCCGACATTGACGGCACCAATGCCCAACTGATGGAGGCCCTCAATGCCAATTGAAGTGATTTCATCCGGCATCCTGACAACGATTCAGGATCTCGGCCGTCCAGGCTACTACCATCTCGGTATTCCGATCGGCGGCGCCATGGACCGCATGGCACTGCGTTCAGCGAACCTTCTGGTCGGGAACCCGGAGGGCGCCGCCGGCCTCGAAGCGGTGTTCATGGGACCCGAACTGGAGTTCACCGAGGCCGCCACTGTGGCGGTCTGCGGCGCCGATCTGCCGCCGAAGGTCAACGGAGATATCCGGCCCGTCTGGTCGGCGTTTCCGGTCGAACCGGGAGATGTCCTGAGCTTTGACTTCCTGCGTTCCGGTGCTAGGGCCTACATTGCGGTCTCCGGTGGAATTGCGACTCCGCCGGCACTCGGAAGCCGGTCGACCTATGCGATCGGCGCTCTCGGCGGCATCGAAGGGCGCGCCGTCCAGTCCGGGGATAGCCTTCCGCTTGGTCCCGGCAAAGCCACCGGGCGGGCGGGCAAGGAGATTCCGGAGGCCCTTCGCCGGAGCCCGGGATCACCCACCGAACTTCGCATGCTGTCCGGCCTCTATTGGCACAGGATAACCGAGGATTCCCAGCAGGCGTTCTTCCAGGATACCTGGAAGGTCGCAAACGAGGCCGACCGCATGGGTTATCGCTTCCAAGGAGGCCGCGCGACGGAATTCGTGCAGCGCGAGCAGCCTTTCGGCGCCGGGTCCGACCCCTCCAATATAACCGATGCCTGCTACCCCTACGGCTCCGTCCAAGTTCCCAGCGGAACGGAGCCGATCATACTGCACCGGGACGCCGTGTCCGGCGGAGGATATTTCATGATCGGAACCATTATTTCCGCCGACATGGATTTTATCGGACAATTGCAGCCCAACACTCCCACGCGCTTTGTCCATGTGACCATGGACGACGCGCTCAAGGCGCGGGCCGAACGGAACACAAATCTTGCCGCCGTCAGAGAAGCGCTCGCGTAGGGTCCTGCCGCAGGATCGCGCGGGCTCTGGCCGAAAGGGCATTGCTTCGGGTCGATCCAAATCGGGAAGCCTGATCCTGCAGACTCCTGGTCAAGCAGGGGTTGCTGGCCGAGTCGGTTTTCCGAATCGCTCCTGTTGGCACTGCCCAGTCGGTTGAGAATCCGGAACGAAAAAAGTAAAGGGGCGCGCGGTCGGCAGCCTCTCGGAAACGCACTCCGCCGCCGAGACTTCGCAATCACAGAACAGTTTCATTCACGATTTCCGGGTTCGGCTTGCACAAGCCGGCGAGGTTGCGACCATGGTCCTGCGACAAATGGAACCTAATAGGAAAGTGCGAAGGCCAGGGCGAGACCTTGGTCCCGCATGAAGCGGGGTTTAAATTGAGGACGCTCGCCACGGCCTCCCTAGTCTGCAATGGCGCAACCATGCCGCGTGTCCACCTCTGAACCCAAGCATCCGAGCGGCAAGGAACGAATTCCGGCTTTGTCCGTTCTTATTATGCTCCTTTTGCATAGTTGTGACCTTCATGCCTCCGACAGGTAATCCGTTTCCGATGCAGGAATCGCGTCGGAACTGCAGGAACCGTGCGCTCTAAATCGACCATCGACGGTATCCTTCTCCCGGCTAGAATGGAGCCTGCACCCCCAATTAACCGGGCTATTCGCGAAGTTCGTCGACGGGGCCATGCTGCGGTACAATCCCTGCCCGGCGAAGCCGCGTCGCCGACAGTGCCTCCAACTCGCTGTGGTAGAAGACCTCCTTGGCATGCGGCGCTCAAGCAATCAATGTATCGAAATTAACTCAATCAAATTCCATTTCCCCATCCATTTTCTTTGAGCTCCTAGTGTATTGAAATTCGCCGACTAAACTTAGCCGCTAGGCAAAGCCTCGCAATTGAAAACCCAATATTGGATCATGGGTGTCGAATCGCGACGCGATCTGGAAATCACGCCCGGTTAACGCAAGCTTGAACCGCATGCCTCCCCGTCGTCACACGTATATTATCCTCGTTGCAAGGTTTGGAAGCATTTCATACGCGCTCCCATCTCGCAGGCGTGGCCGGCCGCCTTGCGGAAAACGGCAATTCAGAGAGGGCCGGCCTAGACGGAGACACGCTTTTTTGACCGGCGCCTTGCGGAGATGCCAGGTATTGACCGAACCCGCCTCCGGCATAATTGCCGCCTCGGCGCGCCGCTTTCAAGCCCGCGGCCTGAGCCACCATGCCAGCGCCCACGCCGGAAGGCTCAGGATGATCGCGACAACCGCAATAGCGACTGGACCGAGAAGGCCGGCTATCAATGTCGCTGCGACGGTAGCCGCCGCGAGAGCGGCACCCGCGATCCAGGCCGTGCGGCGGTAGCCTAGGCGCCACATCCATCGGCATCCGAGCGCGAGCGGCAAGCCGCAGGGCATCATCGGCACCAGCGAAGCCGCAATCATAGGCAGAGCCGTGAGCCCCATCAATGCTTCCGAGGCTCCGAAACGCACAGCTGCGCTCGACACAACTCCGGCAGGGAGCCAAAGCAGCGCCAGCGCCCAAAACTGCCATCGTTCAGCCATGCCTTTTGGCGCTCCCTTAACGCTAGCCGCCAATTTCAGTTGGCGAATGTACTGCTTCGGTGAGAACCCGGCAAGCGCCTTGCGGAAACGGCAGGATTGGACCCTTCGACTTGAGAGCCTGGCAGCGGCAACGAATCCGATCACGATCAATCCAAGAATTGATTGCCCAACCGCGGTTTTTAACGGTTACGGCAATCTTCGGCGAATGAGAATGTTAGCAAAGCCGGCACTCCCGCTTTGAAGGAAATCCTTTTAGCGCAGCCGTTATTGCTCCACTCGCGAATTCGATCGGGAACGAGCCGCTATAGAAGACAGTGAAGCCTAGGCCAAAGCATTTTTGAGCATCTTTGACTTTCGGCGGTCGAAGCCGATAGCGACACGGAAATTTCGCTCGGTCTAAAACCTCGAAACTTTGCGAAAATTGAATGAAAACGAGTTTTCCGCTTGCGAAGAATCTCGACATAGAGTAAAATTTCCTCCATTATGACGCAATATGTGCGTTTTCCGCCGGATCTTCGCGAGAATTTTTCATGAGAAAAGCCATCGACCTTGAATTGAACCCGGGCGCAATTCCGATCGAGAGGATCGAGATCGATGCCAAGTCCCGGGACGATATCCCGAAGCTGCTCCGGGGCCTCCAGCAAGTCTACGGCGATAAGAATGCGCGGGCGCACCTGTTCGAGCTTCTCGACGCGCACTTCCGGTCCGAAACCGGTCGCAAGGCGGGCCGCCCCGACTTGGAGATGTGGCGGATACTCGTGCTGGCCGTCCTAAAGCAGGGTCTTGGCTGCGACTTCGACCATGTCAGGGAACTGGCGAACCAGCACATGACGTTGCGGGAGATGCTCGGCCACGGCCCGTCATACCTTGACGACGAACGCTATGATCGCCGCTTCCTGAAAGATAACGTCGCTCTCCTGTCGCCGGAGCTTCTACGCGAGGTCAACAGCCTTATGGCTTCGGCGGGCCACGCGGCGGCGAAAGGAAAGCCGAGCACGAGCTATTAACGGACCAAATTTGATTAGATTAGTTGGATTCGTCGATGTCGCACGCTCTCGATGGGACCTAATTTGAGCAACCACATTAAATGAAGCAATTGGCGGTTCCCTCGTTCACGGATTTTAGGGAACCCCGGGCCAGGCCTCCGCTACGTTCCATTCGTCGAGCAGCGGCGCGCGGCGCACCGTCATCTCCTCCAGCCACTTGCCGTCGGTCGGGTTCGGACTGACGATCCCGATTTCCTCGATCGCATCCATGGTCGCGTCGGCGGCCGTGGCCTGGTTGCCTGGATTTATGTCGGGGACTCCTCTTGAATGGCGGAAACGGGAACCCGCATTTCTTTGCAACCTTGACGCTTCTCCGCGGCTGTCGCGGAAGGGGACCGGAATGCACTTGGGGGGCGGGTCTCCCGTCCCGTCTTCGTCATTGCATTGCCCAAAATTTCCAGTTCGCGATGATGCAACCCGGTTGACAGGAAGCCAAGTTGTCCGGATTTCGCGGAACAGCGACAGCCGCCGTCAAGCGTTGGCGGTTGTTCGGGAGGACGGAATTTGGCGGGGACCGAGCTGTATTTGCGATGAAGCGGCGGGTTCCCATGAGGGCACCCTTCGCTCCGGCCCCGGCTTCGCGTTCTCGACGGCAGCCCGTTGGGCGAGATCAGGTCGGAATAGCGCAGGCGCTTCCCGACCATCCCGGAGGCCTCGGAGCGCATCGGGTCCATGGAGGCGGCGCGTCGGCATCACGGTCATTGCGCCGCTCCGCGAACTTCGTGACGTAGCGGTCGAGATGCGTCTCTCTGAACTTGAGAAAAAATCCTTGCGGCCGCGTTTCAGCGTTGTCCGGAAGGATTCCATGCCGTTCGCGTGCGCCAGGTCGCGGACGTACTCGTTGGCCGAGTGGTCGACGGTTTCATGGGTCCGGTCCATGCCGACATACGATGCGCCGTCATCGGTGTAGACCTCCGCATGCAGTTCCGTGAGGTTCTCGATGAAGCCCTGCAGGGTTTTGCCCTTCGTGCCTAGATTCGATGCCTGGACAACAAAGTTTCCAAGCGCAATTCGAATTCAGGATATTCTGATTCGGTTGCCATCTCGATCGCCGGGATCTGGTTGCAATCCATTGCGAATGACGCAATTTTTCGTTCAAGAGCAATTTGCTTGCGATGCATCGGTAAATCTCTTACGACACTGCCATGAATAGAAAAGATTCCACGCATAGCTTGGTTTCCCGGGAATACTGGCAGGAAGAAGGCTTTTCGCCGGCAATGAAGCGTTCTCTACGGAACGTGCTTTACCTGCTTGCCTTCGGCGTTGCCGGGACGATCGCCTATTCCATCTACTTGCTGGTATTCTGACAGCCGTCGTCGCCGAAGGCCGTCCGGAATCCGTTCACTGCCAATCCGATGCCGAGCCCTAGATACAAGTAGCCGCTGAGCGCCTGAAACGAGGCCGCAAGACGGCCTTGCGGAAAGGGCTGGAGGTCTCCGAAGCCGAGCGTCGTAAACGTAACCAAGCTGAAATACAGCCCGTCCCGGAACGAGATGGAATTGCTCAATCCGGTCGTGTCGCGAAGGCCCGATCCGAGGTAGAGAAAAGTGAAGCAGCCTAGGTTAATCGCGCCCGAAGCCAGCACGATTCCGATTGCGGCACCGCGAGTTAGAACCGTGATCGACCCCCTTGTCGCTGGCATCAGGCAAACTCCCGTAATGTACAGGAGAAGCAGCTGCATGTAGACGGCAGTCAGCCAGAATTCCGGCGCGAGGCGCTGCAGACCGGCAGCGGCGACCGCGGCCGCGGCCGCGCATACAAGCGCGTAGGCGGCGAGATAGGATTTGCGATTCGAACCGAAAAAGAAATTCATGCCGTTTGGTAACATTTAGTCGCTCTCGCTCGCGAATATAGTTCGAGAGCGAACCTCTTGCGCTTCATAATCGTTTTCCTAGACTGGAAAGTCGATGCCTTTGCGCGGGGATGCCGTTCCACTCCCTGCCTTAGAGCAGCCTGCCGCCCGAATTCGGCCTTGCGCCGCCCCGCTGCTTGAAGAAGAACGCCGTGTCGGAGCTCTCGCATGCCTGCGCGGCCCGATCACCTATTCCGGCTCCATCTTCCGCGCTCGCGATCCGCTTTCGTCGCCGACCATCTGCTCCCGCGTCCGCTTCGACCCTCCCGGTTCCTGTACGCGCTGCTTGACGGGAAGGAGCAGGGCGGCCGTTTCGTCTGCATCAATGCTCGCAGGCAATTCGGTCTCGCAATGTATGGTTCCAAGGGACACTAGCTTGTCGCCACTATCGCTCGCAGCATCGGGAATCTGACAAACCGCGTGTCTTATGTCGGCATGTTCCTTTCAAGAATCTTTAGATCCAGGCGATCCCTTAGCCTTCCAAGGTCGAAGCCGTAATTTCGATTGGCGAAGCGCATGACTTTTTCGTCAGACAATTAGTGGACGTGAATCTCGTATGGCAATACGCGCGAAATCAAAGGCAGTTGCAAGTTTCCGACCGCTGCGCATGTGCTGGAAGCGCGTCCTCAAACGAAATCTCACCCGCTAATGAAACAAAATCCAAACGCTAACAATAGATTTTCGTACTGTTTCACTCGGCTTAGGGCAATGAAGACAAACTTCACGGGCATACGATGAACTTCCGGTCCGTTTTTTCAACTCGACAAATTTTTCTTGCATCTATGATGGCATTGCGGTTGAGAAAGGCGGGGTTCTCCAGTACGATCTAAGTCAGGCTCAACGTCGCCCCGGCTTCAACCAGCACTCCCGCCGGTTCGGGATCCGCAATCGTCAGCGTCGCCTGGGTTCCGGTGTTCGTGCCACCCGACAGCCCCGAAAATACTGCTAGGTATGTTCAAGAAATCGCAATCCCGCCGAAGGAATCCCGATCCAATAATCCCGCCCTCATGCAGATTCTCCTATAATCGTCGACCCAAGGTTATTTTCCTAATGAAACGGCATGGTTTTCTTGATCTTCCATTTAGCTTAGCTGGCCAAATGCTAGAACGCCCGGATCGCCGACATAAGATCGCTGCCTTCACGAGTGGCAGGTCCGCCTTGGCTATCGGCAGCGATACGCCGTCATCAATTTCCATTTCCTGGATTGAGCGGAATGCCGCGAACAATTGAAGTTGCGCTCAACTGGCAATTGGCGGAGGTTTTGAGAGGCAAGCATCCGCTCTGGCGAAATGGCCTTCGAGTAGAGCAGACC
>MPMP01000006.1 GCA_002238565.1 Albidovulum sp. bin36
ACGCAGGATTCATAATGTCAACCGGAATCTTCATCGCCCAGAAATGGCGGCCACGACAGGGCCTCAAGCCCAGGCGCGCTCAGATCAACGCACCAGCTCCCAAAGGTTTAACCCACGCACAAGTCGGACGTTCCTACCGTGAAAATCACTCAAAATGAAAATCGCGAAAAATAGGGGGTGAGCAGATACCGAAATTCGATCTATTGTTCGCAACGCACGCTTAAATTTGTTTTTCTGTGAATTTTTTGGTCGACGTCGCCGGCGGCAGAAGGGAAGAACTCCGTAATAGGGGCAACTTCCCGGCATTTCGCAATTTGCCTAATCCCGCGTCGGCTTTGGCCGCGCAGCTGATAATCTCTTTCGAATGCGCTCGACAAGCCGCCGGACGGCGTGGCAGTGTTTTCGGCAAGACGACGTACATTCGCTCAAGATTTTTTGGAAGCGAATGTATATTGCCGGTGTAACACTGGACGGCGAATCATCCGTTCGAATTACATCGAAATCAACGCCTAATTCTTCGGAAACTGGGAATTGGATGCAAATGCGCCGAACATCTGAATCGCCTCAAATCGAATTCGAAATTGCAAGGTGCGACAAATGGCTGTGATCTGGGCTCGGCGGGCTTTCTTGGAAACCGGCTGGGCGAAAGACGTAAAAGTCGAAATTAATCCCGAAGGAACTATCGGAGCCGTAGAATCCGGCATCGTTCGATGCGGTCGCGACGCGGGCATTCTGCTCCCCGCGCCGGCGAATCTTCACAGCCATGCCTTCCAGCGCGCCATGGCGGGATTGGCCGAACGACGCGTCGAATCCATTTCGGACGACTTTTGGAGCTGGCGCCAGCTGATGTATAGATTTCTATCCCGACTCACTCCGGATCAGGTGGAAGCGATCGCCGCTTTAGCTCAAATGGAGATGCTGGAAGCAGGATTCGGTCGTTGCGTCGAGTTCCATTACCTTCATCATTCGCCGGATGGAGGTGAATTCGAGGACCTCGCGGAGATGTCCGGGAGAATCGCCTCGGCCGCCAGCAGAACGGGCATAGGGTTAACTCTCTTGCCGGTTCTGTACCAGTTCGGCGGCTGCGACCGTCGCCCGCTGGACAAGTCGCAAGCGCGATTCGGAAACGACTGCGATCGGTTTTTGCGTTTGCATCAGGAAGCCTCTGACGCGGTAGCGAGTGTTTCGGCCGATGCCTCGACCGGAGTCGCGTTCCATTCGCTACGGGCCGTCGCTCCGAGTAGCATTAGGGAGACCTTGCGGGAATTGCCGGACGGTCCCGTCCATATTCACGCCGCCGAACAGTTGGCGGAAGTCGATGAAATTGTGTCGGCGTACGGCGCCCGCCCGGTCGAATGGCTGCTTGCGAATGCGGACGTCGACCGAAGATGGTGCCTGATTCATTGCACGCAAATGGAGACATCCGAAACACGGAGACTCGCGTCTTCGGGCGCGGTGGCGGGTCTTTGCCCGATTACCGAGGCAAATCTTGGAGACGGGATATTCGATGGAGTCAGATATAGCGGACATGGCGGTAATTTTGGCTTCGGAACGGATTCAAATGTCGAGATTTCGCTTTCCGGAGAATTGCGTATGCTCGAATATTCCCAGAGGCTCCGCGACCGATCGCGGCTGCGGATTTCCGAAGCCGGGAAATCCGCCGGTCGCCGCCTTTTCGAGGCAGCGCTTTCAGGCGGAGCATTGGCGGCGGGGCGGCAATGCGGCAAAATCGAGGTTGGCGCCTGGGCGGATCTGTTTTCGCTTCGCGCCGACGGGCTTGAACTGGCGGGCAGAACCGGAGACGAGATATTGGATGCTTTTGTTTTTTCCGGCGGCGACCGGCAAATCGACGATGTTTGGTCCGCAGGCCGCCGCGTCGTTCGAAACGGCCGCCACATCGGTCGCGACGGCATCGAAGCAAACTTCAAGCGGACAATGAAGGAATTGAAGAGCGGATTGTAGCCGACCGGCCGTTCGCTTCGAAACTTCGCGAAGCCAGGTCGCATTGCGCGCGCCGGGATGCATGGAAATCGTTCGAAAGCGGATTTGCGACGCCAGGTTTTCAAGGACGATTCGGAAATTTCCGCACGAGCGCCCCGGCCGACAAATTCCTAGGCGACGGAAGCCATAGCGAATCCGATCGCGGGAATGATCCCGATATCCCTGTTTCTTCTGAATTGCCTTAGGCAGGAATGGCTTGAATCGAGATCCAAGTTCCTTGCCTGGCCGACCATGCAGGCGCCGTAGAGCGCTATTCCCGCGAAGCCGAAAATCCACTTGCCCGGAGACGCGTTGAATCCCGCGGCCGCGAGCAATGCGCCCGCCATGAGCGCGCAGCTCGCGGCAATGAAAATAAAAAGCCAAATTCGAGTTTTCTCGCCGAAAAGCAGCGCGGTTGACTTTATGCCGATCATGGCATCGTCTTCCTTGTCCTGGTGCGCATAGATCGTATCGTAGTATAGCGTCCAGGCGATGCCCGATAGGTAGAGCAATATGGCGGGCAGGCCGAGAGAACCGCTATGAGCGGCCCAGGCAAGCAGGGCTCCCCAATTGAAAGCGATGCCCAAAAAAAACTGCGGCCACCATGTGAACCTCTTGGCGAACGGATAAATTGCGACGGGAATTAGCGAAGCTATCCCTAAGTAAATCGCGAATTCATTGAATGTAATTAGTATTAAGAATGCAAGCAGAGCCTGCGTCGCCATCCAGGCGTATGCGGCTTTCGCGCCGATTTGTCCCGACGGCAACGGACGCGATTTAGTTCTTTCCACTTGAGCATCCAAATCTCTGTCGGTCAGATCGTTCCAGGTGCATCCGGCGCCGCGCATTAAGAATGCTCCCGCGGCGCAGGCTGCGGCAATCCACAAATCGCTCGGGCGAAATCCATTCGAATCCGCCAAGCCGGCGAGGGAAAGGCCCCACCAGCATGGAAGCAGCAGCAGCCAAGTTCCTATTGGCCTGTCGGCGCGCGATAGACGAAGTAGCGGACGGGTGGGCGCCGGCGCCAGTGAATCGACCCAGTTTCGTTCGACGGAATCCGCGACGCGTCCGTCTTGAGAGGAACGGCGATTATTCAATCGATCAACCTGAGGCATCCGGCGCGATGTGCATTGCAGCTTCCCTTAAATTCTAAACTTCCGCCGCAAGCAACGACAAAATTCCGGCGGCTTCCGCTCGGCCTCGGGCCTCGGCGCGGCGGAATGGATTGCGATGGCGGGATGGGTCTGGAATTCCCGATCGATTCCGAGCCGGAAAAACGTCACTTATGAATTAGCGGATCAGGCCGGGGAATGATTGCGCCAATTCATTCGCCGAGGACAATGCCGAGCAAATCGCGAATTATTTGCGAATAGAAGATTCGCAACCTATCGCGAAGCGCGATAAATCAATTGGTTCCAATAGCGGAATCTTGGAAAAAGGTTGCAATTGCAAGGCAGCGAATCAAAATCTCGACAAGTTCGGCTGTTCGTGGAGGACGGCCTTTGCGCGGGCGGGCGAGTCGAGTTTCAAGCGGATGCGGCGAATTATCTTCGTTCCGTCATGCGGCTGGAGAACGGATGCGAAATCCTGCTGTTCAACGGTCGGGACGGAGAGTGGTCGGCTAGGATTGATGAATTGGGCAAGCGCCGGGCGTGCGCGACGTGCCTTTACAGGAATCGGCCTCAATCGTTTCCTCCGGACCTTTGGCTGGCATTCGCGCCAATCAAGAAGTCCCGAACCGATTTTGTCGTTGAAAAAGCCGCCGAGCTCGGAGTGGATAGGATTCATCCCGTTTTATGCGCCCGTTCCAATACGCGAAGGATATCTCGAGAAAGATTGCGCCAGCGAGCGATAGAGGCTGCAGAGCAGTGCGGTGGCTTGAACGTGCCGTCGGTCGGCAATCTTACGGCGCTGGAAGATTTCCTGTCCTGCGAACTTGGCGACCGAAAGCTCGTATTCTGCGATGAATCGATGTCCTGCAGCGGCAAGAAGTTTCCCGGCGAGATCGAAGGCGATAGCTTTTGCATCCTGGTAGGGCCGGAAGGCGGATTTTCAGAGCAGGAGCGTGACTTGCTACGCGACGTTCCCAATTCCCTCGCCGTGTCGCTAGGACCGAGAATCCTCCGAGCCGAAACGGCCGCTGTCGCCGCAATTGCGCTTTGGCAGCAATTCAATGGCGACTGGTAGGCTTGACTTTCGCCTGGCTCCGACCGGATCGTAGGGATTTCGCGCGGCGGCGATTGACGCTTTACCCTTTCGAACGCCCGGTTTATGCAGAAGGAATAGCGGTAGCACATTGCGATGGCATGGCCGCACTAAACCGATCTCGATAATTTTCGGAGCAATGCGCGATGTCAATTCCCCAGAAAATTGGCGGCAAAATCGAAAGCCGGGATCAGCTCGCAGAATATCTGGCTTCCGGGTGCAAGCCGAAAGACGAGTGGAAGATTGGCACCGAGCACGAGAAATTCGGCTATTCCGGCGATACCCTTAAGCCCTTGCCCTACGAAGGCCCTCGGTCGATTCGCGCGACGCTGGAAGGTCTGCGCGATGAATTCGGATGGGAGCCGATATGCGAAGGCGGAAAACTGATCGGATTGTCGAGCGGATCCGCGAACATCTCGCTGGAGCCGGGCGGGCAGCTGGAATTGTCGGGAGCTCCGCTTGGTACTCTCCACGAGACATGCGACGAGGTTAACCAGCACCTCGTCGAAGTTCAGGCCGTGGCATCGAGAATCGGGGCGAAATTCATCGGACTCGGAGCATCGCCCGACTGGACTCAAGAAGAGATGCCTATGATGCCGAAGGGCAGGTACAAGCTTATGACCAGCTACATGGGCAAAGTCGGTCGTTTCGGGACGCATATGATGTATCGAACATGCTCGGTGCAGGTCAATCTCGACTACGCATCGGAGGCGGACATGGTCAAGAAGCTCAGGGTTGGACTCGCGCTTCAGCCAGTTGCCACGGCCCTTTTCGCTAATTCGCCGTTTTTTGACGGGAAGCCGACGGGCTACAAGAGCTGGCGCAGCCGAATATGGCAGGATCTTGATGCCGACAGGACCGGAATGCTGCCTTTCGTATTCGATGAAGGCTTCGGTTTCGAGGCATGGGTCGATTATGCCCTGAGCGTTCCCATGTATTTCGTATACCGCGACGGGCGCTATATCGATGCCCTGGGGCAGTCTTTCCGAGACTTTCTGGAAGGGAACTTGCCTGCTCTTCCGGGGGAGACGCCTCTGCTTTCCGACTGGGCCGACCATTTGACAACCATATTTCCGGAGGCTCGCATCAAGACCTTTATCGAAATGAGGGGTGCCGACGGAGGCCCTTGGCGCCGCCTCTGCGCTTTGCCGGCTTACTGGGTCGGCCTTCTTTACGACGACGACGCCCTGGATGCCGCCTGGGATCTGGTAAAGGGAATGGATGCCGAAGCTCGCGAGTGTCTGCGACGGGCGGCGGCAAAGGATGGATTGGATGCTGCGTGCGACAATTTCAAGGTGAGAGAGCTAGCCGTAGAATCACTGGAATATGCGAGCGCGGGCCTCAGAAGAAGAAAGAGGCAGGGAGCGAACGGCTTGATTCCGGACGAATCCCATTTTCTTGACCCGTTGCAGGAAATTGTCGAGACGGGCGTTACCGCTTCAGACGAATTGCTTAAAAAATACTTGGGTGAATGGCGAGGCGACATGGGCCCGATCTACGAAGAATACAACTATTGAATTGCTGCGCAGGCGCGAGACGGCGACTAGAGTTGCGAAATCAATCAAAATTCGGGAAATCGCAAGTTGACGCAGCATTGGCCGCAGCCTGGCAATGAAGTCGGGCAGCAGGAATTGAGCGGCGGTATCGAATGGATCGAGCTAGGTTTTTGCGGTCGCGCGAGTCGACCGGCATGCGCACGACGAATTGATCGCCGAATCGGCTCTCGCTAGCGCAAATTCAAGCCTTTGCCGAAGTAAGCCGATTTCGCTTTCCGATGCGTTTCGATTCTGTAGGCACTCCCGAAGACCGTGCAGCGCCCACACATTGTCGGGATGTTGGCGGCACCTTGGAACCGCGCTGTCAAAGCCCAGATCTTCTCGATAAACTTGTTCAGCTTCTCCAAATCGGCCTTGCTCCGCAAGTAGCGCGCCGAGGGCATGCCGCGGCGGATGCATCCAGGCCCAGGGTTCCGTGAAATTTAGAGAATCGTCCAGGTCCACGGCTTGCCCGAGCAAGGTAAAAGCGGCGGCGAAATTTCCTTTTCGGTATTCGATTTCGCCGCAAAGCATCGCTTCGCCGACATCCAATACGTCGCGAGTCGCGTTGTTAAGCAATACCGCATCGTCCGGTATGCTCAGGCGAGCTTTCAAAAACCTTTCGCGAGCGAATTCCGCTTCGTTGACGTCTCCTCGGGCGGCATGCGCAACTCCTTTTCCGTATTCTCGCATCGCGACTCCAACCGGGAAAAGAAAAGGGCGTTCGGGGATTGGATCGTCGATCAATTCCTTCCATTGCCCGAACCGCACGAACACGTGCGTGCGCATTGACGAATATCCGTCGAGTATCGACGCCATATAGGGAAAGCTGTCTTCCACCAATTCCGGCGTCGCGATCGATACTAGCCGGTCCGCCGCGCGGATGGCGTGCCGATAGTGCCCGAGAAACATTGACGCATGCATCAGGAGATGAAGATCGTGGCATCGCGATGTCGTGTAGAAGTTTCTTGCGCCTCTATTGGATTCGTACTTGTCGTTCGCTTGGACGGCGCGAACGCTGACGGCGACCGATCGAGCGTAGTCTCCGCAGAGCGTATAGACGTGTGCGGCCATGTGGTGCAAATGACCCTCGTCGCGCGCCAGCGCTCGGAGGTCGTCGGCAGCGCACATCGCTTTTTCGGGCGAATTCGACATTTCGACGGCATGGATCAGCAAATGCCGCAAACCAGGGTGGACCGGGCCGCCTTCTATCGAGTTTCGGCGGATAGCTTCCTCCAGAATCCTGACATCTTCTCGAATGTCGGTGCCCGGCATCGGATCGCCGGTTCGAATGTTCCACATCTGCCGCGGCGTCCTAGTCATGGACGCTTCGGCGCAAAGCGCGGCCATGTCCAAATCATGGGAGTGCTCGGCATGTACGCGCCTCATTGATTCCGCAAAATCGCAGTGCCATGAATCCAATGTGTCAAGCGGTTCGGGGCTGGCGGAGGGATATCGTCTGACCGTCGCGCGAATTAGGTCCCGCTCAACTCGCGCGCATCTCCCCGAAAGCGAATTCGCGCGCATGGCGGCTTCGTGGCAAACGCGCAGCATTTGCGCAACCTCGTCTTCGGAAAGCCGCGCCCAAGGGCGATTGTAGAACGGTCCCGAGGCGTAGGCGATGCCCCACCAGGCCATGGCGCAATCGGGATCGAATTCAAGCGACTTTCGGAAGCATTCTACAGCCTCTTCGTGATTGAATCCGTAGATCCAGTTGAGGCCGCGATCAAACCATTTTTGGGCGCTATTGCTGGAAGTTGAAATAGGCCGGTGCCATGGGTTTAGGCGAAATGGATAGTCGTGCGGATCGTCTGCCCGTTTAACATTGTCAAGCATTTTGCCGGATTGCTGAGGTCGATTAGCTCGGTAATTTAATGTCTAATTTTGAGCAATTCGCAAGCGCCGCATTGCCTATCGAGGAATTTGGCCGGCCGGTCTCTTCGGAATGCATTCGATCTTTCCGATCATCGGGCCATGCGTTGTTTAATTTCAAAAACGATGACTAGCGACATCCAAACTTTAGGGGGGCCGAGCCTGGGAAAGTGCCAAGTCACCTAGGAGCGGATATTGCGCCGACCCCGGTAAGTTATTCGACGCCCGCAAAGTTTTGACGTGTTGAAAGTTCCCATGGCGTTGTTCACGTCTTTCGCCGGTTTCGGACGCGGAGCGTACGGATATTAACGGGGGGCTTGGCGAGAGCCGATTAGACCGTGCCAACCTTCCCATTGACGGCATAGACGAGATGCCATTGCCTTTTGCGAACCGACGCGGTCCGGATCAAAAACCCGGTTCCCGTTGTCCCTGTAGATTTCAGGTGCAGCCGATGGGCATTTCAATTACTGCCGCGCACAAGGAAAGCCGGGGAACAAACTGAAATCACGTTTTCTGGGAAATTTCCGCAAATCAAAAATGAGTTGTCATTCCGGTACGCGATAGAGACTTTCGAAATATCAATTCTCGAATTTCGTGCCATCACGATGCCAACCTCTCTTAATCCGGAATCGACGGCGCAGGCAATTTAAGGCGAGAATCGTAAAATCCGGCAGTAGTTGCCCCTCCCAGTTCCAACCCTAATTCGATTGCAGCCTCGGAAAATCCGACTTCGCAGGTTGTGCTAATAGATTGTCGGTCAGTTGACGACATGCACCAGTCAATGCTCGCTTTTCGGCCAAGATGTCATTAGCGGCTCACGCAACTTTCCCGCTCTACATTGCGACGATAGTTCACTTCGCAGACCGACCCATTCATTCGATTTCCGCCTGCTCAATGGAAGCCGCCGGCATTCCAATCAATAGCAATGGGCAAGGATTCCCCACGCCTCGATTAATTCGCACTTGCAATTTATCCCAGCGAGTTGTCGCGCTCCCGAACTTGTCCCGCACAAACAGTCGCGCCCACACCGAAATAAAGTCCTCCTCGTAAATCTCAATCATTCGGCGTTGTCGAACAGTTGGATTCAACCCAAATTGCTCAAGGTCATCGATGCCACGTACATCGTGTCTGCGCGCGAATGTCTCTACGATCTGAATCAAATTCTGCTGTAGAGAATTGCCGCGAGTAACTATGATGCCGACGCTAATAGCTCCTTCACCGTGGAGCCTTTGAAAATTTTCAAGATCGCGATCAAAGAACGGGTCCTTGTTGTTCCACTCGATTTCCAAGGCGACGGCTCCGTTTTCGCTCCTTCGCACATGATCGATTTCGTGCGAGATTGATGCGCGCTCATCATTGTCGACGATTTTTCGGATTACGATATTGCGCTTGGGCCAGTTTCGATCCGTGAGGGAACGCCGAAGACGTCGCGTAAAAATTGCCTCGCCGCCGCCTCTTTCGATTAACTCGACATCCCGGATTCGAAAATCCAATAGAACACCACAAAGCTCGACCAATGGCCCAGGGAAGTCCCTGGCGAGAACCGCTTCCGCATGGTTCTTAGATTGTACGTCGAAACCTCCGCGTATTAAATCGGACAGATTCAAGGTGCTGAAACCGCGGAATTATAATCGTAAGTTGGCCAGTTCGGCTGATATTCCGGATCCGCCTGATTGCCCCAAACTGTCCAATTGTCGCGAATGCCGCGACCAAACAATTCTAGGTAGGGTCCCCAGCTACATTCCTCGATTATCTGATACTGCTCGTCCGGCTTCCGCGAGTGCTCCCTTTTTCGGCTAGCAATCAAATTCACCTGGCTGCGTCCAGGGTTAAGGGTGCGCACATTTTTGCCGCGAACTCCGAAAAGGACAATTTCAGTGACGTTTCGGAAATAAAATCCTACTCCTCGACCATCGGATCCGCCGTCTTTACGGATTTTATGCCAAATAATGTTGGTTTTGTATTCAAACCCCCAAGCTTCGAGAACTTGCAGGCCCCACGGCAAAAGAGCGTTTGGTACCCACAAGTAGCAATGCGCCTTATCGGCGACATGGTCGGCGATCGGCAGTGCGACAATCTCATCCAAGGAAAGAGTGCCGTACCTGGACAGCCGACGATGCTCAGGGGCTACCTTGCCCGTGCGGTTGGCAAAACGCCACGGCGGATCTGCGAGAACCGTCCCGAATTTCATGTCGCCCAAGTATTTCGATAGGTCCTCCGCCGGTGATTTCTCCATAATGATGCCGTCCCTTCAATTCGCGTCGGATTGTAGCATGGCTCGCAAGATCCTGACAGTTTTCCTTGACAAGCCGCCGCCGCTCTCTCGGCGGCTTAACTTGTGGTCGCGTAGCCTATATGGACGTAGCGGTTCGTAGTCGAAGCCCGCCAATTCTCCAGCGGGGATCGGTCCGCATGCGGACTTTCCATTGCATTCGTGGTATCCTGGCTTGCGACCTCCTAGCGAGCTATGCAGTAAGGAAGCGATGATGAATAACGACTTGCCAACCGTTTATTCCGATGATGCGAGGAGCATTCGCCATTCGATCATCGCCGCGTTGCGCGATGCCGCCGATCCGGACAAGGCAAGTCTGCAGCAGGCTTACATGAAGTCCGACATGCCTTTTTACGGCATGGGAGTGCCCCGCAGCCGGCAAATTTCCAAATCAGTGCTCAGGAGGCACGAAATGCCCGATGCGGCAGCATGGGAGGCGCTGATCCTTTGTTTGTGGCGGGAGGCTACCCATCGAGAGGAACGCTACGCGGCAATCCAATTATTACACTGCAAGCGCTATTGCAGCTGGCTGGATCCGGTGCGAGCTCCCCTGGTCGAGGAATTGGTAGTTACGGGCGCTTGGTGGGACTACGTGGACACAATCGCCAGCCGAGCCGTAGGAACCATGCTTTCCGCCCGCCCTGGACAAATGCGGCCATTGCTTCGCCGCTGGGCGAGAGATGACAACATCTGGAAGCGCCGGACCGCAATTCTTTCGCAGCTTCGGGCAAAGCAAGCCACGAACACGAGCCTTCTTACCGACGCGATCCTGCCGTCCATCGGCGAACCGGAGTTCTTCCTCCGAAAGGGAATCGGCTGGGCATTGCGCGAATATTCCAAGACGGATCCGCAATGGGTTCTGGAATTCGTCGCAAAAAATCCTGGACTCTCCGGGCTTAGCCGGCGCGAAGCTCTCAAACACTTAAGACGCACGAATTCTTGCGGCTAATAAAGGTCGGCTCGGCGGTTCATTTTCGGATGCGGACGCAAGGTCTTGGCTGGACAATAATTCCCGGGGAGAGGTGGCGAGCCATGCTTGCTCAACGGAACTTTCGATTTGCCGTCTGCAACGCGGCGCCCAAGGCAAGATTCGGAATTTCCCCGTCATGGCGAGAGCCAAACCCGATTTCCGCTGTCTGTTTTCCAAATCAATTTTTTCTGGGATTTGGCGCGCATGCCGTGTGCATCGGCTTTGCGGTCCGAGCCCGACTGGCGTTATAGCCGGGGAAATCCGCCCTTCGGAGATTCGTGACGAGGGATTGAAGCGCAAGCAAGGCGCTGGCGCCCATCATTGACCGGCTGCCGGAATGCGCTTGCATCCACGCCGGATCCGATATTTATCCCCTGATCCGGCCGGCCGAAGTCCTTCATTCGATCCCTGCTGTCCTCAATACAATGCACGTGCTCGGTAACGCGGCCCATTTGAGGTTACGCTCCGCATATTCGAGTCGCCGATTTCGCTCTCCCTCTTCGGGTTGTAGAGCTATTGGCGCGGTTCGGGCGCATTCCGGAAAATGGAGGACGCAATTGCGCAGGTTTTCCCTAGGCCGCCGAAAGGCCTTTTGGCTACGTCCCCGGCCCGCGCTGACTAACGGATCGACGAGCGGCGCCGAAAAATTTGGCCTCCATGACATTATGCCTTGATGCGCCATGGCGCCGGTAGTTTCCGGCATTTTGAACCGGGGCGGTTTCGAGCTAGCCGAAGGCCAATCAATCCTTCCGAGGGAATGTTTATTCTAGATTTCTAGATTGACCGGAGCAGCTCGAACTTGAGGCGGCTGCGTAGGATGAGCGGGAGCGGCGGCGCAGCAGATCAATTCGGGATCGGGACTGGTTGATCGAGCGCGGATTCCTTCCGCTATCTGGTATCCATAACGCGCGCGCAACTGAGAATTGGTTGAAAGATTGATGGGGGTGTATCTCAAACTTGTTGCAAAGCGATGCGAGAAAGTATTCCTATAGCAGCGCGCCTCATTATGGGCTGGAAGGTCGGAAACTCACATTCGGCCCAATCAACCATTTTGGGCTACACCCTGATGTTGATCGATTGCACTATTCCGCTCGCAAGCCACCGCCCAACCAATAAAACGGTATAACTTTCATGGATCTTCTTGAATGCCTGTTTGGACATCATCATACGCGCAACGCCGTTGTATGGGCAAGAATGGAGACAGCCCAGTCGGGAGCGCTGTCTGAAATCCACAATGCTTCTTCCCTAAAAATGGCAATCTCCTGGTGTGGTTGATCCTGATTGGAATTGTCGTAGAGTAAAAATTCGTCTGCCAAGGCAATTGCTGCCGACAGGTTGGAATATGATCGCCGGAACCGGCGGCGAACGTCTGCTTCCGGAACATCGTGACCACCAAGCGCGACCCGGCTCCGGATACGGTCCAGTGCCTGATCTGGTGAACTGAGTGATATATAGTGCAGGGTGACCCTGTAGTATTCCCGCCGCGCAGCCCCTATGTGACGGATAATACCAGTCCCGGCGAGGGTTGTCTCAACCAGATGGGACCGATGTTCTTCAAGAGCAAGCCTTCTATGACGAAGTGCCTCGCGTGCCGCCTCGCCAGATGGCATATCTCGGGCAAGTGTATCGGGGTCGATCACCTCTGCTCCACGGAATCCGCCATTGCGCGTCAGGGTAGATTTTCCGCTCCCGTTGGGGCCGGCAACAACAAATAGCGTTGGCATATACGCGGATTCAGTATGGATTACCGGATCGGTTGGATTTCGGATCAGGATGTCTGAGCACCCGGTCCCCGTCCTTGGTCCGCGCAACATATGCCCCGTCTGACCGGATGCCGTAGAGAGTCCCGCCTGCCTTGAGCTGAGCCGCAAGGTCCGCCTTGATTCGGTCGCGCCAATCTTTCGGAAATCCTGGGATTTCGGGCGGTGGGGCCGTTGATTTTCCCTGCTTGTGCATGATAGCCACCTTACACCTGATGTCTGCACCATTCAATCTGTCTTGGTGGAAGATTGATGGGGGTGTAGCCCAATTTGTTTTCAGGCAACGATGGCCTGCCTCGCGTGCCAGTCGAGGAAGTCGGGCAGCCTGAGGTTTATGAAGCAGCTTTTGAGCGCCGGCATTGCGTTGGCGCCTGTCTTCGACCAGCGGGTGCCGGGACGCTTCAGCCGGAGCCTGTACCGCTTGCAGCCACTTTCCACGACCCCCGATCCAATCTGCATGCCCCGGTCGCCGTATTGGTTGCAGCGCATCCGTTCGATGTTGTTCCGATAGTAGCGGCAGCACGCCTCCACTTGCTTGTACCTGCCGCTGAAGGGCTCGAGCTCCCGGATCACCTTGGCGGCCCGGCCCGCCTCGAGGTCCGCCTTGATCCCTTCGAACCGCCGGTCCCGCTCCGCCTTGTCCGGAAAAATCGCCTTCACCGCATCGCCGGCGTATTCGAGGGCATGGAACATATCGAGCACGAAGGTGACCTTCCCGCCCCCGAACAACTCCTCGCAGGTGTTCCGAATCCATTCTGCGCCGTCCGAGATGACGACGAGGTCTTCGACGCCGTGCAAGCCGCGGCGCAGCGCCTCGCGGTCAAGGCGCATGGCGAAATCGGAGGGATCCCGGCTTCCCGATGCCGCCGCCGCACTGTCGATGAGACAACTGGACGTCTCGCCGCCCTTGCCCTTCAGTGCCGCGCCGGTCTCCGGGTCCCGCTCCTCGGCAGTGTAGATGACCGCCAGCTTGGCTTCCCGGGTCTTCGCGCGTCCGTCCTCCTGTTTGCCGGCAATGCCTTCGACATCGTCCTTTCGCATCGGCACCCCGGTCCCGTCGACGGCAAGATACATCCGTGATTCCAGGGGGCTGTCTTCCACGACCTCCTCCTGTTCGAACCGGAGAACCTCCTCGCCAAGCGCCAGGGACCAGCGCTGCAGCGAGCTTGAGGATGCGTTCACCCCGGCAAGGTTCGCGATGTGGCGGCTCGCCGCATCGAAGCTCATCATCGGCGTCGTCTCGGCCATGACGCTCAGCATCCCCGGCGTGAGCGCGCCGCCTTCCAGGCCCAGCGCACGGTCAAGCGGAAACAAGCCCTTGCCGCACGATCGGCAATAATAGTAGCTGCGCTCAACCTCGACCTGGCCAAGCCGGGTGAGCCAGGTTTTTTTCTTCCTCGCATGGCGCCGGCACATGAGCTTGCCACAGCTCGCGCATTCCGGCGGTGGCAGAGCCTCGTCAAGCCGTTCGAACAGCAGCTTCAGCGCCGTCGCGCCGCCGCAAAGAGAACTGTCGCGGAGCACCCGCTCCACGCTGTCCAGGTCCGGAGCGCCCGACGCGAGGTCCGCCGCCAGCTTCGGAAGTTGCGAGCCGAACTCCGCCAGCACAGCCCCGAGCAATGCCGGAAGCGGCCCGCCGACCGGTCCGAAGCCCGCCAGAGGCAACTCGCCCTCCGTGATGTCGCAGCTCCGCACCTCGCCGCCTTCCAGCCAGTAGCGGGTGTATCCGCCCTCGTGCGGGTGCAGCATCGTCGCGCCTTCCCTCCCCAAGCCTTCCAGATACGCCACCGTGTTCGGATGTCCGTGCCCGCGATTCCCTTTACCTTCGCCATCATCAGCGCTCCCTGCCTCGTTGCCTCTGCAAGCGCGCCACCCGCCGGTTCTCCCGGCCGTATTCGGACACGCAGCAAAGCCAGCATTGCAAATGCGAATCGCAATTGTAAATTAATTGGGTTGCACCCGATTGATGGATTGATGGCTGCGGCTTGCAAAAACGGTGGCCGCGTTAAATTATCACCCGAATTTGCGTCGTCGAAATTTCCCAAGGAGAAATGCAAATGGGCGTGCTGCCAGCCGGAAAGAGACCCGCCGACATTGAAGAATGCGATGTTGCGATCATCGGAGGAGGGCCTGTTGGCCTGGGCCTGGCTATAGATCTTGGACAGAGAGGAATCCGGACGGTTGTTGCGGAGCAATCGCTTGAGCCGTCTCCGATTCCCAAGGGGCAGAATCTCACCCAGCGTACAATGGAGCACTTTCGCTGCTGGAGAATAGAAGACGCCGTTAAAGCATCTCGTAAAATCTATTCCGAATCCGGAATTGGCGGCCTAACGTGTTACGGTTCGCTTCTAAGCGAATATCATTACGACTGGTTCAAGCGAGCCGTGGTCAAGCCGTACTACGCCGCGGACAACGAACGGTTGCCGCAGTATGCGACCGAGTATGCTCTTCGCGCCAGGGTCGCGGAGTTGGACGAAATAAAATTCCTCGCGAGATGCAAGGCTGACGCAATTCGACGGCGCGACGGCGGAATCGAAGCCGAAATCGAACACGAAGGGGGCAGATCGCGGATAAGGGCAAGATTCGCCGTCGGGTGCGACGGAAGCCATTCGATGACGAGGCGTGCCGCGGGAATTTCCGAAACGATTTCCGATCACGAGCGGTTAATGTGCCTGCTCGTTTTTCGTTCCGAATCGCTCCATCGCTTGCTCGAAAAGCATTCGGGCAAAAGCTTTTTCAATGTTCTCCATCCCGATTTAAACGGCTACTGGAAATTTTTCGGCAAAGTGGACGCTCAGGGAGAGTGGTTTTTCCATTCGCCGGTGCCTTCGGGAACGATCGCGGAAAACTTCGACGTCGCCGGATTCCTGCACGCGGCCGTAGGCGCGAATTTCGAATTCAAGTTGAAGCATATCGGGTTCTGGAACCTGCGCGTGGCGATGGCCGACGAATACAGGTCGGGGTCTATTTTTCTCGCGGGGGATTCCGCTCATAGCCATCCGCCCTACGGCGCCTACGGGATAAATACGGGATTTGAAGATGCCAGAAACCTCGGATGGAAGCTTGAAGCGGTCTTGAAAGGATTCGGCGGCGAAGCTCTTCTCGATACGTACGACGAAGAACGGAAACCGGTTTTCGCTTCGACGGCGGCGGATTTTATCGAAAGCTACATAGAGCAGGACCGGGCGTTTCTGCGGAAATTCAATCCCGAAAGAGACCGGAAATCTTTTGAGGAGGAATGGAGTCGACGTGGGTCCGGCGCCTACGACGATATTCGCGCCTACGTGCCGAACTATTCAGGTTCGTCCATTGTCTTTGGCCCCGAGGGCGCCTCGAGTTCGGCCAAGGGCGAACACCGGTTCACGGCAAGGCCGGGCTACCATCTCGCGCCGGCGCCGATTGCGCGTGGCGGGGATGTTTTCGAGAGATTGAGCGACGGCTTTACATTGCTGGAGTTTTCGGGCGACGGGAGGGTTGGCGGCGAATTCGACAATTCGGCGAAGCGCAGAAACATTCCTTTCAAGCGCATAGCTTTGCAGTCGTCGGAAATGGCGGTGCGGTACGAAGCGGCTCTCGTGCTCGTGCGGCCGGATCACTACGTAGCATGGGCCGGGAGCGATTCCGAATGCAGCCCGTCGAAAATCTTGGCGAAATGCTTGAAATTGGAACCTTGAGGCCGACTGGGCATTCCGACTTCCGAAGTGAATGCGCCGGTTCCTTGGACAGGGGGGCGGCGGGCTATCTCTTTCGAAAATTGATTTTTGGCTCCGTTCCGGCGGCAAGCCGCTTTATATTCGGCGCATGCCTCGCCCAGATCAAGGCTGCTAGCAGCATGCAAAGCGCAACCGCTTCAGGTTTGCCAAGCGCCCAGATCCAGACCGGCGACGTTGCCGCCGCTACAAGCGCGCTCGCCGACGAAATGCGAAATGCCAAAGCGACCGCGAGCCAGGTCAGGCACGCCGCCAGGCCGGCAACGAGGTCGGTAGCCAGCAATATCCCCAGAAATGTCGCAACCCCCTTGCCTCCCTTGAACCCGTGCCAAATCGGAAAGAGATGGCCTAGAAAGGCGGCGAGTCCCGCGACCTGCGCGGCGTCGCCGCCTAGAGCGGAATTGCAGATCGCGACCGAAACCGCGCCCTTCCCGGCATCCAGGATCAGCGTTGCCGCGGCGGCGAGCTTGCTGCCAGTGCGCAGCACGTTGGTTGCTCCCGAGTTGCCGGAACCGATTTTTCTTGGATCTTCGACGCCCATGAGCTTCGTGGCCGCAATTCCAAACGAAACCGAGCCAAGAAGATAGGATCCGGCCGCCGCGGCAAGGAGTTCGGCGGCCCCGGAGTCCATTAAGGGCACGATCATCGGCTCGAATCGTAGACTTGCTCGCCTTCGACGAATGTCCGCAATATTTTGCCCTGGAGAAGCTGGCCGTCGAAAGGCGTGTTCTGCGACTTGGACTTGAGGCTGAACCTGTCCAGTACGAAAGGAATGTCCGGATCGAATAGGATCAGGTCCGCAGGCGCGCCTTTCGACATCCGGCCGGTGCGGAATCCCAGTAATTTCGAAGGGTTGAGCGACAAGGACCTGAATAGCCTAGGCAGCGAGATTTCTCCGGCATGGAACAGTCGCAATGCTGCCGGAAACAGAGTTTCCAGCGCGACCGCGCCGCTCGCGGCTTCCTCGAAAGGCAGGCGCTTCGCTTCCTCGTCCTGCGGCGTGTGCATTGATGAAATTATCGAGACCGCGCCCGACGCGACGGCTTCCACCAAAGCCTTGCGATCGCCTTCCGACCTCAACGGAGGCTTGACCTTGAAGAATGTCCTGTAGTCTCCGATATCGAATTCGTTCAGCGTCAGGTGGTGGATAGACGCTCCCGCGGTGATTTCGATCCCCGATGCTGTCGCTCGCTTGAAGTATTCGATCGACATCGAAGTCGACAGCTGGTCGGCGTGGTATCTCGCGCCGGTCATGGCGGCTAGCTCGATATCCCTTTGAAGCCCGATCACTTCCGCTTGCGCGGGCACCGCGGGTATCCCTTTGAGCGAAGCGAATTTTCCGGAAGTCGCCGCCGCCCCGCTCGACAGCCCCGGATCCTGCGGATGCGCAATGACCAGCGCTCCCCGTTGCTTCGCGTACTGAAGACATCGCAAAAAAACTTTTGTATCTTGAATGACGGAATCGCAATCCGAAAAAGCTACGGCTCCGGCATCGAGCAGCAGCCCGATTTCCGTCATCTCGCGGCCGGCGCGGCCGCGTGTCAGCGCGGCGATCGTCTTTATTCGAACCGGCGACGAAGCTTGGGCGCGCTTCGCTACGAATTCGAGAGTCTCGGGGTTGTCGATCGCCGGAATCGTATCGGGGCGAGTTACCATGGTGGTTACGCCGCCCGCCGCGGCGGCCTGCCCCGCGCTTCGATAGCTTTCCTTATGCCTTTCGCCCGGTTCGCACACCTTGACGCCGATGTCGACTATGCCGGGCGCCAGGTACTTCCCTTGGCAATCGATCGACTTGGAATCCGGGAGTACGAGGCCGGGAGGAGCCAGGTCGGCGATACGGCCGTTTTCAATGATCAGAGAGCCGGGCGCCACGAGATCGCGCTCCGGGTCGACGATCATCGCGTTGGCTAGAATCATGTCGGCCTCGCCGCGCCGGCAAACGCCTCCGGGATAGCGCGGGATCTCGTGCTTTCGATCATTTCGGGCCGACCATTTAGGAGTCGCGCCCCAGATTTCGCGCCAGCAGGTCGAGGACCGCCATGCGCACCGCCACGCCCATCTCCACCTGATCCTGAATTACCGACCTGCTTATGTCGTCCGCGAGCGCTCCGTCGATTTCGACCCCGCGGTTCATTGGACCGGGATGCATGACAATCGCGTCGCTCTTGGCGACCTGCAGCTTTTCCGCGTTTAGGCCGTACAGATGGTAGTATTCGCGGACCGAAGGCACAAATGCGCCTTCCATCCTTTCGTTCTGAAGTCGAAGCATCATCACGACGTCGGCGCCTTCTATGCCCGTCTTCAAGTCGTCGTAGACTTCGACGCCGAATTCGTCGATGCCCGAGGGCATCAGCGTCCGCGGACCGACGAGGCGGATCCGGTTTCCGAGCTTGCCGAGCAGAAGGATGTTGGACCTTGCAACGCGCGAATGCGCGATGTCGCCGCAGATCGCTATCGAAAGGCGGGCGAGCCGACCCTTGGCGCGTCGGATGGTCAGCGCATCCAGCAAGGCTTGGGTAGGGTGCTCGTGCCGTCCGTCGCCGGCGTTGACGACCGAGCAGTTGACTTTTTCCGAAAGGAGGTTGACGGCTCCGGAACTCGGATGCCGAACGACGATCAGATCGGGCCGCATGGCATTCAGCGTCAAGGCGGTATCGATGAGCGTTTCGCCCTTGGCGATCGAGCTTTTGGCCACGGCCATGTTCATGACGTCCGCGCCGAGCCTTTTGCCCGCGAGTTCAAAGCTCGACTGCGTTCGCGTTGAATTCTCGAAGAACATGTTGATTTGGGTCATTCCGGCAAGGACGTTCGAGTGCTTGACCTTGTCTCGGTTTAGCGAGGCATAGGAATCGGCCAGATCCAGAATCGAAAACACCTCGTCCGGTGACATCGATTCCACGCCGAGCAGATGCCGTTCCAAGATCGCCATCGATCCCCTCCAGATGCAAGTTGCTCTATAAGGCCGGCCGCGATGCCGGGCAAGACTGGACTCTAGATGCGCAGGCGTCGATTCAGTCGGTCCGGCTGCAGGCCGTCGCCGAAACCTGAATTGGCGAATGTTGGTGGTTTCGATTAATACTGCCAAAGAAGCGGTACTGCCGATTATCGGGGCGCGCCACGATGCATAGCAACAGAATGCCAAAAAGCCGGGACGATGCGGAAGCGCTGCTCCGATTGCATTTGGAATACGCCGTCGATCAGGCGATCGGAGACGAGCCTATCAATCGCTACGAACTTGATAAGCGCGACGCGCGCCCGCTCGAGCCGGCGAAAAAGCCCGCGGTTCCGGAACCGAGCGAGCCTTTGGACAAGGTCGCAGCCGCCGCCGAAATGGCTGGGAAGGCCCGGAATCTTGAAGAGCTTCGCGACGCAATGGAGTCTTATGAGCACTGCAATTTGAAGAATTCCGCGCGGCGGCTGGTTTTTTCCGACGGCCGCCCGGATGCGAGGCTGATGATCGTGGGCGAGGCTCCCGGGCGCGACGAGGACATCCAGGGCAAGCCGTTCGTAGGCAAGGCTGGCCGCCTGCTGGACGCGATGTTCGCCGCCATTGATTTGTCCCGCAATTCCGATACTGCTGAAAACGGCCTGTATATTACGAATGTAATCCCCTGGCGTCCGCCAGGAAACAGGGCGCCGGAAACAGAGGAAATAGAAATGATGCGGCCCTTCGTTTTCAGGCATGTCGAGCTAGCCGAACCGGAATTGCTCGTTCTCATGGGAAACATTGCCTGCAGCGCGATTATCAATTCCATGGGCATTACCAGGATTCGCGGCGATTGGCGCGAAGTTCAAGGCATTCCGGTCATGCCGACCTTTCATCCCGCGTACCTGCTAAGAAACCCCTTGTCCAAGCGGTTGGCTTGGCATGACTTGCTGGCCGTCAAAGTGAAAATGGGAGAGTCGAAGCAATGAGCAGAGAATTTGTTCCGGTCAGGATCGCCGTATTAACGGTCTCGGACTCTCGAAGCCTGGACGATGACAAGTCGGGCGATCTGCTGCGGGATCTCATAGAATCTGCAGGGCACGAGGTCGCCTGCAGATCGCTTGTGCGCGATGATCGCGCGTCGATCTCCGCGCAGCTGGCATCATGGGCTGCCGATCCAAACGTTGACGTCGTCATTTCAACGGGCGGAACCGGGCTAACCGGCAGAGACGTTACGGTTGAAGCCCATCGGGACGTGTACGAGAAGGAGATCGATGCCTTTGCTCCTGTATTTGCGTTCGTCTCCATGAGGAAGATCGGCGTTTCGGCGGTTCAGTCGAGAGCGTGCGCAGGCGTCGCGAAGGGGACGTACCTTTTCGCGCTGCCGGGATCGCCCGGGGCGTGCCGCGACGCGTGGGAGGAAATTCTTAAGCCGCAGCTCGACTACAGGCACCGTCCCTGCAACTTCGTGGAAATTCTACCTAGGCTTGAGGAGCATTTGCGCAGGAAGTGAAATCGAAGCCCTGGATTGCCGAGGAAAATCCGGCTAATTTGCACGGCACGGTCGAAACTCATGAAGTTGAATGGCGAAATTCCGAATTTGGCCGGTCGCTAGACGCAGTTTTCGACGGGCTTGCGTGAATGCATCGTTTAATTTCTCGAGAATAAGTTTTCTTGTTCGTCTCTTGAGTTAATCAACCGCGCCCTTCAGCAAATTTCCTTCACGCTCCTTTGCAACTCCCGTCAAAAACGGATTCCTTCAGAGCTTGGGCGCGGGGGCCAAATGGCAGGCGATCCCGGAAGCGTCCGCCGCCAGGCCCTCTTCGGATTACTTCCTGTCGGCGCACTCGGCACGAGAGACGGTAGTCTTATGTGCTTCTTATGGCGATTGCAGTCAGACTTAGGGATAATCAAGGATGCCAGGCCGATCCTTTTCGGGATCTTCAACAATGGTCTTTGTTTGCGCCGGAACGCAAATGACTGAAAACCAAATACGATCTAGAAACCGCCGTGTAGAAGTGCGCTGTTGCGATCGATGCTCCGGAAGGGGAGGTGTGCTTGTGTGACTACTCGCCTCCCGAGTGCCTGCACTTGCCCGAGTTCTGGAAGCGTCGCCCGGTCGCAACCGTTTTTCGGCACGCAACCCTTCACGACGCTGTCGCCTTAGTGCCATCGACTTCAAGGAAGCAACCCGATTTGCGGTTTTCGGTTCCAGTCCGTCCCCCATTGATGGAAATGAAACCTGGGCAGTTAGCAATCGCGTTACTTCGATGGCCGTCAGCCGGCTTTTGCCGGCTCGCGGTAGACCCGCGACGTCTGAGCAGGAGTACTTGGACATACTTCAGAAGGTGATCTACAACTTGGCCGCCCCTAGACAATTGCGGGCCAAGGCACAATATTATCCCTGCTTGCGGGATTTACGGATTGCGGCCTCTCCTCCGGGAAACCGGAGGGCGAATAGAAGGCTTCGGCCTTCTTTCCAATTCAGGGACATTGGCTGGAAGCCGAGGATTCTCCCATATGTCGCAACCAAGCCGGTATAGTGGAGCTTGGCCGCAGCTGGGAATCCTCGGCACCGTTCGCAGCGGAAGGCGGTTGATGTGGAATATCCACTGCGGAGCCGACGCCCGCGTATTCCGCCGCGCCGAATTCGCCGGAATTCCATGTGCCCTGCGGTCCGGAGCTACTTCTGCCCGGCAAGGAAAGCGTTTCCTTAACCGATTGCTGTCGGATGCTAGCCGATACTAACGTGATTTCCTAAGCGCAAACATCAGGATGTCGGCGGCGCTCGGGCTTCGCCGGCCGGCTTGTCGCAATTTTGCGCAACTGTCAGGCAAGCAGCCTATTCGGGGCATCTGCCCGCGTTTCCTGGCGGCTGTTTCCAGCCGCGGGCACCCGAGAGCTTTAGGATGGGCCGCAGCCGTTGATTTCAATGGCTTCCTTCGGGTTGAGCACCGTGATGCGCAGCTTCGATGCATCCAGTTCCAGGTTACCGTTTGAGCCTAGAAACATTTCGGATTTCGCCTCTAGAATATTCGAATTCGGTCTGCCGACATTTGCGCTCCCGAATCGCACCCACTCGTCCGCGTATTCGAAAATGACATGGTCCGGACCAAGCGTGTTCGGCAACGGGATTCGCGCAGTAGCGAAGAGTCCGGCTTCCGAAAATTCGAAGCCGCATTCAACGGTCTTCATCCCCGATTCAACCCAACCTTGAGGGATGCTTTCCATTGCGCTTTGTATCGCCGGGTCGACTATTCCGGGCGGAGTCAGCGACACCGAAAAGTCGTACGAAACGGGTATGCATACCTCTTTGCAGATGCCGGCGAAAAAATTCCCTTCGAATTCAATCGGCGCATCATTGTTTTCCGGATGAACTTCTACGGGAAACAAAACCTCATTTTCATAGCCGATAATCGTCATGCCGTATTGCTCGAATACCTTCGGGCTCGGAAAGAGCACGTTCGCCCTTTTCAAATTCCTGGATGATTCAATCTCAAGATGTGGAGGGATTCCGCCTTCGCCGGGAACGCGCCAATAGGTTTTCCACCCTTCATCAAGTGACATTCGTATGCCTGACATGTGAATCTCGCCGGTCTCCCCGGCGTGCCGCCAGCCCGGATGGAATTTGACCTCTACTGCCAAATCCATTCCGCGGGCCGGATCGTTCGCAATCGTCGCAATTGCCAGCACTAGCGCAGAAAAACGGGTGTTCATTGAGTTTCCGCCTATCAAAATTGAGATTTAAGGGTTCCGGCAATTGAAAGGCAAATCAAATCTTTGCAACAATCGGAGGCGTGCGACCGAAGTGCTAAAGCTATCCGAATAAGCTAGCTCGCGGGTTCAGCCGATAGCGGTTGCTTCGGCAAGGCGGCGGAAGTCGCTGCTCGCCTCAATGAGACCGGAATTATCCGGCATCTAGGCGTCAGGCAAAGCCGGCGAATTCAAAAAAGGATTGCCTTGAAGCATTCGAATTTAGGGAAAAAATTAATTTTGGGAATTCCAGCCAAGTTTGGTAGTGTGATCGAACAAGTCGCAGTATTGTTGCTTTATTGCTGTCAGCCGATTTTTGAGCGTAGCTTTTGCCTGAGAAACACGAAATGGGAGGTTTAGTCATGCATAAGCGTTTATCGTACCCAATTGCAGTTGCGTCATTTGGATTAGCTATGTCGTTTTCGACTCCGGGCGTATCCGCTCAGGAGATAATTGAACTGAATCTTTGGTCGCGCGCCGACCAGTCCGGTCCGCTTCGCCCGGGCAATATCCTGGAGGGCGCCAATCGCTTGAATGCGCAACTCGAAATGGACGGGGCGGATTATCGCGTATCCATAACGGTCAACGAGCAGCCGGACCAAGGCGGCTACGACAGCGACGCGGAAAGATTGCTTAGAGCATTCGCGATCGGCGAGGGGCCGGACATTTTCCATCAGGCTCACGAGTGGATTTGCGCTTTCGCGGAGCCGGGATATCTTTTCGATCTGACCGACTACACTCACGACAACCCGCAATTTTTCGCCGATATATTCGAGTCGTTGTGGGAATCGACCGAATGCGGCGGCCGACGCTTCGCCGTGCCGCAAGACGCCGAAGCCAGAATGTTCTTTTTCAACAAGGGACTGATGAAAGAGGCCGGATTCTCTGAAGAAGAGATCGAGAGCTTGGACGAGCGAGTTCTTGCCGGCGAAGTTACACTTGACGGCATCTCGGAAATCGCGAAGCAGATCGTCGACAATTCGGACGCGGAATACGGAATCTTGCATCGACCGTCGCGCGGGCCCGATTATCTGATGATCTTCAACCAGTACGGAAGCAGCTTCCTGGACCCCGAATCGGGCATGCTGCTTCTTGAGGAAGGGAAACTCGCCGACGCTTACGGATGGTTCGAAAGAAATGTTCAGAACGGAGTAACTCCGAGCAACAATACCTCGATGGATTGGGGTTTCGTTCGCGATCAGTTCTGGAAGGAAAACAACGCGGTAATGTGGATGTACGGCGTATGGGATATAGGTTCGCATGCCGTTCCGCGCGGCGTTCCGACCGACGAGGAAGGATTTTTCGAATTGTTCGGATGGACAGCGGCGCCGGCTCCAGTTGAGGGCGGTCGTCCGGGCAGCTTGACTCACCCGATCGTTTACGGAGTCGGCGCGGGCGAGCACGCCGAAATTGCAGCGGCAGTAGTTGGCTATGCTTCCGATGCAGATCTCAATACCAACCATGCGGTAACCACGACGCATATAGGAATCAAGAACGCTCAGCTCGAGGATCCTCGCTACCAGGAAGCGTGGTCCCTTGCGCTGGCCACCGAGCTTCTCGAATTCAGCCACTATATGCCCAACCATCCCGATTTCGGCACGCTTAACCAAATTATCTACGAAGCGCTTCAGGGCGTGGAAACCGGGCAGTTGTCCGCAGAAGACGCGGCGGCTTATGTCTTGGACGAGGCTGACGCGCGAATTCCCGATAGCATAGTTATCAATTGAAATAGCTTGAAGAAAATTTCGGGGAAGCCTTCGGGTTTCCCCGTCGCCCGAAGATTTATTTCGGTCATTCAAAGATGCGCATTGAAATTGGTTTGAATACATTTTTGGAAAGTACGGTCCGGATAGGCCATGGGAGCGGTTAAAGAGGAAGCGGTCGTCCGCTCGAATGTCCGGAAGGCAATGAAGGCGCGCGAGCGCGCCAACATGGCGATTTTCTTCGGTCCGGCATTCTTGATCGTCAGCTTTTTTTTCGTCGTTCCCGTTATTGTCGACATTGCGATTTCGTTCACCGACCTGGGACGAGAATTGCGAATTACGGAAATCACAACCAAGAATTACGACAGGGCGTTCACGGGAGACCGTCAGCTGCCGGGCGTAATAGCAAGGACCGTATTTTACGTTGGCGCGACACTGCTGATTTTCAACACTACGTTCGGTCTTGTACTTGCCTTGGCGACGACGGCGATTCCGAAAACTTCGGGCACGTTTTTCCGCGCCGTCTGGCTGCTGCCTCGCATGAGCCCGTCCGTCGTTTACGCCATCCTGTGGATTTGGTCGATTCACGGCGGCGACACCAGCCTAGTGAATCAGATCCTAAAGAACCTATTCGGGTCCGAAAAGCCTATTGACTTAATTCAATTGGAGCCGATGTGGGTCATTATTTTTGCGAACGGCTTTATCGGCGCGTCCTTCGCCATGATCATTCTAACATCGGCTATTAGAAGCATACCGGAGCATTTGTATCATGCGGCGCGATGCGACGGCGCCGGTTCGCTGGCGGTTACCTGGCACATTACGCTTGCGCATCTTCGGTGGCCGCTTACCTACATTTTCATTTGGCAAACACTCTCCCTGCTGACCAGTTTCGAATACATTTTGCTGATCACCGGGGGAGGGCCGTTTCGGGCGACGACGGTTTACGCGATTTTCATTTTTCAGCGCGCATTCGGATCGGCCGGCCAGTACGCCTACGGTGCGGCGCTTGCGTTTTTCCTTATCGTTCCGGGAGTAATCTTGGCTCTCTTGCTCTGGCGCGTTTCCAAAATGGGAACGCTGCTGCAGAAGCCACGGATCGAGGTGCAATAGGCCATGCCGGGGAACGGAACGCCCGCCGAGGGCAATAACGCTCAGAAGCATTGGAACTTACTGGCATCCAAGTCCCGCCGAAATCGCCGCGTTAAGGACGCTTCATTGTTCGCATTCCTTATCGCCGCGTCGATTCCGATAATAATACCTTATTTCTGGCTGCTAACGCTGGCGTTTTCGGCCGGCCGGGAGGGTGTCGATACGAGAGTTCTTTGGCCGTCGATTTTCATACTGGTTCCGGCCGTGGTCCTGACCTGGGTATGGGCGACAATCGCCGATACGAGGAGAAGGGCAATGACCGGCTGGGGCGTAATTTGGGCGGTTGCGATCGCGGTCTATGCGATATTCCTAGGCCCGGAGCTTCACCTGTACAATTTTCGATTCCTGCTGAACCCGGATTTCAATGCCGCATACACCGACATCGTCGCCGCGAAGGATAATCCGGGATTCAGCGTTACGTCCTTCCCGTCCGTGTGGACGGCGTTTTGGAATTCGCTATTCATTGCCGGCGTTTCGACGGTAATAGTAATCTTCGCCGCCAGCCTCGCGGGATACTACATTTCGAGATTCCAGTATCGGTTTCGCGAAACTTCGCTCGCTGCGATGCTCGTGCTTCACGCATTTCCTACGACCGTTCTGCTAATACCGATCTTTCTCGTCATTTGGAAAATCGGGCTGCTGGATACTCTTTTCGGCATCGTCCTGGTCATCGTCGGCATCGAATTGCCGTTTGCGGTTTTCATCATGAAAGGCTTTTTTGACGCCGTGCCCTGGGAAATTGAAATGAGCGCGCTGACGGACGGCGCCACCCGTCGGCAAGCCTTCTATAAAGTCGTCTTGCCGCAGGTTACCAACGGCATGATTGCGGTTTCCGTGTTTGTATTCATTCGCGGCTGGGAAGAGTTCATATTCGTGCTGACGCTTCTGGCAACGAATGCGAAGTGGACTATGAGCCTGTACACGTTCTTCGTTACCGAGGAGACGAATTTAGGAATCGACTACGGAGTCGTATCGGCGGTTGCGGTCTTTTACATTATGCCGAGCTTCCTGCTTTACACGATCGCCCAAAAGTACTTGCTGCAAATGTCGGTCGGCGGAATAAAGGGCTGATTCATGGCGACGATAGAATTCAGGGGAATCAACAAGAAGTTCGGCGACGAGACGATCATCCCGGAAATGAATCTGAAGATCGATGACGGCGAATTCGTTGCCTTGCTCGGTCCGTCGGGCTGCGGCAAATCGACGACCCTTTTCATGCTCGCGGGCATCTATCTGCCGACCGACGGCGAATTGCTTTTCGACGGCGCTCGCGTCAACGAAGTCGAGGCCCGCGATAGAAACGTCGGAATCGTCTTTCAGTCGTATGCGCTTTATCCGCACATGACCGTCGCGAAGAACATCGCATTCCCGCTGCGGTTCAAGAAGACTCCCGAGGCCGAGATCAACCGCCGAGTCAAGGAAGCCGCTGAATTGGTTCGAGTGGGCGAGCTGCTCGAGCGACGGCCCGAGCAGCTTTCCGGTGGCCAGCAGCAAAGGGTGGCTCTAGCCAGAGCGCTGGTAAAAGATCCCGCATTGCTGCTTCTCGACGAACCGCTTTCGAATCTCGACGCGACGCTTCGCCTGGCAATGCGCACGGAAATCAAGGCGCTCCAGGAGCGGCTGAAGGTTACAACGGTGCTCGTTACTCACGATCAGATCGAAGCGACGACTATGGCGGACCGCATCGTCTGCATGCACGCCGGCAAGATTGAGCAGATCGGAACGCCCGACGACCTATACAAGAGGCCCGCGACCAGATTTGTCGCGGAATTCGTGGGTTCGCCGCCGATCAATACTTTCCAGGGAGCCGCCGCCGACGGCGTTGTCGAGCTCGGCGGCGCCAGGCTGGCCATTAGCGGCGGCGCGAACGGACCGGTATACGTGGGCCTAAGACCTGAGCATCTTTTTTTCGCCGATGGGGGGATTCCCGCCAAGATCGTGCAGCACGAGCCCATGGGGCGGGAGATTCTGTATGTTTGCGATACGCCTCTCGGCATGGTGCGCATCCTCGAAGCCGCGGCAACCGCAAGCCAAAGCATTGGATCGGAGACTCATTTCGGATTCGATTCGGCCCACTCTCTGGTTTTCGAGTCCGCTTCGGAAAATTTGATTGGCAATGCGCGCGTTAGCGCGATCGAATCCGGTTCCTAGCGCGAATACCCGAGCCGCTCGCTTGTCGAAGCTCGCTTCGAATTTCAGGAATTCCCGCCTTTGGCCATGGCGAATCCGCCGATCTTCGATTTTTTATTTATTGCCATGCGGAAATGAAATTTCCCTGAATCCCGGATGGACGACTGGATTTATCGGAGTCCATTTGGCCGGAGCCGCGTTTCGCGACCGGGATTTCGTTCGGCGGCCAAGGGCCGCGATTCGAACGGCGACGGCAATTCGCGCGCTTCCAATCAATTTGCTTTTCGACGCGTCGACGGCGCGTCCGAGGCCTCAGACGCTAGCGATTTGAGCGCGGTCCGCCGTCCCGCGGCGGGTTTTTATGCATCGCATTTTCAAATAGCCGTGTCGAACGATTGAATTGCTTGCCTAACGGCGACCGAATGGAATAGTGTGGGCCATGGTTGACGAGAAAAAAAGCGAATTCCTGATCGGCCAGCTTTTGGTCGCCATGCCGGATATCGGCGACCCGCGCTTCGCCAAAAGCGTGATTCTGCTTTGCTTTCACTCCGAGGAAGGCGCGATGGGCGTCGTGCTGAACAAGCCTGCCGGACAAGTCAAGTTAAGCGACATACTACAGAAAAGTGAAAAGGAATCCGTCGAGGAATTCGATTCAATAACCATTCACTTCGGCGGCCCGGTTGAGCAGTACCGCGCAATTTTCGTGCATTCGAGCGATTGCGGTGAATATAGCTCTACAAAATTTGTGTCGGATGAACTCGGTATCACGACCACGCCCGACATTCTGGAAGACTTTTCTCGCGGCAAGGGCCCGAAATCCAGCAAGCTGCTGCTCGGCTATGCCGGCTGGAGCCCGGGACAACTCGAAAACGAAATCCAGCAGAATTCCTGGCTCGTTTGCGAGGGCAATCCCGACATCGTATTCGGTACCGGTTCGGTAGAATTGTGGAATGCGGCGGTGAAGTCGCTAGGCATAGCGCCCAGCATGCTTTCATCCGTAGGCGGGCGAGCCTAGCCCTAGCCGGAACAACCGAACATGCTTCACGTTTGTCGTCCGTCGGCGGCGCGCTTCAATCGGTCGTTAATCGCGCGTCCGAGTCCCGATTCGGGAATCCTGGAGACCGCTATCGCGGACGCGCCGCATGCAATTGCCGCATTGTCGATGGTCCGCATCATTTTGAAAAGGTTCGATGCGGCTTCCTTTAGGCTGCCGGTTTCCGACAGGTTCATCAGAGCGCCTTCGGCCCGAGGGCCGAAGCCAAGCCACAGTTCGCCGTTCCGAGGTCGCTCGACATTTATCCTGACACGGGATTCCGGAGCATAGTGCGCGAATCCGCGACCGGGAGACGGCGGCGCGCCGCTATCGGGGCAAAGCTGGATTTCGCCGTCAATTGCCGATTCTATTTCCTCCGCCGCGATCGCGCCGGGACGCAGCATCCGTATCGAATCGCCCGCTATCGCCAGAATGGTCGATTCGATGCCCGCCGCGCAGGATCCGCCGTCGACCACGGCATCGATTCTTCCGCGAAGATCTTCGAGAACGTGGGAGGATTCGGTCGGGCTGACGCGACCGGAGATATTTGCGGACGGCGCGGCCGCCGGGCCGCCGAATTCGGCTAGAATCTCTCGCGCCGCGCCATGGTCGGGAACGCGCAGCGCGACAGTCGGGTGCCCCGCGGTTGCCAGCCGGGATATGCCGGAATTCTTCTTGGCCGGCAGTACCATAGTAAGCGGTCCCGGCCAGAAGCGCCGCGCCAGGCCCATGGCCCATTCGCTGGCGACCGCGTATTTCGACAGATCCGATATCGACGCCAGATGCAGGATCAAGGGATTCGCGGAAGGGCGCTTCTTCGCGTCGTAGATTTTTTGGACGGCTTTGTCGCTGCGCGCATCCGCTGCGAGGCCGTATACGGTCTCTGTCGGAATCGCGACGAGACTCCCTGATTTCAACAATTCCGCCGCGCGGGCAATGCCCGAGGCGTCGCACGCTAGAATCCTGGTATCCAACTCTTTGCACTTCCGGGGCTTTTGCTGGGAATTCGATGCTACTATTACAGGAACCGGCGCTTGCTGCGCAACAAGCGTGAATTTTGCCAGCTTTAGGTCGATTTGGAAAAGGACAGGCAACGATGCCGTATAGATCTCCTGTCGAGGATTACAAGTTTATATTCGAGAATATCGTCGGGTTCAGCCGGCTGGCGGAGACCGAATTGTTCCACGATTCGGATATGGAGACCTGCAAGGAAATCCTGGATGCGGCGGGCAAACTGATCGACAACGAAATCGCGCCACTTCAAAGGACGGGCGACCTCCAGCCGGCAGTAATCGAAAACGGCGTCGTCAGATGCTCGCCGGGGTTCGCCGACGGCTTTCGGACAATTGGCGAAGCGGGTCTGATCGGTCTGGCCGCGGATCCGCAATATGGCGGCATGGGCATGCCGCTGTCGATTCAGAACGCCGTAAATGAAATGCTGAACGGATCATGCCTATCCCTGGCCCTGGCGCCGCTGCTTTCGCAAGGGCAGATACTGGCGCTGGAGAATCATGCCGATCCTTGGATCAAGCGGGTGTTTTTGCCCAAGCTCGTGTCAGGCGAATGGCACGGCACGATGAATCTATCGGAGCCCGATGCGGGATCCGATGTCGGCGCGCTGAAGGCGCGGGCGGAGGAAGTATCGGACGGCACCTACAAGATTTACGGCCGGAAGATATTCATCAGCTGGGGCGACGGCGACATTACGTCAAATGTTTGCCACCTGGTATTGGCGCGACTTCCTGGATCGCAAGAGGGCACCAAGGGGATTTCAATGTTTCTCGTGCCCAAGTTCCTTCCTTCCGAGAGCGGCGAACTCGGCAATGCAAACCGCATTCGCGCGGCTCGGCTCGAGGAAAAACTCGGCCTCCACGGCTCGCCGACCGTGGAGCTTCAGTACGACGGCGCTGTCGGGTGGCTTGTCGGTCGGCCCAGCGAGGGCATGCGAGCCATGTTCACCATGATGAACAATGTTAGGCTGGGCGTGGGATGCGAAGGTGTCGGCGCAGCCGAGGCGGCTTTTCAGCAAGCGTTCGAATACGCGTCCGTTCGCAGGCAGGGACTGACTCCGGTCGGGAACGGTTCAGGCGCGATAATCGAACATGCCGATGTTCTTCGAATGCTTGCCGACATGAAATCCCGGGTATTCGCGGCGCGCGCCATTTGCGCTTCCTGCGCGTTTGCCGCCGATTTGAAAAAGTCGACCGGCGAGAGGAAGTGGGCGTCTCGAGCCGCGTTTTTGACGCCGATCGCCAAAGCATTCGGAACGCAGACCGGAATCGACGTGGCTGCGATGGGAATCCATGTTCACGGCGGCATCGGCTACATAGAGCAAACCGGCGCGACCCAGTTTCTTCGAGATGTCTTCGTGACGGCGATTTACGAAGGAACCAATGGAATCCAGGCCATGGATTTTACAGGACGCAAGCTTGCCGACGGCGGCGAGGAAGCCGCGACGATTTCAGAAGAAATCAAATCTGCGATTCGCACGGCGGATTCGCTCGGGCGATCCGAATTGGCCAAAAATCTCCATCGAGCGGATGCAAGAGTTTCCGAGGCTCTGCGTTGGATGCTGGATAGGCGGGATATGGATGACCGGTTCGCAGGAGCGACTTCCTTCATGCGCGCATTCGCCATTCTGCTCGGCGGGAAATTCCATTTGCTGGCTTCGCTCGGCGAGCGGCGACTTGGCCCGAGAACCGCCCTTGCGGAATTCTATTTGGGACGAGTGCTTCCCGAGGTTTACGGCCACTGCGATGCGGCGATGGAGGGGGCGGCCAAACTCCGGCGCGTTACTCCGGAAACGCTGGCCGGATAGGCGCATGTCCGGAACCGAAAAATCGGTGATTCGGCCCCTGCTGGACCGCGTGCCGCAGGAGGGCGAAATGCTCGAAGTCGCGGAGGGCGTTTTCTGGCTGCGATTTCCGCTTCCAATGCCTCTCGACCACGTCAACGTGTTCGCGATCGAAGACAATGGCGGCTTCACCTTGGTCGATACGGGTCTGGATACGCGCAGGTCCCGCGCGATCTGGACCAAGGCATTGCTCGGCCCAATGCGTTGCGCGCCGATTCACAGAGTGATTCTAACTCACTATCATCCGGATCATGTCGGGCTGGCGGGCTGGTTTGCAGCGGAGCACGGCGCGGAGATCTGGTCCACTCGCACGACCTGGCTTATGGCGAGAATGCTAATTCTTGACGAGCAGGAGCTTCCAACGGCCGAATCGCTGGAATTCTATCGATCCGCGGGAATGGATGAAGCCTCTTTGCAATATCGCTCTAGGAACCGGCCCTTCAATTTTTCAGATGTCGTCGCGCCCATACCGCTCGGCTACAAACGAATTCGCGATCGGGACGTCATTCGAATCGGCCGTTTTTCCTGGCGGGTCGTGGTCGGCGACGGCCATGCGCCCGACCATGCAACTTTCTGGTGCCGGGAATCGCCGCTGGTATTGGGAGGCGATCAGTTTCTTGCGGACATTTCGCCGAACATCGGCGTCTACGCGACCGAGCCCGATGCCAACCCGCTGGACGAGTGGCTTGAATCGTGCAGGAATTTCGCCGGGATCGCTCGCCCGGACCAGGCCGTGCTGCCTGGCCATAAGCTTCCCTATGTCGGTCTTCCATCAAGAATCGAGCAATTGATAGAGAATCACCGCGGCGCGCTCGATAGGCTGCGAACGTTCTTGCGGACGCCCTCCACTGCCATCGATTGCTTCCAGCCATTGTTTAGAAGGAGCATCGGCGAAGGGGAGGTCGGCTTGGCGCTAGCCGAATCCATGGCTCACCTGAACTACCTTTTAGCCAGGAATGAAGTCGAGCGTTCTCGGCGCAAAGACGGCGCATGGCTTTGGTCGATGAAATAGAATCCGGCGCTTGCCCGAATCGCCGGGCGGCTACGCAAATGCGCGATTGCGGAAAAGATGATTCTCGGGCATAAATCCAAACGGAAGAAAGTCTGGCGGCTGCAAGCGCAGATCCGAGTAAATGTCGAAAGAGGAGGCATCAAATGGGCGACTATAGGCACGGCTCGATGGATATCTCGTATCACGAAAAAGTTTATGCCCGATTCCTGAAATTCGCCCTATGGGTCTGCATTGTTTCAATCCTGGTTTTGATATTTCTGGCCGTTTTCAACAGCTAGGCGTGTTCGGGCCTAATTCGTTGGCCGATGTGTCGGATTGCAGATTTTGGTGCAGCAGGGCTTGAGTTCGGAAATGCGGGACTGGGAGCATTGCTCGGTTTCCACCCGCCTCGCGCGCGGCCGATCCTAAATTTTGCGGATGCGCCCAAGCCTAATGGAGATTGGCTTTCCTTCGCATCCGGGCGTTTCCGGCTCGCGTTGGGCAGCATCCCGGCCTGGAAATTAGCTAGGCGCGATTTTTTTTGCGATTTTCGATAGCCGAGAGGTTACTGTCAGGCCGGTCGGAACAGCAGAACGAACTTTAAATGAATTCTAAAGCATGCCTTCACGCTGAGCTTTTTTGCGAGCGAGCTTTCTTGCGCGTCGAATCGCCTCCGCTTTTTCGCGAGCTTTTCGTTCGGAGGGCTTTTCGTAATGCTGACGTAGTTTCATTTCGCGAAAAACGCCTTCGCGCTGCAGCTTTTTTTTCAGCACCCTAAGTGCCTGGTCGACATTATTGTCACGTACTTGAACTTGCATGCGCTGCCATATCCTTTCTATGTCAAGCCAAACCCACCGTCTCGAAGCATTTAGCTTTAACAGCACCGCGCGCATAATTGCAACTGCTCATTAATAGGATTTCGCTATGAGCGCCGGCGCGAACGAAAACGACAGTTCCGCTGGAACCGGCCGTTTCATCGAGCCGGTAGATTAGCAGACTGTCTCCGCCGACATGGCATTCGCGGCAATTCGACCATTCGCCTTTCAAGGCACGGTCTTTTCATTCCGGTTCAAGCGGAGCATAGCACTCTCCAGACGCTTCATGTCGTAACGCCCGGACCGCGACAGCCTTTCCCAGTCCTTTTCGAAAGATCTGGTGAACTCGTACCCACGCGGCATTCCGGTTCGCTTGCCCTCGGCCGGTCTTCTCAAGTTCCGCAAACATTTCGTCGGCTGTAGCAAAGCGCGATTCGCCGCTCTTCAGGACCTCTTCCGATTCCGCCATGGCCGCCTGCGTTTCGGCATTCGGCACCTTGAGTTCCAGCGGAAACGCCTGATCGGCCACGATACGGTGAAACAACAAGCGCACGGCCGTTGAAGCCGACAATCCCATGGCGGCAAGCGTCTCGGTCGCCTTGTACTTCAGCTCGTTGTCCATCCGGACATGAAGCATGGAGCTTCGCTCGATCAAATTTAGCGCTTGGCCGAAAACCCCCACTTTTTTCCCGCCGAAGCTTGCAGTTTCAATCTCGACTAATTCAGTCGGATTTCCTTCGACGGTTTTTTCGGCGATTTTGCGGCGGTTGTCGCCGCTTCGCGGTCTAGCCCAAGTTGGCAGTTTGTAGTGCCAGAATTCTTGCAACCGGTTGTTTCAAAGGAATAAAAAACCGACGGAAATTCAGTTCCTCTTGAATTTTCGAAAATTTTGTGAAGGTTGGGGACCAGGTCAGCCTTCGAGCTCGCATCTTCTGCGATGTAGTCCGGGCTTGGCTCCCGCCGCCACGGATATCATTGCCTGCTCGGTGCCGAGCCTCGCATCCTGGCGGTTCACCGCCAGCGCGCCGTCGGCCTTGCGCAGGGTCGTCGTGATTCGATGCCAGCCCTGCATGCGGTTTCGGGCAGAACAATAGTTTCTTCATTCGCGCACTAAATTTCCCGCTTTTGTCCCGAAGGCGAAAGTGAATTCTTGCCGACAGTGACGATTGCGCCATCCGATCGCCGAATTCGCGTGCGAACTCGTTCTTTCCAATCTCTGTCGCAAGCCTGTTTCACGGACATATATGTGTATTCGAATTGTGAAAGCGTGTTTAAAGATTGTCCCTTTAGATGATCTCTTGCCCATTCGTCTTCTCAATTGCGAATGCAATGGACACAATCTTGTTTCTAGCCATTTCTGCGTCTCTCCAATGCAGTGCCACTTCGTATTGCGGTCCTAGTCCCTCTGCCGCTGCCAGGTAGCGAATGCAGGCTGCCCAGGTCCGGTTTATTCCATAGTGCGGGGGTTGCTTGCCGACGACTGCGGTGTCACCGCATAGCTGATCGCTTAGGACTTTGCATGACACCCTGCAATCTCGACATGATCCTCAACGGACGCTCAAGCTCTCTTGGCAAGGGCTACCATGATCGAAGCGGTCCCGCGAGCAGCGTGGATTCGCTGCCTCCGGGACCTCGGCACGTCATCCACTCGCCTGTTGTCGGCCGATATGCCGCATTCCGCTGTCTGAGCCCAGGGCGCGCACGGTGACCTCCAAACTTTCGGCATCTTCCAGGCTTCCAAGCTTTCGCCGAGGCTCACGAACTCGCCGACGCCCCTCTACGTGGCATGGCGGAAGGAAGGTTCCGTCACCTGCGACCTAGTTTCGGTTGTCCTGTCAGGCTCGACATGACATTGTATTGGTCCGACCTTCATAGTATGTCTTCGCCCTGATCTGTTTGTGACCCAACACGTCCAGCCTAAAGGATGGGGAGAGTGCAACACCGAACTAGACTCGCGGGCCTAGACCAACTCGTTGTCACTGCCCTGCCGCTGGCACTCAACGCCACCACCACCCTGGGTGAAAGGAATCACTCCCTGCGCATGCGGATGTAAAGGCTTAAGTGATGAGATCAGCTTCGTGTGCCTTGACGGGGAAAAGCCGTGCGAGTATGTCTTGAGTGTCTGCCCGGAGGTAACCCTAGATGTCAAAATCGTCGGCTACCACATAGGATCAGCACCGTGCCCCCCAATCGTACCAACACAGACTGCCACGGCGCCAACTCGACGCCCAAGGTGCGACCGCTGAACGATCCTTGTTCCCTATCGGCCAGTTGTCGTAACGCATCGGTAAATGATGGGACTCCAACTCTTTCGCACCAGGCACAGCTCAACGCATATCGGGAGAGCCTAAGTTCATGAGAACACACAATCTGTTCATCAGCCATTCCTAGACTTATTCAGATTCGTATGGCAAACTGGTCGGGTTATTAAATGCACACCCTTACTTCGAATTCCAAAACAATTCGGTCCCTAAAGACGACCCTATCCATAATGCCCGATCGGTCCCCGCACTCAAAGCTGCGATCAAGAGAAAGATGAGCCGTTGCGGTATCGTCCTTATCCTAGCGGGGTTTACGCCACTTACAGCCAATGGATCAACATTGAGATCGATTTGGCTCAGGCTGGCTTCACGAATCGCAAGCCCATCGTCGCGGTCGATCCCTGGGCGAGTCAAAGAACATCGTTACGCGTTAAGCAGGCAGCTGATCGGATCGTTCGGTGTAACAAAGATTCCGTTGTAAAGGCGATTAGGGAACTGGCAAATTGAGCGACCCGACGCGGAAGGAACTATTGGAGATATATAAGCTCCACGCAGAACTCGCCGATAGGGTAAGTCAGAGACGAGAGGGGGCAAACCGCATCTATGTCAGCCTGCTTGTGGGACTAGCTTTGTTCCTCGGTGTATTCGTCCGGTTTGGTGTCAAAGATTTTCCAATGGCCATCGTGTTTCTAGCCGCTGGCATAATCGGCGCAGCGCTATCCATATCCTGGTTCATTGTAATTCGCTCGTATCGCCAGCTTAATACCGGAAAATTTGCTGCATTGCACGAACTTGAAGAAAAACTGGCCTATCCATTCTTCAAACGGGAATGGGAACTCTTGGATGAGGGAAGGAAGCTAAGCCGCTACTGGAAACTCACAACTGTCGAAACCGGACTTCCGATTATATTTCTCGTACTCTCCATGATTCTCATTGGCATTTCATTCAGCTTAGCCACGTGAATGAGCATTCGGTCGGCACCTGACCCCCAAGATTTTTCTTACTTTTCCGAATTCCATCGCTATACTTGGAATAATTGCCCTAACCTGGATAAGGAATAAAGTGGCGGTATCAGTTCTTGCGGTTGCAAGGCGCATGGGAGAGAGGTCCGGTTGGAGACTTAGCAACCTTGCGCTGCAAAAACTTTGCTACATCGCCCACATGATGCATTTGGGGCAGTACGATAAACCTCTCGTGTTCGGCCAATTCGAAGCGTGGGATTTAGGGCCCGTTCATCCTCAATTATACCGAGCCCTGCGGCATTTTGGTTCAAGCTATGTAAGGGAGGACGCCTTCTCCCCTATTCAGCCCGTTCGCGCTGAGCGGGCATCTGCCCTAGTGGACGAGACTGTAGAAAAACTTGGCGACAACACTGCTCGCCTATTGGCGATAACGCATTGGGAAAATGGGGCATGGGCAAAAAACTATATTCCAGGAGTTAAAAACATCCCGATTCCCAACGAGCACATAATCGAGGAATTCATGGAGAGGTTTGGTAAGTCGGAAGGAAATTGATTTACTTACAGCATTGCGGGATGTGGCGGCTACGGACGATGACAAGAAGGAAGAAAAAAGGCTTTCAGCCATCGTCGAGCAGCGAGCCGTCGATGATCACGGCAGGGACAGGATAACTAGAAACGTAATTTCCTTGTGCGTCCGCTCTCTAGTTGTCCTCGTTTTTCTGGTTGTTGCCGCCACTATTTTCGCGCTTTCATACCATTATCTCGCGCCGGCTGCCTGATTTTGGCTTTCAGAAGACCAAATTGCAGATGTTAAAAACTTCGCCCTCAGCGGTGCCGTCGTTAGCATGGCTACCGCATTTATAAAAAAATACGTTTGATTCCCCTTGACGCGCTTTCTTCGCCCGCGGAGCGTGGGACAGGTCCCCATTTTTTTATAGACCCCTTTACTTTGATGCATAACGAATTCTTGCAGCGCAGTCCCAAATTTTTGCGTTGTGGAGGAAAAGAAGATTCCCGCTCTCGCGGGAGCCCCGGCATGGGTCGGCCACGGTGAGTTTGGCAATTTCTAGAGATTGGCGAGCGGTTGCACCGATGTTGAGTCACGTATGTAATTCCCATACATATGCTCCTCGTTTATGCCGGTAAAAATGAATACGTAAAAGGCGAAGTCCATGATGGCAGGTTCATTGTCAGAGCATCATAAAGGAAGAGGATTGTGGCCGGAGAGGCAAAGTTTCTGGTCGCGGAAGTCAAGGTAGTCAGCCCTGAGCGCAATTCCTCAAGCGGCACTTGACGAACCTTGCCGCCTTCGTTCCATCCACTGTCCACCCGCTTCCGGTTCCGCTTTTCGTGAAAAAAATTGACGTTAAACAAATTTGGGCTGCGTCCTTAAAGGGCGCGGAAAACCCGGCCGGAAGAGCGAGTCACGATTTTATTCGCGACGGGATGCGGTTCACTACCGCACCTTCGGCGCCGTTCCATCTGCGAGATTCGATTTGAAGCGACAATTTCGAGCAATCGGATCTCTGCATGCAGGCCGGTGAATGCGTCCGGCCCGGTCGGACATCCTAATGCGGCTGGACAGGCGCCGCGCATCCTCGCCCGGAGGTAGAGATGGGCTTAGCGACCGCAGCGTTTGCCGGCGTCGCGGGCGACGGCGCTCATTGACTCGGTTAGCCCGGCATGCGAGCATCGCAGAACTCGCAAAGAGAATTCGCGGCGCTAGGTCTTCCCCGCCAGGACTCGAGTTGCTTCCGCGTCGGCGGGAAGGGCGGAAACTGCAGAAACAGCCGCGAAGGCGAGCGTGCCGGAATTCGCCATCGACAGGCGGAGGTTGCCGGCTGTCCATCGGCCCGGCGCGGCGATTCAGAATCCAAGGCCCGATCCGCTGTAAATTTCCATGGTTTGCAATAAATTGATTTGGAATTAAGGATTATTGACGACTCTCGAATTTTTGAGTTGGAAAATTGCAGCGTCCCGGCAAGAATCATTGTAAAAGAGGATGCAATGGACAAATCAAATAGCGCAAATTGCGAAAGCATGCATTCGATGAAACTCCGCATATTGTCGGAGGCGCTTCCCGATGTGGCGTTTTACGGTTGGTGCGAAGAAGTTTTCTCGAGCGCGGTCGAGAGCTGCCGATTAGACCCGCTGCTTGCGCGCGCTGCGTGTCCGAGGGGGCATTTGGATTTGGCCGCCGCTTTTCATCGCCGGGCGGACGACGACATGCAGCGCCTGCTGGACGAGCGCGATCTTTCCGGCTACCGCTACAGTGAAAAAGTCGCTGCCGCCATAATGGCGAGGTTTGAAGTCGTTGAAGACTGCAAGGATGCTGTTCGCCGCGGCGTTGCTCTGTATTCGCTTCCGCATCTGGCTCCCGAAGGCGCGCGATTGGTGTGGGGCACGGCGGATCGAATCTGGACCGCATTGGGCGATACGTCGGACGACTTCAACTGGTATTCGAAGCGAGCGATCCTGTCGACGGTGTACGCCTCCGCTTTGCTGATCTGGATTCGGGACTTTAGCGACTCCCATGCCGAAACAAGTGCTTTTGTGGACAGGCGAATCGGCGATGTCATGCAATTCGAGAAGGCCAAGTCAAAAATTAAATCAAGCCGTCTGGGCGAATTTATGCGCGAGAAGGGTTGCGGTCGATTGCTCGGAGCCATTAAAGCTCCTCGTTCGCCGGTCGAAGATTTTCCAGGCAGCCTAAAAGAGAATTCGCGATGAACGATTCGCCGCCTTCAATGCGGGTAATTAAGATCGAGCGACCGGGAGGTCCGGAAGTACTTAAGGTGTCTAGCAGGCCCGTTCCAAACTTGGGCCCGCGTCAAATTCTGATTCGCAACGCTGCGGCGGGAATAAACAGGCCGGATGTATTGCAGCGGGCCGGTTCCTATGCTCCTCCGCCTGGCGCATCCGACTTGCCGGGGCTGGAATCGGCAGGCGAGGTTGCCGCGGTCGGTCCGGAATGCTCAAAGTGGAAGGTGGGCGACAAAGTTACGGCGCTGCTGCCCGGCGGCGGCTATGCGGAGTATTCGCGAACGCATGAAGACCACGCCCTTCCGATTCCTGCAGGTTTTTCCATGGAAGAGGCAGCCGCCATATGCGAAACGTATTTTACGGTTTGGACAAATGTGTTCGAACGAGGCGGATTGTCGGGAGGGGAGGTATTTCTCGTCCATGGCGGCTCTTCCGGCATCGGCACGACCGCGATACAATTGGCGTCGACCTTCGGAGCACGGGTTTTCGCGACCGCCGGCTCGTCGAAAAAGTGCGAAGTCTGCAGGAACTTGGGAGCCGAGCTGGCAATAAATTATCGGGAATCCGATTTCGTGGAAGAGGTAAAAAACGCGACGAACGGGCGGGGGGTCGATTTGATTCTCGATATGGTTGGCGGAGACTACATAGCTCGCAACATCAGGTCTTTGGCAATAGGCGGAAGATTGGTGCAGATCGCGTTTTTGAAGGGTCCCAAGGCGGAAATCAATTTCGCGCAAATCATGACAAGGCGACTTACAGTGACGGGAAGCACGCTGAGACCCCAGTCGGATTTGGCCAAGTCGAGAATCGCGGATGCTCTTGGAAATAGGATTTGGCCGCTCCTGGAAAACGGCCGAGTTCGGCCGATTCTGGACAAGACGTTCCCGCTAGAATCGGCGGCGGATGCACACCGACGCATGGAAAGTTCTAGCCATGTTGGCAAAATATTGCTTGCTATCCGGTAGCCGCGGCGCGAACGCAGGCTGCCAACGGGATATTGTTCCAGGGACAGCGCGATAGATTGCCGTAAAAGTCTATTGCTCTTGGAATTTTTCGTCGTTGCGGATTCGCAACTCGGCTGCGGGTTTTTTTGCGGCTGAAATTGCAATAAGCAGGATTGGTACTCAGGCACTCCGGCAAATGGTTCGCGAGATTTCGGATGGCCGACAGAATTAGGAAAGGATTAATTTGCGATGGGTAAGCCTATAATGGCGAAAGCTACGGCGGTTTGGCTGGTTGACAACACAACATTGACATTTGATCAAATCGCCCATTTTTGCGGCCTTCATTTGCTGGAGGTTCAAGGCATTGCCGACGGAGAAGTGGCTGTCGGGATACGCGGATTCGATCCCGTCGCCAACAATCAGCTTGAAGCATCGGAACTCGATATCGGGCAGGCCGACCCGGAATATCGGCTGAAACTGAAGCCTAATCCCAATGCGGAGCGTCCGAAGGGGAAGCGGGGTCCGAGGTATACGCCGCTTTCCAAGCGTCAGGACAGGCCTGCTGCAATTTCCTGGCTCGTCAAATATCATCCCGAACTAAGCACTACTCAGATTACGAAGCTGATTGGAACAACAAAACCTACGATCGACGCCATTCGCAACCGCACGCACTGGAATATCTCTAGCATCCAGCCGACGGATCCGGTTGCGCTCGGGCTTTGCAAGCAAATCGATTTGGATGAAGCGGTAAGGACCGCAGCCGAAAGAAAAGCCAAGGAGCGTGACTCGAAAGATTCAGATTCCGGAAAGTCGCTTATGGGGACCAAAGAATCGCTTAAGCCGGAAACGGATACAAAATTGCCTTCGAACTTGTCCGGTCTGGAGACATTTACATTGACGTCTCTTGAAAAAAAAGAACCGTCGTCGGAGTAGATCTTGGCGAATGCCCGCGCCGGGCTCGATTTAGGCCGGAATTGATTCGGTAATCCCCGTGGGTTTTTTCGGCGAGGTCTGTGCAATGCCGCCCAGCCGCAAGCCCGCTGAGCGAATTCAGCAGTTCGCTCCAGGAGCCTGAGCGGCGAATCGGCCGTTGGATTGGAGCTGTTCCCAGGCTTTTGCGGAATTGCCTGAACCCGGCGCATGTCGAAAGTGCGCTTCAGGTTCGACTGGCCGCCATTCGCGCGGCGCGCTTCTTCAGGCGGGCATTCATCGCTTTCTCGGCTTCGTCCGAGCCGTCGTGAAAGGTTCCGAACCACTTGTCGAGCGGAATAATTCCGTCGGCATAGTTCACTTCGAAGTATTTGTGGTGCAAATAGTGGGCGAAGCAGTGCGTGTCGATGGCGCTTTTCTCGGAAAAAACGATTTTATCGAATCCCGTGTGGTCGGGTCCGGGCGATAGCCCCGCGTGGACAAGCTGATTTAGAGCATGAATAGGATGTGACGGAATAATCCAATGCACGAAGACGCTGGAGAAATACAGCAAATGCTCCACCGGGTGCATGGAAAGTCCCGACCACGGCCCCGGATTTACGTTCGCGTGGTGAACCTTGTGCACGGTCCTGTAGAGCGGCGGCCAGTGAATTAACCTGTGGATGCAGTAGAAATGAAACTCGCGCATCATCGGTATCAGGAGAATCAGCGCAGCGAATGCGACAGGGCTTTCTTCGAAATCCAGATACGGAATATATCCGTTCGCGATCATCCAAAGAGTCGCGACTTCGTATGCCGTCCAGATCGGCAGTCCGCTGCCGAAACACCAAATCAGGTTGTCGACTGTCTGGCTGCCAAATAAATGAGAGGCGCTTTTTTGGGTTTGCCAGTTCGGATTGTATTTGAACTGGCCGCCTTGCGTTCGCTTAACGTACAGCCTGATATGAAATGCGCCGAACCATGCTAGCATCAAAACCGCGTTGCGGCCAAAAATGAAGGCGATCCAGCCGACGCTCAATGTAGACATGGTTTCCATGGAGGGCGTCAGGAACAGCCATAGGACAACGCTCAGCGAAGCAAACAGCAAATTCCACGAAAAAATGTATCCCTGCATGCCGAAAAGCCATTTCAAAAAGGGTAGGGGACGAAACGGCCATACGAACAGCGGCGCGTAGCTGATTCTTTTGAAAGGCTTCCAGTGCCCGCGCCGGTCGCGGCTTCCGAAGGCGGATTCGTCCATCGTGACGCTCTTCAATTATTTGTTACGGACAATTCTGCATGCGCATGCCTAGGAGTAGATTCGGGAGCTTTCGAATTCAAGCGGCGTTTTTTGGCTTCTTGAATATCGCTAGGAAAATCGCCGGTTTTCCAGCGGGCAAATTGGCGGAAGTCCTGGCCGGGACTTGCATTCCGAATTTTCGAAGGCCGGGGAGAACCCGGTTAGGGCAAAGGGAATTCGAATGAAACCGCGCCCTGTCAGCGGAATATTCGGACCATCTGGAACGGGTGCCGAGCCGACCCCTGCATCAGGATTTTTCCGCGAAACGGGCTGGCCAATGATAACGCCGGACTCAAACCGCCACGTCGCTGCGCGGCCGGCCTCCCGAGCCAAGCGCCGCCGCCGATGCAGCTGTGGCTCTGCGGGAATTCGCTCAAATTCAGCAGGCAGGGAATTGCGGACTAGAAGATCGGCGAATCCACAGAATCAAGAATCGAGCGCCCGCCGTCGATAGTCAGCACTTGCCCGGTAATGAAACTTGCTCCTTGCGAAGCTAGGAAATGAACCGCCTCCGCGACATCGTCGACATCGGCAATTCGGCCGAGAGGCGTGCCTTGTAGAATTCTATCTCGAAGCGCAGGCTCGTCCGCCATGGCCTTTTGAAGACTGGAACTCAATATGGAACCGAATGCGATCGCGTTAACTCGAATTCGATGCTTCGCCAGCGCGACGGCGAACGATTTCGTAAATTGGTTCAGCGCCGCGCAGCTTACCGAATAGGCTAGGGACCTTGGATGCGACCGGAGGGCGGATATCGTCGAAACATTAATGATTGCGCCGTTCGTAGTCCGCTCGGACTCCTCTTCGCCGGCCTGCAGAATGAATTGATTGGCTATAGTCTTGCATAGCCCGTAGTGCTGGATGAAATTCTGCTGCAGCATCGTCTCCAGCGTTTCCGCGCCCTGTTCGAGCGCATCTCCTTCCAGGCATTGCCTGCTAGCGTTGACAAGAATATCGATGCGTTCGAATTCTTCAATCGTTGCCGAAAGCAGGTTTTTCCTAGCCAGCTTTTCTCGAAAATCTCCGGTAAACCAAATTGCGTTTTTTTGCTTCTTGCCAAGTTCAGATTTTAGCCTTTTCTCGTCGATATCCGCGAATACGACGTTGGCGCCCTGGTCAAGAAAGTGGCGGGCTACCGAAAGTCCGACGCCGGCGGCGGCTCCGGTTACGATTGCGGTTCGTCCATCAATTGAAAATGACATTGCTGAGCTTTTCCGGAATTAACGAGGCCACTTCTGACCTCGCAATTTATATTGCGCGCGAGCGATCTCTGCCAGGAAAAGGGGGCATGCGCGCCCGGCTTGTCGAAATCGGCTTCGCCATGAGAACTGCCGGCATCCTCGGCTCTATTCCTTTTCCATAGTGCAGAGCAGCGGATGCTCATTTGCGCGAGCGAGATCCGAAACTTGCTTCACCTTGGTTTCAGCAATTTCGCGGGCAAATACGCCTACGACCGCGCTCCCGGTCTGGTGAACCTCAAGCATAAGCTGCACCGCGCTATCGCTGGGCATAGAAAAAAACCTTTGCAAGACATAAACAACGAACTCCATCGGCGTATAGTCGTCATTGATCAGGATGACTTTGTACATCGGCGGGCGCTCGGATTTCGTACTCGGTTTCGTCAATACGGCGGCATCCCCGCCGCTGCCGTCATCCTCCGGTCGACTGCCGCCGCGACTCGCTAGCTCGATCCAGCCCGTCAATATCAACCATCCGTCCTCTTTTCCGCTGCCGGGATTATATATGGGAATTTCATTTGAGAAAAGACTTGGCTCCTAGATTCCTATGCCGGTTCATCTCAGAGGCTTCGCATTTTGGAAGTCGGCGCCTAAATGATTCTCCTCTATCGCGGCATCGGCCGAATCGAATTCGGCCAACTGGAAATGGGCGATGCGATCGAGAAACATCGGGCGTTCCAGTTTTGGAATTATGCCGGAGTCATTGCACGGGAATTCGCCGATTGCCGGATAAGAGGCGGCAATGGTAAAATTTAGTCCCGACAGCGGCAGGAAGCCGCGTCGTCCGAAACTTGAGGCCGTCGGGCTGGATGCGGACGATACGCTTTGGCGGAACTGATTCCCGGCGCGCGGGAGGCCATTGAAAAATTGGCGGGTAGCGTTCGGCTCCCGCTTTTAACGAAGGGCGACCTATTCGATCAGGAATGCAAGCTAGCGCAATCGGGGCTTCGCGAATGATTCGACGGGATAGAAATCGCCAGCGGCAAGACCTCGGAAGCGTACGGCGGAATTTTCAATTCCTATGGCCCTTCCGCGGACCCTGCCATGATGGTCGGAAACTCCTTGAAGCCCGACATTCTGCCGGCGCTGCGAGCTGGCGGCTGGGCCGTATTCGTTCCGCGCGAACTGACCTGGGACTACGAGCGCGCGGAAATTCCTTCCAATTCGCCCCGTTTCATACAATTGCCGTGTATCCGGCAGTTGTCGGATCTGGTCGCGGAAAGATTGTCCCATTAGGAAACGGACCGCTCAGGCGGAGCTCGTCGGTTGAAAAAGGCCACAAACTGAACGGATTTCCAGTTCCAAAAACGCGCGCCAAGTAATTTATTGCGCGGACGATTGGTTTTTGCTAGAATTTCTGATAAGGCCTAGCGCCAGCATAACACGCAATTCAACCGCAGCGCCAAGATTGCGGAAGGACAAACGAGGTGCAGTTTAGTGACTTCCCAGATTGTGCGCGTGAACTTTTCGAATGTTTTAATCGCGTTGGCGATCGCGGCCGCGGCCGCAGTTTGGCAGGCTGCGGCGGCAGGTGCGGCCACCTACGCTGCTATGGTTGTCGATGCGAGAAACGGGGAAGTATTGTTTTCTCGGAATGCGAATGCAAGGCTTCACCCGGCGTCGCTTACAAAAATGATGACGATGTACGTCGCGTTCGAGGCCGTTGAAAACGGCGAAATCGGCTTGGACGACAAATTCAGGATATCGCGCCGGGCCGCATCGGAGCCTCCATCCAAGCTTGGACTGCGACCAGGTTCCAGGATCAAGTTTCGCTATCTGCTTCGAGCCGCGGTCGTGAGGTCAGCCAACGATGCGGCCACGGCAATCGCAGAAGCGGTTTCCGGGAGCGTCGAAGCATTCGCCCGGAGAATGAACAGGACTGCGAAGGCGATGGGCATGACCCATACGAATTTCAAGAATGCCCATGGATTGACCCAAAACGGTCATTTGTCGTCTGCGCGCGACATGACCATCCTAGGCCGGCACCTGATTTACGATTTCAACGACTATTACAACATGTACTCGCGGCCATCGACTTTTGCCGGCTTAAAGACCGTTAGGAACACGAATAGGCGGCTCCTGAACGGCTACAGGGGAGCCGACGGAATCAAGACCGGGTATACCCGGGCTGCCGGCTACAATCTCGTTGCCTCTGCAAAGAGGGGACGCGTTCGAGTAATCGCGACAGTATTCGGCGGTAAAAGCGTAGCATCTCGAACCAAGCACGTAATGGAATTGCTCGACAAGGGATTTGCGCGGGCTAAAGAAAACGTGCGGCTGAAAAAGCCCGCTTTGCCCATCTACGCGTCTCGCTCGCCTGCGCTCGAGATGTCCGTGATTCCGATGTGGCGACCCGATGAATTTGAAGACGCCGGAATAGTTGCCGGCGAGTCTGTCGGCGTCTCCGGGGAGCAAGGCTCGATTCAAGACGATGCCGACCAGCGACTCGGAGATGCCGTTTCCGACGGCGAGGCGATCGACGATAATGCGGTCCTGTCGCACGTGCCTTTGCCGAGGCCGCCGGCTTTGGCGGCTAGCTCGGCGTCAACCGGCGATCCGTCCTCGGGGGAGAGCGACTGGCGTATCACCGTCGGCAAATTCCCTACATCCTATCAAGCAGAGAAAAAACTGATTGCAGCCGGGCTGATTGTCCACAGGTCAATGCCAGGCGTGGAAAAATCCATCGAGGCAACGAAATATTTTTTCCGGCCCAGCTTCATTAACTTGAGCAAATCCCAGGCGGAAACGGCGTGCCGAATTCTTGTCGCCAGGGAAATCGAGTGCGAGATCGACGGTCCCGGCGGATAGAAGCCGCCCGGGCGGGCCTAGTCAAAAGTCGAGGCGAACAGACCTGCAAATGCCGGAGGCGCATTTGCAGCGCCTGTCGAAATATCGATCCGGTGGAAGCGGAGCGGCTCCGGCGGCGCGTTCGTTCGGAGGTTTCGGCGGCGGGAGAGGATCATGAGTGATTTCAAGGGATGTCATTTTCGTGGCGAGATCATACTTTAGGCAGTGCGATGAACTGCACTTTTCGAAGCCTTTTGTGGAAAGCCCAATTAGGTTAACTGTGGCCGCCGAGCGATTGATTTCGCGATATGAGGAGGCTATTGACTTAGATGTCAATGCGTGTAATGCTTAGCAAAGCAGTTGCACAAGGCTTGCTGTGCCTGGTGGAACCGAGAATGCCGAGTGAGCCAATGATCCGATTCTTGTATGCTTCCAAAGACGTACATGACTATATTACCGGTCCGTGGACAAACAAAGAGGATGAGTTCCGATGCGGTAAGCTCTGGGCCGACTTTGACAGATTTGTTGAAGGTGGAGTGATTCCTGTTTCTCTGAACCACCCTCACCACAAGCCTCAAAATACCTACCTGTCCCGGCTGCATCCTGCCGAAAACGAAGTATGGGTGATTCGAAGTCGCGCTCCGAAACCAGGACTCAGGGTTTTTGGCAGGTTTGCAGGCAGAGACTGCTTTGTGGCGTTGCGTTGGAGGCGGAGAAAAGAGCTCGGAGGGGCAGATTCGGAAGAGTTCCACAATGAAATGTGTTGCTGTAAGGCCGTTTGGAGGCGGATATTTCCCGCCTGTGATCCATTAAAGGGGAACAACGTCGATGAATACATCTCGAAAGCCTTACTTATCTGAGGTTCTTAACGGTGACAAAATTCCACTCGGAACGCTGTCCTACTTTCGAGAGCGCTTTCGCGATCGCCTTTACGATCTGGTGATCGAGGAGTTTCTGAAGCAACGTGCAGAAAGCGATTTGACACAGGCCGAGGTTGCCCGACGAATCGGCCGCCGACCAGAGCAAATCACGCGCTGGTTCGGTGCGCCCGGCAACTGGACTCTCGAAACCGTAAGCGATCTCTTGCTGGCGATTGCCAAGTCTGAACCTGCCGTGATTTTGTTACCTCTAGAAGGCCGTGCCAATCGCAACTATCGGGGCCAAGACCTACCAACCCAATACCAAAGTGAACCAGAAAGTTCCCAGTTGGCCCAATCGGCGATCAGGGCCAGCGAAAAACAAGAGGGACTCAGCGCGCGCGATAGGGCCATTGAGTTCTCTTGGAATCGTCATTCCGGTCGCCTAGCGTCAAACCAGAATCATAGAGGTCGTCATGAAACTGCTTGGAATTGAGATGAGCCGCGTTACGGCATTGTTTCAGGCGACGAGGCCGAAAGGCCAATTTTACCGCCCATACTTCGCCGCCAAAGTGGCAGAACGATACCGTTTCGGAAGCGCGCCTCAAACCATAGCCGAATTGGAAAGACCAAAGATCGAATTCCGGCACGGCCTATTCGAAGATAGTGCGATAGAGACATTCGAAGTTTACAACGACGGCATCATTGTGACATCACGCTCAGATACGGACTTCATCGACGCGTTTATCGATGATCTTGCTACGTGGCTAACGAACGATCATGGTCTTTTCATAATTGAAACACATACGGTTCGCCAAATGTATGATAGCAGCTTGCTAGTTGAAACTGATCGGAATGTCTTCCAGCCATTTGAATCGTATGCCGAAATACTCAAATTGATTGAAAAGTCTCTTAAGGAATCTTCAGGCTTGGGCGTCGAATTTCAGAATTATGGCTTCACACTAGCGGCAGACCAAACGCAGATTTCTGCCATGAAACCCAATCTTTTCCGATTGGAAAGGAAAGAAGGGATCGAATTTTCTCGCCATCAACTCTATTCGACTGCACCGCTCAAGACCAAGCAGCACTTGGACATTCTCGATCGACTGGAACAACTCATGCCGGACCAGTTTTGAATTTATCGGAAAACGCTGCCAAATGGCCTCGCTTGCCCTACGACTGATCGGGGTCGTTTGCGGGAGGGGGCAGGCCTTGTCAAAAGTCGAGGCGAACAGACCTGCAAATGCCAGAGGCGCATTTGCAGCGCCTGTCGAAATTTCGATCCGGTGGAAGCGGAGCGGCTCCGGCGGCGCGTTCGTTCGGGGGATTCGGCGGCGGGAGCCGAATAGAGGCAATCGTCCAAAGGGATTTGGGCGGCGAAGGCCGGCTTCGGGCAAAAAAAATGCGCGTCCGCCGTGTTCCGCTTTGCGGTCGCCGGCCGAGGCATGGTCTGGCTCGCGGCGTCCGGCGGCGAAAGCCAAAAGTTCATACTGCGCCATTGGAGCGCGATTCGGAGCGGCGCGATGTATTCAAATGAGCCTGCGCCCGTTCCGGCGCGGCCAGTCGCAGGAAAAGCAGGCGAAACGCCCGTCGCCCGAATCCGATAAAATTCGAGTCGTGCGAACGGCTAGGCGACTCTTTCGGACAAATTGGGGATTTCGCCAAATGCAGCTTTAATCAACGTGCGCGTATAGTCCGATTGCGGGTTGTTGAAAATTTCGTCGGAGTTCCCCGCTTCAACGATATCCCCTTTGTTGAGAACAATCATCTTGTGTGAAAGCGCTTTGACTACGCGCAAGTCGTGACTGATGAACATGTATGCAAGCTTGTACTTTTTCTGGAGGCTGAGCAGCAAATCTATGATCTGAACTTGAACGGTCATGTCGAGCGCGGAGGTCGGCTCGTCCAGGACGACAAGCTTCGGATTCAGTATCATGGCCCTCGCGATTGCGATTCGCTGGCGCTGGCCGCCGGAAAACTCGTGCGGATACCTTTCCAGCATGCCGGGGTCGAGGCCGACCTCCTTAAGAATCGATATCGTTTGCTGACGCTTGTCCATGCTACCGGAAGCGCCATGGACATCCAGTCCTTCCGAGACGATTTGCTCTATCGTAAGGCGGGGCGAAAGAGAGCCGTAGGGGTCCTGGAAGACAACTTGCATATTCCTGCGAAGCTCGCGCATTTCGCGGAACTTCAGGCCTTGGATGTTTTTGCCGGCGAAAATGATCGGTCCTTTCGAGGACACGAGCCTAAGTATCGCCAGCGCCAGCGTCGTCTTCCCCGATCCCGATTCGCCTACGATTCCGAGAGTTTCGCCTTGCCGCACTGAAATGCTGGCGGAATTGACCGCCTTTATGTGGTCTACGGTGCGTCGCATAAAACCGCGCTGAACGGGGAACCAGATTCGAAGATCTTTGGTCTCGATAATGACCTTGCCGTTTTCCGGCGGCGGCGGCGGGCTTCCCGAAGGTTCGGCATCGAGCAGAAGCTTCGTGTAGCGATGCGAAGGCTCGGCAAAAATCTTCTCTTTCGGGCCTTGCTCGACAATTTCCCCGTTCTGCATGACGCATACCCGGTCGGCGATTTTCCTGACGATGTTGAGATCGTGAGTAATGAACAGGAGCGCCATTCCTTCCGTCTCTTTGAGCTCGGCAAGCAATTCCAGGATTTGAGCCTGTATCGTTACGTCGAGAGCAGTCGTAGGCTCGTCGGCGATGAGGAGATCCGGGCCGTTGGCGAGCGCCATCGCGATCATGATGCGCTGTCGCTGCCCGCCGGAAAGCTGGTGGGGATAGTCCTTCAAGCGATGTTCCGCCCTGTCGATCCCGGTTTTTCGAAGCAAGTCGACAATGATGGATTTCGCCTCGGCGCCTTCGATGCCCTGGTGAAGCGACAAGCTTTCGCGAATCTGCTTTTCTATCGTGTGCAGCGGATTGAGCGACGTCATCGGCTCCTGGAAAATGAAGCTGATGTCGTTTCCGCGAGTTTTACGGAGGGTGGCTTCCGGCGCGCCGATCATTTCCCTGCCGCGATACAGAACGGAACCGCCGGTCGCCGCGTTGTCGGGAAGCAACCCCACGATCGACAAAGCCGTCACCGACTTGCCGGAACCCGATTCGCCTACGATCGCGACGGTTTCCCCGCGATCGACATCGAAGTCGATGCCGCGGACGGCGCGAATTTCCTTCCCGTCCTGCCGAAAGACGATGGAAAGGTCGCGGCACTTCAGGAACGAGCTCACTGGAAGATCTTTCTAGGATCGAAAGCGTCTCGCACGCCTTCGAAGATGAACACGAGCAGGGATAGCATGACCGCGAATGTAACGAATGCAGTTATGCCCAGCCAGGGAGCTTGAAGATTCTGCTTGGCCTGGAGCGTCAGCTCGCCGAGAGAAGGACCTGATCGAGGAAGGCCGAATCCCAGGAAATCAAGCACCGCGAGCGATCCTATGGTTCCGGTCGTAATGAATGGCAGCAGCGTAACCGTCGCGACCAGGGCGTTCGGCAATACGTGCCGGAACATGATCTTCCAATCCGCGACTCCCAGCGCTCTGGCGGCGCGAACATATTCGAAATTGCGGGCGCGAAGGAATTCCGCGCGTACGACGCCGACCAGGGCGGTCCAGCCGAACAGCGTCATCAATATCACCAGGAGCCAAAAGTTCATGCGCCAGATCGCGGCGACGATTATGATGATGTAGAGCGAAGGCGTGGCGGACCAGATTTCAATGACGCGCTGGAAAATCAGATCGATCCATCCCCCGAAGTATCCTTGCACGGCCCCGGCCGCGATGCCTATTGCCGTCGTCAGCAGAGTAACGACCAGGGTAAACAAAATGGATAGTCGGAATCCGTAGATTATCCGCGCAAGTATATCCCGAGCCGTGTCGTCCGTTCCAAGCAGGTGATCGGCGTCAGGAGCGGATGGCGCCGCTCCCTCCACGTCGCTAACGGTGTTGTACGAGTACGGCACGGGCGGGAATACGATCCAGCCCTTTTCGATTATCTCGCCATCGACCTCGCCGTCGGCGGCATCTTCGATGACGCCTTCGGGATCGTCCCAGCAGCTTTCCAGGCCGCCGGAAATAATTAGGCACTGGACTTCGATATCGCGATACACCGCCTCGGATTTGAAATCGCCGCCGAAATAGGTTTCCGGATAGAAGGCCGTTAGCGGCGAAAGCATCTTGCCGCGGTACTTGACAAGCAAAGGCTTGTCGTTGGCGAGAAACTCCGCGAACACGGATGCGCCGAATAAAATCAGAAATACGATTAGCGACCAGAACGCTCGCCTGTTGGCGCGGAAATTCCGCCAGCGCCGCTGCCCTAGTGGAGAAAGCCTGATCATGTCTCTCGCGATTCGAAATCGATGCGCGGATCGACCCAGACATACATCAAGTCGGAAATGATTCCGACGACGAGCCCAAGCAGCCCGAACATGAACAAGGTTCCGAAAATAACGGGATAGTCGCGAGCTAGCGCGGCTTCGTAGCCAAGCCGCCCCAAGCCGTCCAGCGAAAAGATCGTTTCGATAATTAGCGATCCGCCGAAAAAAACCGAGACGAAAACGGAAGGGAAGCCTGCGATTACTATCAGCATGGCGTTGCGGAAAACGTGGCCGTAGAGCACGCGGTTTTCCGCCAGGCCCTTTGCGCGGGCCGTCATGACGTATTGCTTATTGATTTCGTCGAGAAAGCTATTTTTGGTCAGCAGCGTAAGCGTGGCGAACGCCGAAATCGTCGACGCGAGAACGGGCAGCGCAATATGCCAGAAATAGTCCGCCACCTTTCCGAGAAGGCTTAGGTCGTCGAAATTGTCGCCGACCAGCCCTCGCAGCGGAAAAATCTTCAAGTACGAACCGCCGGCGAAGAGAACCAGAAGCAGGATCGCGAACAGAAAGCCGGGAATCGCGTAGCCGACGATGATAACGCCGGAGGTCCAGGTGTCGAAAGTGGTTCCGTCCCTTACGGCCTTGCGAATGCCAAGCGGAATCGACACGACGTATGCGACAAGCGTCGACCATAGCCCCAAAGTGATCGAAACCGGCATTTTTTCGAGAATCAGATCGACCACGCTTATCGAGCGAAAAAAGCTTTCGCCGAAATCCAGGCGAATATATCCCCACAGCATCTGGAGGAATCGCTCTAGCGGCGGCTTGTCGAATCCGAACTGCTTTTCCAGTTCCTCAATGAATTCTTCGCGCAGGCCTCGCGCGCCGAGATATCGGTCGTCGCTTAAATTTTCCCGAAGCGCGTCGCCTCCGGTGCCGGTTATGGCTTCGAATACGTCGCCCTCGCCTTCAAGCTGAGCCAGAATCTGTTCGACCGGCCCCCCGGGTACGAACTGAACGAGGACGAAGTTCATAATCATGATCCCGAGCAAAGTCGGGATCACGAGCGCCAATCGGCGAAGAATGTATGCTCCCATTGGAAGCCGGCTCAGTCTTGCTTCAAATTGCGCCGGCCGCCCTTAAGCTTTCCGCTTTCTCTTCGTTGTACCACCAGAAGTCCAGATTGCCTAAAGCAAGCGGAGGCATTTTTTCAGGATCGGGATGTTCGAAAATGTTGTAGTACGCGACGGTGTGGACATTCTTGTACCACTGAGGAATCCAGAACCTCAGCGCCCTAAGCACCCTGTCCAAGGCCCTGACGGCCGTATTCAACTCCTCCTGCGACTTTGCCGCCAGCACATGGTCGATCAAGGTATCGACCGCGGGATCTTTCAGCCCCGCGGTGTTGAAGACGCTTGTGTCCGCAGTTTCGGAACCGAAGAATTGACGAAGTCCGGTTCCAGGCACGTAGTTGCCGCCAAGCGAATCCGTAATAATGTCGAAGTCGTGGTTTCTGGTTCTTTCGGTATACTGAGCGTAGTCGACGCGGCTGTGAATGGCTTCGATGCCAAGTCGCTTAAGATTCTCGACGAAAGGTAGGATTATTCGGTCGAATGCGGGGCTGCTCTCGAGAAACTCGACTCTAAGCGATTCGCCTTCGGCGTTTCTTAGTACTCCATCGCCATCGACGGTCCATCCCGCTGCTTCCAGCAATTCGCTGGCCTTGCGCAGATTCGCGCGGTCGGTTTGACGGATGCCGGACGCTGGCGACATTACGGCGGGCTCGGCAAAGACCTCGTCGGGAATTTGACCGCGAAGCGGTTCCAGGAGTTCAAGTTCATCGGCTCCCGGCAAGCCGGTGGCCGCCAGATAGCTGTTTTCCCAGAACGAGTGAATTCGCGCGTACAAGTCGTAGAACAAGGTCTTGTTGGACCATTCGAAATTGAACATGAGGCCAATCGCTTCGCGCACCCTTGGATCTTGGAACTGCGGCCTTCGCAAATTCATTACGAAGGACTGGCCTGACGCAATCCCGCCGTCGGGCAGCGTCTTGCGAATTACATGGCCCTTGTCGAGCGCATCGAAATTATATTCGGTTGCCCACGACTTTGACAGATTTTCGGAACGGAAGGTATATGAGCCGGCCTTGAATCCTTCGAATGCCGACACGGTGTCGGCATAATACTCGACCCTTATGCTGTCGAAGTTGTTCCGGCCGACATTGATCGGCAAGTCGCTGCCCCAGTAGTCGGGATTGCGCCGATATACGATGCGCCTGTTAATATCCAGCGAATCAAGCACGTACGGCCCCGATCCAAGCGCAGGATCCAGTCGCGATTCGTCTAGCCTCGCTTCGTTGGCTTCGAACCATGCCCTGGAGAATATGGGTATCCCGCCAATCATATCAGGATAGTCGCGAGTTGATTCAGCCGTGTTGAATGTGAATTTAATACGGTGCGGGCTTTCTATCGCCACCGATTCTACAACTTTTGCGAGCTGCGCCCTGTATGAAGGCAGGCCCTGCTCGAGGAGAATTTCGTAGCTGAACAGGACATCGTCGGCGGTTAGCGGCGACCCGTCCGAAAATTTCGCTTCGGGACGGAGGTTGTACGCCGTCCATGATCGATCGTTCGGATACTCGATCGACTCGGCAAGCAGTCCGTAGCTGGCATCGACTTCGTCGGCCGTTCCCGTCAGCATGGACTCGAAAAAAATGGAAGACAAACTGCCGGCTCGTCCCTTTCGACTGTAGGGATTCATGGAATCGAACGTGCCGAATCCCCAAATCGCAATTTCCCCGCCCTTGGGCGCATCCGGGTTCACATAATTCAGATGATCGAAATCCTCTGCGTATTTTAGATTTCCGAATGTAGAAATTCCGTGCGAATGTATCACGGCCTCGGATTCCGATGCCGCGCTCGAAACGGCGGCCAGCGGTAGCCAGGCAAGAAATGAAATCGCCGAAATGCTTGCCAATGCCTTCGAATGCCTAAAGCCTCTGTGCATATTATTGCTTATTTTGCTCATGTTCGGATTTCCTGCGCCAATTGCCTGAATCAAACGAACATGCGTTTGATCCCATGCCAATCTGTATAATTTACGGAGTCGAAATTTTCAACGAATTCGAATTCAATAATTTAGGAGCAGCGTTTGCGCGCCTCTATCGGCGAGTGGTCAAAGCGACTGCAATCCCTGCCTCCCCGTCCGAGAAACGGAATTCCAAGGAGCTTTGGACTCCCTTGCCCCCTAGTCAATTCAAAGTCCTGTCGCAATCCGTGCTTCAAGCGGCGCTGCTAAAGCTGGGTTGAAATTCAAGCCAGCCAACGGGTTCGTCCAAGCCGATCCATTCTCCAAACAGGCTTTCGAGCCGCGAGACAGGCAATAGCGAATGCGAAGTCCGTCGCGGCAGCACGACTATCCGGCCGACTATTCGATCAATGCAGGGCCGGATTCGCGCGGGTGCGAAACAAATTCCGTGTTCAAGCCGCCGATTCGTTGAAGTGCTTGGATCGAATTCTGTCGGAAAAAGCGTTTATCGGCGAATTCGCGGGACAGCTGCCGTTCAAGTCGTTCGCGCCGCGCCGGGTGCTATCCGCGAGCCAAGCCGAATTCAGGATCGAACCAAAATTTCCGATTATTGAATTGATTCCAGATAGGCGATCAAATTCGCTCTGTCCTTGACTTTAGAAAGCCCCGCAAATGACATTTTCGTGCCCGGCACGAAGGTCTTGGGCTTCATGACGAATTGATCCAAGGCATGCGCGTCCCATATGCCGCCCATTTCCATGAGCGAAGAGGAATATGCGAATTCCTCCACTGAAGCGACATCTCTGCCGACTATCTCGAACAAGTGCGGACCTGTTCCATTGATGCCGTCTTCAAGCTTGTGGCACGCCTTGCACTTGGCGAACACTTTCTTTCCTTTCGCCGCATCTGCTTCGGCCACCAGAAGAACAATATCTACCGCTTCTTCCTGCTGGGGAGCTTCCGTCTCCATGGCGCCGCTTTCAATGGCAAGAAGCTCAGCGACTCCGTGCGCCTTGGCGCCATGCCCGCCTCCGACATGGTAAAGCGCTTCCGCTCCCCATTGACCAAGCAAGAAAACCAACAGTGCTCCGCACAGCGCTCCCACCGCCTTGGTCCATGTCATTGTATCGAACATGTGAATACTCCATTCGGCTATACTGCCAGCCTATGTTCGGCGGCTTCTATAGCCTTCCCTTTAGCGTGTGCAAGATGTAGGAGGAAATTTTGGCGCTATTCGCCCGCCGGAGGACTGAAATGAGCGGAAAAATTGCATTCCAGGGCGAGCCTGGCGCGTACTCCCATGAAGCATGCACCGGCGCGAGGCCGGACATGGAGCCAATGCCCTGCTCGACATTCGAGGATGCCGTGGATGCGGTTCGGTCGGGAGCCGCCCGGCTAGCGATGCTTCCGGTCGAGAATTCGATCTACGGCCGCGTCGCGGACATTCATAGGCTGCTTCCCGAATCGGGGCTGCACATTGTCGGCGAGCATTTCGTGCCGATCCACATCAATCTGCTCGGAATCCCAGGCGCGGCGCTGTCGGAAATCCGAACGGCAATCAGTCATATGGTCCTGCTCGGCCAATGCCGCGAGTTCATAAGGCAAAACGGAATTCGGTCGCAAATCTGGACCGACACCGCAGCTTCGGCCAAGCACGTTGCGGAGGCCGGCGACCCGACTCTCGCGGCGGGCGGGCGAAATCTACGGGCTGGAAGTAATAGTGCCCCGCATAGAGGATGAGAAATCAAACAGGACTCGGTTCCTGGTTATGTCCGGAACCGATGACAGAACAAGGCGAAGCGAAAAAATGCTTACGTCGTTTTTTTTCGCCGTGCGCAATATCCCGGCGGCGCTTTACAAGGCGCTCGGGGGATTCGCGACGCACGGCGTCAACATGGTAAAGCTGGACAGCCATATGGTCGGCGGATCTTTTGTCAACACGCAATTTTTCGCCGATGTCGAGGGGCATCCTGACGACGAAAGGGTCAAGGGGTCGCTGGAAGAGCTCGCGCTCTTCACGACATCCATAAAGATTCTCGGCGTTTACCCTGCGGATCCGAATCGCTTTGGCGAGGCGGAGTCGACGTGAACCGCATCCGGTTTCGAGTCAATGGAGCTTTCCGGCCAGCCAGCTAAAGATAATGAAATGTGCGATAGCGCCTTTGCGCGGCGGCGCGACATCCTCTCGAATCCCCGCGTAGACATCGAGCATGTCTTCGCGCGAAAGCCATTTCGCGTCTTCGATTTCAGTCGCGTCGATATTTATTTCACTTGACAGAGCTTCGCCGCGGCAGCCGATCATGAGCGATGTCGGGAACGGCCAGGGCTGGGTCGTCAGCATTTCGACTTCGCCTACTCTGACCGATGTTTCCTCGAAAACTTCCCGACGAACCGCCGCCTCGACCGTTTCGCCGGGCTCCATGAATCCGGCGAGCAGGGAATAGGTTTTACTCGGCCACTCGTAGGAGCGTCCGACCAGTACGGAATTGCCGCGCGTTATAAGCATGATGACGACCGGGTCGGTTCGACAGAAATGCTGGGAATCGCAGTGATTGCAGTCGCGTCGCCATCCGGCGCACTCGGGATGCGACGGCCGGCCGCATCGGGCGCAATATCTGTGCGTCGAATGCCATCCCAGGACTGCTTTGGCGATCGCCGCCAGCTCCGCTTCGCGAGCATCGAGTTGCGTCATGTGAAGTCGAAGATCAACAAAAAAACACTCGTCCGGAATGTCCGGGTGGCTCTGCTTGCTCGCATCCAAAAACTCTGACGGCCGAGCCGATTCCCCGGGGTCCCAATTCGAAATGTCGCGCGCAAATGCCGGATTGCCGTCCGTTAGCCCTAGCAGAATTGGCGATTCGGAGGAATCCTTGAAACAATCGCAGTCGGGCGGCAGCCATGCGAGCTTCGCGGACTGTCCGATCCGAATCGGGATTTTGCCGCGCCAAACGGGCAAAACGCGCGCTCCCTGCCGCCTTAGCGCGAGCCGGAGCCAATCCGAGTTCTCGCGCAGCGCGGCCCCGCGGTCGAGTCCAGTCCCGCAAAAGGTCACGTTTTCGGTATATCGCAAAAAGTCATTCCTTTTTTGGCGCAATCGCTATTGCGATTTATTGCCGGCCGGCGGTCTCAAAATTCGAAGCGCGCACGTTCCGGACCGGAGCGCGCCGGTTCTTGAATGTCGCTGCATCCCCGCCCTTTGCAATTTTTTTTGTTCGCACTATGATTTTAGAGTACGCTTCAGATTGCTTGCAACCTGATTTCCCTTAAAAGGACGGATCTATGAAAACACTTGGTATTATCGCTGCCGCGTCGGTAGCTCTCGCGGCATCGCATTCGATTGCGCAGACGAAAACTAGATTTGCGTTGGACTGGAAATTCGAAGGGCCCAGCGCGGCGTACTTCGCGGCCATCGACAACGGGCACTTCGCAGCGGAAGGCCTGGACATTGAAATCTCGGCTGGCCAGGGATCGCTCGACGCAATTCCTAAAGTGTCGACGGGCAGCTACCCCTTCGGTTTCGCCGACATCAACAGCCTGGCGAAATTCAAGGATTCGGAACCGGATGCGCCCGTTATCGCCGTAATGATGATCTACGACAAGCCGCCTTTCGCCATCGTGGGCCGAAAATCGCTTGGGGTTTCCGGTCCGTCCGACCTTGAGGGGCGGATACTCGGAGCTCCGCCGCCGGACGGCGCGTGGGCGCAGTTCCCCGCATTCGCGACCGCGAACGAGCTGGATGTCGGCGCGATAACCGTCGAGCCGGTCGGGTTTCCAACGCGCGAACCGATGCTCGCCGAAGGAAAAGTAGATGCGATTACAGGATTTTCGTTTTCGAGCTATCTCAATCTGGTTAGGCTGGGCATCGCTCCGGACGACATTTCCGTAATCCTGATGGCCGATCACGGACTGCAGCTCTATGGAAATGCAATTATCGTAAATACGGACTACGCCGCCGAGAATCCCGAAGCGGTAACAGGATTTATCCGGGCTGTGGCGAGAGGCTGGCAGGACGTGATAGCCGACCCCGCCGCGGGCGTCGCGTTGATGGCCAAGCGGAATCAGGCTGCAAGCATCGAACTTGAAACCGAAAGGCTGCAAATTGCGATCGACGGCAATGTTCTGACGGACTATGTGAAGGCCAATGGAGTTGGCGGAATCGACGAAGAACGCTTCGCCGTTTCGCTGGAGCAGCTGGAAGAAAACTACGAATTCGAAACTTCGCCCGACGCTGCGAAGATTTTTACGTCCGAATACCTCCCCGATGACGGCAGCTTAATGCTTCAGTAAATCGCGCTTCGGAACGGGCGGTCATATTGCGCCCGTTCCCCCGACCGAAATTCCCTGGGGAAATCTCAATTGAAAGACAAGGCGCAAATTTATATTGACGACGTTTCTCATTCCTATGAAACGGAGAACGGTCGCCTCCCGGTCCTAAAGGATTTCTCTCTCTCGGTTGAAAAAGGCGGCTTTGCCGCCGTCGTCGGCCCAAGCGGCTGCGGAAAATCAACCCTAACGCGCTTGATCGCCGGCTTGATTCGACCGGACAAAGGAGAAATCTATCTTGCCGGCGAAAAAGTCACGTCGCCTCGCCCGACGGTCGGAATGGCCTTCCAAAACCCGGTGATGCTTGAATGGCGCTCGGTTTTAAAGAATGTCACTCTTCCCCTTGAAATCGTTAAGCCAAGGCAGTCCTGGCAAAAGCAAAGGGAAAGAGCGCGAGAGCTCCTCCGGATGGTTTCTCTGCAGGATTTTGAAGACAAGCGACCATCCGAGCTTTCAGGCGGGATGCGCCAGAGAGTTTCGCTATGCAGATCCCTCGTTCACTATCCGGAAGTTCTGGTTCTTGACGAGCCGTTCGGAGCATTGGACGCTTTTACGAGGGAAGAACTTTGGCTAGTCATGCACGCGCTCCGAAAGGAAGTATCTTTTACTTGCCTGCTAATAACCCACGACCTGCGCGAATCGGTTTTTCTCTCGGACGAGGTGATCGTGCTTTCCGACAGGCCTGCCGAAACGCAGCATATCGCCAAAGTTCCGTTTGGCGAGGACCGGAAATTGGCCGACCTTTATACCAGCGAATCTACGCAGCTTCTTGCTGGCCTGCGCAGTCAGATTGAGATCGCGCAAGGCAAGTCCAAGGAGCTGCTATGAACCGAGACCGATATAACGACATATTGAGGCGGGTATTGGCTCCGACCGTCGCCATGATCGTTTTATTGGTGCTGTGGGAGTGGCTGGTGTGGTTCAAGGATTGGCCGAACTACAAGATGGCTTCGCCTTCGGACCTATGGCCCGCTTTCTGGAAGTTTCGAGGTTTGTTCTTCGAACTCGGATGGGACACGCTCTGGCGCACGGTCGCAGGTCTCGCGATCTCGATCGTCGTAGGCACCTTGCTTGGAATGGTTATGGGGTTTTCGCGAATTGCGCGGGAAGGTCTCTATCCAATTCTGGTCGGATTCAATGCAATTCCCAAAGCTACTGTCGTGCCGGTCGTGGCCTTGATGCTAATCGGGCTTCACGACTTGAACACAGTGCTGATCGCTTTTTTGATTTCATTCTTTCCGATCGCCGTGTCCGTTTCTATCGGCTTATCGACGCTGGAGCCGGAGTATCGCGACATACTGCGGTCGCTCGGAGCTTCGAAATTTACGATATTCATTAAAATAGCATTGCCGAAGACTCTTCCGGAATTTTTCGGCGCGCTGAAGGTCGCGGTGACTTTGGCGTTTATCGGCACAAATCTAATGGAAATCGTGGAGCCGCATGGCCGCGGACTGGGCCATTTGTTCGATAGCGGAAAAATCAGCGCCGACTACCCGCTGATGTTCGCGGTCCTAATCGCGCTCGCGATTCTCGGAATATTCCTTTACTATGTCGTCATTATCCTTGAGCGGATTTTCGCCGGCTGGGCCGAGCGCGAGTAGCTGCCCCCGCAACCGAAGCCTCGGAACCGATATCTGGTTCGGCGGTCTCTTCCTAATAATTCCAGGCCTGCTCGCCGTTCCTGAGCTTCCCGCGCCGACGCATTCGCGGTCGAATGGCGGCGTTTAGCGAAGTGGCCGGCGGATTCCGCCTATTGCAAACACTGAGTTTAAACTTAGTCTCCGCCTGCCGCTGTCGAATTCGGCTTTGTCCAAATCCTTTCAGCGGCGCGAAATCTAGCGCGATAGCCGAGGCGCGAGAAAATTCGGGCTTCCAGGGACCATGCGGTCGCCGAACAGGGGAGAAGCGCAAGTCAACGAGCGCATTCAAATCGGCGGCAACAATGCGTCCCGCCCGCCGTCGAACCACCCCCTATGCGATCAATGCTCTGAAGGCGGGTACTGCAAAGGGCAGAAAGGCATTCGCGAAAATTCCGCGTTCGTGACAAAATTCCGCAGACCTCGAACTATTTTCCTCCCCGGAAGCCGAAGCAGCCTAACAATAGCGCGAATCACGCCGGTTCGCGGCGAAAACCGCGAAAGGCGGCAAGAAAATTTTGGTCATGTGCCAATCACTTCAACAGCTTGACACTTTCGCCGGCGCCGCTATCTTCGCCGGGAGAGGCTGTCGCGGGCAGGCGATTCGCCAACCCGGTCAGGTCCGAAAGGAAGCAGCCGCAACGAAATTCGCGTGTGTCGCTCAGCAGCCTCTCGTTCATGACTAATCTGGCTGCGTCATCGCGTCGGGAAATCGAATGGATTCCTGCCGCATATTAGGACTCGCATTTCGCTCCTCTCACCGCGAACGACCTCATGGCTGAATCTCAAGGCAACGCGGATCAGATAAAAGCCTACAAGGAGTGGCTTCGAGACTTTGTGAACCGCCAGCCACGGGGAATGCTCGCCCGCCTCGCCAAACGGTTCGGCACGAACAAGAGCTTTGTAAGCCAAGTGCTAAATCCTAAATTGCCCACCTCGCTGCCTGCCCGGCACTTGCCGGCGCTTCTGGAAGTGTGCAAATTCACTCCCGACGAAAAAAATCGATTTCTGGATTTGTACTCGATTGCGCACGGATTGGACCTAAATGAAGTCGAATCCTCGGTCGATTCCCGAATGTTTCGCATGGAAATCGCTTTGCCGGAATTCCGGGATAGCGAAATTCGAAAACTTGTAGTGCAGTCGATTAAAAGCAACGCGGAAACCATTATTTCCCTGGCCAAGAAAGCTGACCGGAACTAGCGTCTTCCGGCCGCGGCAGCCCGAACCGGAATTCTGCAATCGAATGAAGTCTTTTCGCGAGTTAAAGCAGTATCGCGAAATCGGCAACAGGAATAAGCGGGCCTCCGCCGCGGACATCGCCTATGCCAATCCGTCTTCAGCCACCGATTCGGGGTTCAGCCGAGCCCATTCCCCTAAAAACTCCGCCATCGCCCTATCTCCGGCCAGGTCGATCGCTCTCGGTGAAAGCCGCAGGCCCGCCGAAAGCGCAATGCGCGCGCAGCCGACGTGGTCCCGCTGGCTTCGGTCCGGGCAGTTTTCAGAGCCGTGGATGATCGTGGAGAGGAGGTTGCCGCCGAAATCGTTAAGGTGATCAAGCTCGGGTCCAAGCGACAATAGCCATGACATGGCTTCCGGCAGGCCTTGCCAGCCGGCAGCTTGAACCGGCGTTACCCCCATCGCATCCGGGGCGTCGAAATCGAATCCACTCCTTACGAGGCGCTTCGCGTGATCGAGCCTAGTCGGCATCGCTATAATATTGACCAGTAAATGCTTGGTTTCTTCGGTCAGATCTTCAGCACGCAATTGCTGGTCGGAGTCGATAATTCCGTCGGCGGCATCTGCCAGCAGTTTTTCGACGTTGCTCAATTCGGAATATCCGCCTCTAGCTTCAAGTGCCTCGGCCGCCTCGGCGTTTCCATAGATTTTCGCTAGGGAATAGGGCGTATGGCCGGAATATACCAACTGCGCATCGGCGCCGGCATCGAGAAGCAGCTCGACCATCCGCTTGTCGCACATTCGCCTAGCGGCCTGGTGCAGCGGGGTTGCGACAAACGACGGTTCTCCGGAAGGATGAGGGACGATTCCCTCGTTCGGGTCGGCTCCGTGCTCAAGCAGCAGCTCGACGGCCTTGTGCCAGTTGAAATCAAGCGCGCGAGCTAGAGCGTTTGTTCCGTTGGGCGCCGCCCCGTGCCTAAGTAGCAGCGCCAGCCCGTCGATCCGGTTCAATTCCGTCGAATGATAGAGTGATTCATTGTCGTTCGGGTCGGCGCCGCGCTCAAGTAGAAATCTGCCTAGTTCAATATTGTCTGCGTGGCACAGCGCGCCGTACAATGCCGAAAGCTTGTGCCCGGAGCCGGGCATGTAAATTATTCCGTCGTTCGGGTCGGAGCCGAGGCGCAGCAGCCTTTCGGCAATTGCGAGCATGTCCCCAGTGCGAGCCGGCGAGGACTGAATGTGACGAGAAAAAGCAAGGTGCAGAATCGGCGTTCGAGTTCCAAGCTTTCTAGTCGCTGCATCCGGGTCGCGCTTGAGCGTCTCGAGCACCCTGTCCTTCTGGAATAGCGAAATCTGGAGTCCTAAATCTTCCGCCGGCAGATTCGGGTCTTCGTTCAGGATATTTTCCGCAACCCAGTGCTGGCCGTAGAAAAGTGCAATTCTCAATCTGCTGCGCAGCCTTGCAATTCGAAGTTCGCCGGATTCGAAGGATTTTACTAGGTGCGCCCAATCTTCGCAGCCCTGTTCGCGCGCAAATACAAGCTTGGCATCGTCAATCGAATAGCTATCGCTTTCGGGCAGAAAGCATCCGATTCGCGACAAGGCGACTGCATCCCCGTCGACTGCTTCGGCGTGCAGGTTTCGAGCGCGCCGAAGGAAATTTTCGATTGATTCGGACATGGCTCTCCCCGCTGGTGCAAGAGAAGTAAGATTCCGACCGAAATTAAACTACCGGATGCATTGAGTCAGCCCCTTCGAACGCGCGATTCTGCAGGGGTGCGGCTCAAATTTCTTGTAAATCTTGCCGTCCGGTAATTGCCGGCGCCGGTTGTCGATCAAATTCTGCAATCAAGCTGCCGCTCGCCACTAAAAAATGTTCGGGATTCGGCTGTTCGGATTGCGGCATCGAAACGCCATTTCGTCGACTAAGGGAATTCGAGCCGCACCCATTCTGTAGGAACTAGCTTGCCTCAAACCGAGAGCGGGCAATGGAATCATCGCCTATCCGAAATTCGAATTATTATTTCGCCAAGCGCTCGCATTGATTTACTAGTCTTAAATCGCTTGCCATGCGCGTAGATATCGGAATTCGTTCGCAATCGTTACGAGAATCGGATTCGCGTTGGAGGCTGGAACGACAGCCATTGTTCGGAATTCATTCTATTCGGCTCTGCGCGTCGGAACGCAATTGCGGGAATTGCGAATCGCTCAATGGTCGCCTTGCGATCCTCGAAGAGAGGCAAGCCGAGGAATTTCGGCTGAAATCGAATTCTCCGGTGATTCAAGGGACGGGTTCACCGCTGCCGAAAGCGAGCATGCGCGATCAATCGGCCCAAACTGCGCCGGCGAATTCGCTCCGCATTCCAGTCAATGCGCTTTATTCGCTCGTTGCCGCTAGACTGCGAGCCGCTTGGCGAATAGTGTCGTCCTTGAGGATCAACTGGAATCGCAATGCCGGAAACGAGGAATATCGACTACGAAGTCCTTGCTCGGAAGTACCGGCCAGGGACATTTTCGGAACTAATCGGCCAGGATGCCATGGTCCGCACGTTGCGAAATGCGTTTAGTGCCGACCGAGTCGCCCATGCCTTCATCATGACAGGCGTTCGCGGCGTCGGGAAGACGACGGCGGCAAGAATCATTGCCAAGGGCTTGAATTGCATAGGTGAAGACGGGAAGGGATCTCCTACAACCGAACCCTGCGGCAAATGCGAGCATTGCCGCTCAATTTCGGAGGGAAGCCATATCGATGTCATTGAAATGGATGCGGCTTCCAATACGAGCGTTAACGACGTACGCGAAATAATCGACAGCATCCAGTACAAATCCGCGTCCGCGCGTTTCAAAGTGTATGTGGTGGACGAAGTCCATATGCTTTCCAACAGCGCCTTCAACGCTCTCCTCAAGACGCTCGAGGAACCGCCCTCGCACGTAAAGTTCATTTTCGCGACCACGGAAATTCGCAAGGTTCCAGTAACCGTCCTGTCCCGCTGCCAAAGATTCGATCTACGGCGCATCGACCCGCTCGAAATGATCGCCCATTTGAAGAAGATATCGGGCTTGGAATCCGTCGATGTTTCGGACGAGGCTCTGGCGCTGATAACTAGGGCTGCGGAGGGATCCGTAAGAGATGCGGTGAGTCTTCTGGATCAAGCCGTCTCGATGGGTTCGGGAAAAATCGACGAGCGCCAGGTCAGGGAAATGATGGGCCTTGCGGATCGTCTTCGCATCCTGGATTTATTCGATCTGATAATGAAGGGCGATGCCAAGAGCGCGCTGCGGGAATTGGCGGATCAGTATCGGGACGGCGCCGATCCTGTAGCGGTGCTGCGCGAACTCGCGGAGACGACTCATTGGATATCCGTCGCGAAGCACTTTCCGGAAGCTGCGGAAGACCCGACTGTAGGCCCCGAATTCCGAACTCGGGCCAAGACAATGGCCGATGCCCTTCCGACGCGAGTTACGGCCCGCGCCTGGCAAATGCTGCTTGCCGCCCTGGATGAAGTATCCTGCGCTCCGAATTCGATGATGGCGGCGGAAATGGCGGTTATCAGACTTACCCATGTTTCGGAACTGCCCACGCCCGACGAGCTCGTCAAGCGACTGGACAAGGAGAATTTCGGCATCGGAAGCGCGGGCAAGACCGCGGGGACTTCGACAGCGTCCGTCGCCGCTCCGGCGGCGCGGGAGCCGGCGGATTCGAGTTCGGTCGCGCTGTCGAAAGAATCGATTGGGGCGAGCGAAGATGTCCCCCACGCGGAGGGGAGCCGGCTATCCAATGGAATCGAGAGCGGGGAACCCGCCGTCGAGCCGCCTTCCTTGCCGGATAGGCCTGGGTCTATCGAAGACCTGCTGTCGATGATTGAGCGCGCGGGCGCCGGTCGGCTCGAAAAGGAATGCCGGGAGTTCATCAAGTCAACCGACTTTTCCGGCGACGAAATCCTAATTTCGCTTCGAAGCGGCTGCCGCGCGGAATTGAGGACGGACCTCGAGGAAATCCTTAGAAAGCTAAAGATCGACAGCTGCAGAATTGAAGTTCAAAACAATGCCGCGGACCATGGCAATCGAAATCCCCCGATAGAATCCGGCTCCGACACGGGGATGAAATATTCCGATCATCCGCTTGTACGGTCAGTTCTCGACGTATTTCCCGGAGCAACTGTCCGGCTTCGCGGGGCTTCGCAGCGAGTGCCATCGCTAGGAATTTCGGATTTCGGGCGGCCCGGGCCGCTAGGCGCTTTTCGATAGGTTGCATCCGGTCGAAAGCCAATTTTTGTTTTGACTGCGAATCGAGCGGGAATTCTGCTTCATGGAAAGGGACTCTTCTGAAATAACAGCGCTGGTGGAAATGCTTTCCAAGCTGCCGGGGCTCGGCCCCCGGTCGGCGCGGCGGCTGGCGCTTCACTTGGTAAACAGGCGTACGCAGGTGCTTGTGCCGCTTGCCGACTTGTTGACGCGCGTTTCTGAAAACGTTCGCGAGTGCGGCATCTGCGGAAATTTTTGCATCGGCGAAATTTGCGGAATTTGCTTGTCCGGCGATAGGGCGACGAACACGATATGCGTAGTCCAGAACGTCGCGGACCTTTGGGCGATGGAGCGCGGAGGGGACTATAGGGGAAGGTACCACGTGCTGGGCGGCCTTCTATCCTACCTGGACGGCGTGGGTCCGGAGAATTTGCGAATTCCCGAGCTGATAGAAAGGGTAAGGACCGAATCCATAACCGAAGCGATTCTTGCGCTAAGCGCGACGGTCGACGGTCAGACCACCGTTCACTACATCGCCGAAAAGCTGATGGAGGCAGGCGTATCGGTTACTACCCTGGGGCAAGGCGTGCCGATCGGCGGCGAACTCGATTACTTGGATGACGGTACGATATCCGCGGCGCTTAAAAGTCGTAAAAACTATTGACCGCCATGCGCTTGCGAAACCGCGACGGAAGCAGGCAGGGGATGCGCTTTGCACGAAACTGATCGGTTCGCAAACCGAATGAAAAAAGCGGAAGCCTGGTTTCACGAACTTCGCGACGCGATTCGAACGGAATTCGAAAGCCTGGAATCCTGTCACGTCGAGGGACCGCTTTCGGAACGAAGGCCGGCTCGGTTCTCGGTTGTCGAAACCAAGAGGCGATCCGCCGACGGCGAAGATGCCGGTGGCGGCACCATGTCCATTCTTCGCGGAGGACGAGTGTTCGAGAAGGCCGGCGTGAATGTTTCGACGGTGTATGGAACATTGGACGAAAAAGCGCGACGCTCTCTGACTTCGCGCAGATCCGTTCCCGGGCTCGAGGAAAATCCAATTTTCTGGGCTTCGGGAATTTCCCTGGTGGCGCATGCGCAGAATCCGAGGGTGCCGGCGGTACATTTGAACACCAGGATGTTCTGGACTCCGGGCGCATCCTGGTTCGGAGGCGGAACAGACCTGAACCCGTGCATAGAATTCGACGAGGACACCGGATTCTTCCACGAAAAATTGAAATCGTGCTGCGACCGCCACGACCCGTCCCACTACCCGCGGTTCCGCAAGTGGGCCGAAGAGTATTTTTTCGTTCCGCATCGGAACAGATGCCGCGGCGTCGGCGGAATTTTTTTCGACGACCTCAGTACCGGGAATTGGGACGCGGACTTCGCGTTCGTGCGCAATGTCGGCAGCGCATTGCTGGACACCTATCCCGTTCTCGTCGAGAGGCGCCGCTCCTCTCCTTGGAACGAGCGTGATCGGGAGATGCAACTGGCGCATAGGGGATTGTATGCGGAATTCAATCTGGTCTACGATAGGGGCACGCGATTTGGGCTTGAATCCGGACACGATCCTGAAGCGGTGCTAATGAGCCTTCCCCCCTTGGCAAAATGGTAGTGTCATTTGCGGCCGTTCGTTTATGCACGAGGCCGGCTTTCAGCGACGACGGGCGATGTTCAATCCGATGAATAGTACTCGATAACTCTTTGCTTGACGCTGCCCAGTTGAGAATCGCTCCAAATGACCTTGCGATTCTTGTGGTCCGAGACGACAGTGCCGTCGCGAAGAGTGACGAGATGTTCCGGCTTGGTCAAGCGTCCCGGAAATGAAATCACTTTCAGATTCTCGCGTCGGTCTCTCACCCACGGCAAAGAAGCGCGGAGCCTAGCCATCCAAAGCCACGGCAGCATGAATTCGGTTGGGAATTTCACGGCGAATCGATTCGAAACGGCGCAAAGGTCGTCTTGCGCAACCCAGCTAACGAATCTTTCGTCGGCAATCATGGGCTTGATTCCGAACCCGGCGTGCTTTGCGTGCAATTCTCGGAATTGTCGGGCGATATAGTGGCATTTGGCAGGGTGAAAAACAACCAATGAAGAATTCCCGCGCGCATATTTGCGCCCGCCGGATAGTTTGTAAATAACGCGGCCTAGCCAGCCGATCGGAACAACAGCCGATTGCATGATCGCGACTGTTCGCGGGTTGTCGTGCATCGAAATCAATTCGCCCAAGTCGCCGAGAACCATTGTATCCAAATCGACGTAGATTGCAGGCAGGTCTTCCGGAACGATGCCCTTTTCGAATATGGCGAGCTTGGTCTGGCACCCGGTGCCCTTAAAGACCGAATTTAGGAAAAACTCCGGGATCGGCAAGACTAAAAGACCCTCGGGAACATTCGGCCGTTCACGGTCGGTTAGCAGGACGAATCGCGGTTCGCCCGAGGAATGCTTGCGAATTGACTCGACGAGTCTGCGAATGTCCTTGCCGCTGTATTTGCTGCCCCAGACAACTATTACGCACTGCCAAGTTCGAATGGCGCTGTCTTTAGCAGGCATTGGCGCTCGCGGTAGTTTGTTTGACTCCGGAGAATTCTTCCATCCCTCCGGCGAAATATGCGATCTCGCATTGATCGCTGCCCGGCCGCCGATAGTTCCCAAATTCCGGTTTTAGGTCGCAAGTCCGCGCAAGAAGCAACAGCGGCATTAGAGAATCAAACGAGAGCTTGGCATTATATCGAACGCGGATTTCGTACTGCCTCGACTAGTACTTCAACGTTTTTTGGATCCGCGTTCGGTGTAATTCCCTGGCCGAGATTGAATATATGCGGTCCATTTGAAAGACAAGCGACGATTTTCTGCGCCTGATCAATCAATTCCGAGCCGCCAGCAATTAAAAATCGCGGGTCCAAATTTCCTTGAATGCAGGAATAGGGCTGTACATGGCGGGCCGCCCAGCCAAGTTCGACAGTAGAATCAACGGCAATGCAGGCGGCTCCCGAGGACTTCGCGAAACGCGAAAATGCGCTTCCGACATGACGAGCGTACGCGATTATCGGAATTCTCGGTTCCTTATCTGCTATTCCGCGAATTATCTTCTTTAACGGACGCTCTACGAAATTTTCGAATTCGATGCCGTGAAGCGATCCCGCCCAGCTATCGAAAATCATTGCGACTTCCGCTCCCGCTTCGATTTGCGCCAACAGATACTCAATCGTTGCTTCCGCCAAACGATCCATGAGAGCGTCGAATGCCGCGCGTTCCGAACGCATGAATTCTATTGGATCCCGGTGATCGGTCGTGCCTTTGCCGCTGATCATATAGGTGGCGACCGTCCACGGCGCGCCGGCAAATCCGATCAGCGTGGTATCTCGGGGAACTTCGCGCGATAGAATTCCTACGGTTTCGAAAACGGGCGCCAGCGATTCGCGGACGATGCCGGGAGGCGCGAGGCGCCGAACATCCTGCATGCTGGATATCCTGGACAGCTGAGGCCCGTGCCCGTCGGCAAACCAAAGATCTGAACCGAGCGCATGCGGCACGAGCAGGATGTCGGCGAAAAGTATGGCGGCATCGAATCCGAACCTGCGCAGCGGCTGAAGCGAGACTTCGGCGGCGAGATCCGGCGTATAGCACAATGTCAAGAAATCGCCCGCCTTTCGCCGCGTCGCGCGGTATTCGGGCAGGTAGCGACCCGCCTGACGCATGAGCCAGATCGGCGGAGGCGAGAGTTGGATGCCGGAAAGAGCTTTCAGGATTGGCTTTGAGTGGGGCATGATTCCGTGAGCGCAGGAAGGTTCATTTCCGTTCTCGCACAAATTGCTTTCGAGGTTAAGCCGTTGCCACTCGGCAAGGGCGGGATTAGGAGTACGGGATGAATTCGAACCGACCCACTCTTTTGAATCCGCTGCGAATAGGGACGCGCGGGTCGAACCTCGCACTTGCGCAGGCGCAAATTGTTCGCGACGCGCTGAAGCGGGAATTTTGCCTGGAGGATGCCGCTTTTGAAATTTGCCCGGTTAGAACCAAGGGCGACAAGATTACTGACAAGCCCTTTAGGGATATCGGAGGCAAAGGGATATTCTGCCGGGAAATTGAAGAGCTACTGCTCAAGGGCGGGGTCGATATAGCCGTCCATTCGATGAAGGACATGCCGGTTGAGCAGCCTTTCGGCTTGGTGATCGACTGCGTTCTGCCCAGAGGCGACCCGCGCGATGCAATGGTTAGTCGGTATGCGACGAATATCGCGGAACTTCCGGACGGAGCCGTCGTCGGAACGTCGAGCGTTCGAAGAAAGGCGCAGGTGCTGCGTTCAAACAGGAAAGTTCGTGTCGAGGATATCAGGGGGAATTTAGAGACCCGCCTCGCCAAGCTCGAAGCCGGCGTGGTTCAAGCTACAATGCTTTCAAAGGCGGGCATTGATCGGTCTCGCAATAATTTCGAATTCGTGCACGTCGTACCGACGGAAGTTATGATGCCGGCGCCCGCGCAAGGCGTGATTTGCGTTGAGAGGCGCGTTTCCGATCGCAGAGTCGCGGCATTTCTCGACGCGATCACTGACGAGGAAGCTCATATCGCGTCGATCGCCGAGCGTTCGTTCATGTCGAGACTAGAAGGATCTTGCGAAATGCCGATCGGTGCATTCGCCGTTTCGACTGGAACCGGTTTAACGCTTAGAGGCGAAGTGCTCAGGCCGGATGGATCCGATTGGGCGGCCGGCTCCATTGATGGATCGAGAGAGCATGCCGTGGCAATGGGTCGGGAATTGGCCGACTCGCTAATTCGGTCGTGCGGGGCCGGGTTTTTTAACGGCAACTGATACGAAACGGATTTTGCAAGGACAGAATAGCGCCGAGGCATCGGCCGATTGCGGCGCGAACATACGCGTTATCGCCAATTGGGGACGCTCCAGCCCGCCACCAAGCAGCGGAGCTAGCCGAATTGTTCGAGGCGTTCGTGAACGCGTACCTTCTCAAGCGGACAGGAAATCAGTCCGGACTCTGTACAAAGCTCCTCGCACGCGTACCGCGTTCAACGGCGCATCGGCCTAAAGAAGCGCGATCCGGCTCTAGGCCGATACGGTCCCCCTCAGGCAGGCTCGGCCCTGATCTCGAAGGTTCCTCGCCTCGCGTCCGCACGCCGCGCCTACCAGGTGGACCGGCTCGCCGCGGTCGCGGTGCTTCTCCGCATAGCCCCGGTCGCGCCACTGGGCGATTGCCGCATCGAGCGCGATGTTCGCGTCGCCTTCGCCCTCCGCCATCTTGAACTCCAGCACGAACACCTGCCGCCCGTCAGCGCCACCATGTCCGCGCGGCCGCCGGCTCTCGCCAGCTAGCATGCGGTCTTCGTTGACTTCATAGGCTTGGCCGCTTTTTCGCGTTGGTTCGGATCACAGCATGAAGTTGCAGAACGGCAAGCCTGCCGGATCAGCTCCTTTCGTAAATTACATTGAAAACCCGAAAACGGGCCTCAAACCTAAAGGGATGCGGCCTAGTTCGAGGAGCAGTTGGAAAATCCTGGCGCAAGCGTTCCGTCGGGCCGTGGAAAAATTGAGCTGACGGGTGGCGTTGAATTGCATAGCCGAGGGATGTTCGACAGTTGCGGCAGTTGCGCCACCCGGCAAACTTCCACGGCTTGACGGATCGCTTGCATCCTACAAGGATCAATTCCTCTTTGAACCGATCTTGTAGTCTTCAATCATATCGCGCGTAAGACCAATATCTCTGAGATTGCGGTCGCTAAGTTTCGAAAGCTCGGAGCGAGTCCGGCGAGTGCGCCTCCAGTCGAGTAACAACTTTGCCAATTGCGCCGGGACATGAAGCGCGCGGTGACCGTATGCGCCAAGTTTCGAAACCGGGGAATGAAAATCTATGACAGCCATTTCGGCGTTCCTTTCACAGTTATGCGGGTGATCAATTGTCGCAAGGCACGAGATGGGAACGAACTCGACGCAAAGCAAATGCCCAAATCGCATGTCCGGATTGCGTATTCGGAATACCGCAATTGTCAGCTTCATGAATGCTGCCCCGCGACGGGCGATGGCGACGTTCGGCAGCCAATTTTGGCGAGCGTTAATCAATTTGCGCCGGGCGCAGGAAATTGGAGCGGCTTATAGAAGATCGTCCGGAAGCCTGAGAACCGATTGCCGAATCGGTAGCATGTCGCGATTTTCGACAGCATGCCGTACTGGATTACCTGGCCGCCAAGACCTGTCTTGGCGAACAGAGCAGTTTGCAAGCCAACCTGCCGTTTGAATCCTCGATGGCGCAGTTCGCATATCCTCTGAGCAGCTAATGCCGGATTTCATCGCATGCTGTTCGGAAAAATCACGGAATGCGCTGCTGGACATTGGCCTGATTGCCTAAGGGCTCGATGAGTTGCGGACTGAATCAAGTTTCGTGAGCAAGCCGCCATTCGCCATAGGAAAATGTCCGGGTTTCGCTTTATCAGCTTGCGGCATCAAAGTGCGATCACGCCGTTTGCGCGGAAATCGATCCGCACCCGATAAGTTGGGCCTACGTGAAATTGTCGCTTGAAAATGCTGATCCAAAACATTTGCGAATCATGGCGCGGCGGGCGGATGCCGAGGAAAATCGCGGTTGCGGGATCTCTATTCGCCGTTAGTAGACCGTGCCCGGTTTGTCCGGCCCCTGGTTGAACTTTCGAAGCCGTCCGAAGCCCGAAGGGAATAATCCCAAAGAAAAGGGCCGCAAACCTTATGGAATGCGGCCTAGTTCCGGAAGGAGGAGAAACTTGGCATGAATTAATTTTTTATCGACCCAAATCTGTTTGCGGGTATCGATTCGCGCGCCAGGCCGAAATCGCTGATCTGGTGGTCCGTAAGCTTCGACAGTTCCCTGCGGGTTTGGCGAGTGCGCGTCCAGTCAAGGAACGACTGCGTCAACTGCGCCGGAAAATAAAGCGAGCGTTGGCCGAAAGCGGCAAAAGCCGAAACCGGGGAATGGAAATCTATGGCGGCCATTTCGTCGGTCCTTTCTCAGACTAGCGGGTTGTCTATTGTCTCTAGGCATGAAATGGGAACTGCATCGAAGCAAAGCAAATGCTCAATATTCATTCTCGGGTTGCGTTGTCGGAATGCCGGTGGAATTAGCGGCCGGGATGCTGCCCGGCTGAAAGGCTTGGGGCCGCGGATGCCGTCCGAATTGGTCGTAGCTCGATTAATCCGGGACGCGCCCGAATTCGACGCGACAAATTTCGCCTATTGCCAAATGTTCATGTTTCGTGCTAGCTGTTCGATTTAGGCAGGGGGCAAAAGACGAATGCGAGTGATCGGAATCGATCCTGGGCTGCGCAGCACAGGTTGGGGCATCCTAGAGTCGAACGGCGGGATGCTGTCGCATCTTGGCAATGGCCAGTTCTCTTCTAGCGGCGAAAACCTCGCGGAGAGATTGCACAGCATATTTCAGCAGCTAACTACCGTCGTAGCCGACTACAGTCCCGACTACGCCGCCGTTGAAAACACGTTTGTCAACAAGGACAGCGCCGGAGCATTGAAACTGGGGCATGCTCGCGCCGTAGCGTTGATCGTCCCGTCGATAGCGGGGTTGCCGGTCGCCGAATATGCGCCGAACAACATTAAGAAATCCGTAACCGGCAGCGGGCACGCGGAAAAAAGTCAGATCGAAAGGGTTGTCAGAATGCAGTTCCCGTCGGCCGAAATCGCAGGTTCCGATGCGGCGGATGCTCTTGCGACCGCGCTGGCCCACATTCTTAGGCTGCAGTATTCCAGATCGCTGGATGCAGCCATTTCACGAGTGGTGTGCTGAAACGTGATTGGCATGCTTGCCGGAACCGTTGTTTATCGCGCGGCCGATCATGTGCTTCTCGATACGGGGGGCGTCGGCTATCAAGTGTATTGTTCGGAACGCACGCTGGCGGAAGTCTCGGATCTTGGCGCAAGGCTAACTCTCTATACGGACCTGCTTGTACGAGAAGACTTGCTCCAGCTGTTCGGATTTCAGACGATAGCGGAGAGGGAACTGCATAGATTGCTTATATCCGTGCAGGGAGTCGGAGCGAAAGCGTCGCTTTCGATACTTGGAACGCTGGGGCAGGAGGGAACGCTTCAAGCCATATCTCTAGGAAATTGGGGCGCTATAAGAGCGGCTCACGGGGTCGGTCCGAAAATCGCGCAGCGCGTTGTCAACGAGCTTGCCGACAAAATCGGCGTAATCCTCGCCTTGGGCGTCGGAATCCAACCGGATTCATCGGCTGAATTGCCAGCCGGCGCGGAGGGCGGCGCGGTCGCGGGCGTCGAAGGCGGCGCTTCGGCGTCGTCCAGCGCCAGAGCGGAGGCTTTGTCCGCATTGACAAATCTGGGGTACGCGCAGAGCGAGGCGATTAAATTTATTGCCGAGGCGCTCGCAGAATTCCCCGATGCGAATACTGAAACCGTAATTCGCGAGGCCTTGCGGCGCATGGCTCCGCTCGTGTGATTCGTGGCCAAGGAGAACTCGGTACTACAGTCGACGCAGCAGCCGACCGATGCGGACCGGGCGCTTCGTCCGATTTCCCTCAGTGAATTCATCGGGCAAGACAGGTTAAGAGCGAATTTAAGCGTTTTCGTAGAAAGCGCGAGACGGCGCGCCGTCGCGCTGGACCATACTTTATTCTACGGTCCGCCCGGCCTTGGAAAAACGACGCTGGCGCAAATTGTTTCCAGAGAGCTTGGCGTGAACTTCCGCATCACGTCAGGTCCGGTTCTGGCCAAGCCGGGGGATCTTGCCGCGATACTGACCAATCTGGGCGAAAGGGATGTCCTGTTCATCGACGAAATCCATCGCCTGAATCCCGTTGTCGAAGAAATCCTGTATCCCGCGCTGGAAGATTATGCGCTGGATCTGGTGATCGGGTCGGGTCCCGCGGCTAGAACCGTTCGAATCGAACTCAAGCCATTCACGCTCATTGGAGCCACGACCCGGCTTGGCGTTCTCACAACGCCGCTTCGAGATAGATTCGGCATCCCTTCGCGCCTTGAATACTATTCCACCGAGCAACTCACGGAAATCGTTGCGCGCGGCGCGCGCCTGCTCGAATTGGATCTTGATTCCGGCGGAACGTTGGAAATCGCGCGGCGATCGCGAGGAACGCCGAGAATTGCCAATAGGCTGCTGCGGAGGGTGGCAGATTTCGCCATAGTTGAAAGCGACGGCCGCATCGACGCGGAAATCGCCAAGAGTTCGCTAACGCGCCTCGGGGTCGACGAGCTTGGACTTGATTCCAACGACCTTAGGTACCTCCATATGATTGCAAGCAAGCATGCTGGCGGTCCGGTTGGCCTGGATACGATGTCGGCCGCCCTTTCGGAATCGAGGGATGCCATCGAGGAAGTCATCGAGCCGTTTCTTTTGCAGATGGGACTCTTGCACAGGACTCCTCGCGGGCGGATGCTGTCCGAAGGAGCGTGGTCCTATCTGGGGCTTGCGCGGCAGATGCAGAATCACCAGCCTAGCTTGTTCGAGGAAGGCGATTGATCCTCATTCCCGCCAGCTCGGCCGTGTCTCCTAAACGACTTGGCGCTTGCTGCGGCCTTGCCCGATCTTATTTTCCAAGCCCCTGGCAAATTCAGGAGTCGTGAATTGCCGACGATTTTCAATCGATGACTGCTCGCTTGCGCACGACCTCGCCTCCGGAAATTCCAATTTCGAACGGATCGCGCTTGATCGTCTTGTTCCGGTCGAGGACGAATTCCCTTCCAGAAACAGCCTGAGCTAAAAATTTAAATTGCGGAACCGAGCTCCGATGAGCTAAGCTGCACGCAAAACAAAAACGATTGCACGGCAAATTATTAGGAAAGAGCAGCAACATGGAAGTCGAATCCCTGGCCGCAGCCGCAAGCGTCGATTTTTCCCTTATGGATTTGTTTTGGCGCGCCGGCTGGACAGTCAAGGCAGTAATGATCCTACTGATGGCGGCATCTTTCTGGACATGGGCCATAATCATCCAGAAGCTAATAAATTTTCGAAGAGTCAGGCGGGATACGGCGCGTTTCGATACGTCTTTCTGGTCGGGCGAGCCGCTTAATGAACTTTATTTGAGCATCGCCGGTTCGCCCCAAGGGGCTTCGGAAACAATATTTTTCTCGGCGATGGATGAATGGCAGCGCTCGCACCGTTCGGACGGCATGCTGATACCGGGAGCGCGCTCTCGAATCGAACGGACAATGGCTGTCGCGGTAAATCGGGAAACCGAGCGTTTGAATCACGGGCTCGATTTTCTGGCCACTGTTGGCGCGACGGCGCCATTCGTAGGCCTATTCGGAACCGTTTGGGGCATCATGACCGTGTTTCGCGATATCGGCCGCTTGGAAAACACGAACTTGGCCGTCATCGCGCCAGGAATAGGCGAAGCACTGGCCGCTACGGCTCTTGGGCTCTTGGCGGCCATTCCGGCGGTGATTTTCTATAACAAGCTATCTGCCGACGCCAATGCGCTTACGGCAAATTTCGAAACTTTCTCCGACGAGTTTTCGACAATTCTGTCGCGTCAACTGGAATCCTAGGCGATGGGTTCGCCGTTGAAGACCGGCGTATCCTCCGGCGGTCGTCGGGGCGGCGCCGCGCCGCGTCGCCCCATGAGCGAAATCAACGTTACGCCGTTTGTGGATGTCGTGCTCGTATTGCTCGTGATTTTCATTGTCGCGGCTCCGCTTCTGACTGTCGGGGTTCCGATAGAATTGCCTCGAACTTCGGCGACGCCGCTGGCATCCGAAAGCGAGGAGCCGCTAACGCTTACCGTCTACGCGGACGGCAGGGTTGCGATTCAAACTACGGAAGTCCCCTTGGACGAACTAGGGTCCAGGCTGCGTTCAATCATGGCGGAGCGGACGACCACGAGGATCTACCTCAGAGGCGATCGCGAGGCCAAGTACGAGTTTGTAATGCAAGTAATGGGTGCGTTGAATAAGGACGGATTCAGAGACATAGGGCTTGTTACCGACGGCGGCGGTCCAGACCTCGACAGTCTAGCGAACTAGGATTTTGCCTTGCGCCAGGGAACTGCAATTTCCGCCGTCTTGCATGGGGGATTGCTAGCCTTTGCGCTGTTCGGCGAGAAATTTGCCGCGGACGCTCCCGAAGTCGAGCTCAAAGTCTCTGAAGTTACTCTGCTAAGCGAGGCGGAGTTGATGTCGCTCGGCGCGCCCGATGTCGTGAGCCAGCCGATTTCAATGGATGCGCCGGCGGTTCAAGACGCAATCGCGCCTCTGGAAGCTCCCTCGATCGAGCCGCCCGTGCTCGTGCCTCCCCTGCTTCCCGACGAACCGTCTCAAATTCCCGAAAGCTCGTTGTCGAATGCCTTTCCAAGCGCTCCTGCGGCCGGCGACCCGTCGGGCCTCGCCTTGCCGGAGTTCGACGCTCTCCCGGCTCCGGTGGTCGACGTTCAAGAGCCTCCGCCTATAATCGATGCCGCGCCTCCTCCTTCGGAACGAGTGGATACAACGCCTGCGCCGCGACCGGACCCCGATGTCGAAATTGCCAAGACCGAGCAGGAAGAGGTAGCTCCCGCCGAGGACGCAAAGCCGGATCAGGCTCTCGTCGAGCAGGAAGCCACAGCCAGGGAAGAGGCATCCACTCGAATAGTGACGGAGGCCGAGGAGTCGCCTCGGGCCGTGCTGTCCGTTGTCCCGTTGTCCAGGCCGGCATCGCTGGAAAGCGTTCAGCCGGAAACCGTCGCCCCCAAGCCGCCCGATCCAGAACCGCCTCAGGATATTAGTCAAGAAGAACTGATTCGTTCCGCCATAATTCGGGATCAGAGGGAATCCGGAATCGGGAACCGCGCCGGCGCCGAAAAGGAAGGCGACGATGAACAGCTTTCCGCCGCCGACATAGCGGGTTTGATTTCGGCGATCCAAAGCTGCTGGAACTTCGGCGCTATGTCGACCGAGGCTTCTAGGGTCATAGTTACGATAGGAATTCGCTTCGACAAGGACGGCAGGCCGATCAAGAACGGGATCAGCCGAATAGAAGCCAGCAGCGGTTCTGAAACCGCGCGAAGCCAGGCCTACGACGTGGCGATTCGAGCCGTTACGAATTGCTTGAGAAACGGATACGAGTTTCCGCCCGAGAAATACGAGCAATGGAAGCAGATCGAATTAACTTTCAATCCTGAAAAAATGCGGCTAAAATGATCGATCAGTTTGGGAACTGCCCGACATTCGCCAAGCCGACGGCGCCATCGCTTGCCGAAAGGGCAAGGCGGTGTATTGTAGTTGGCGCGCCCTAGCGTTATTAAGGACAGGCGATAAAAATTCACCAGCAGCTTGTGAAATTCGCATAGTGCGAATTCGGCTCAGTCTTGGGAGAGGAAGCTGCCAAAGCCGCGCTAGGCGGATTGCAGGAAAATTCATCCGGCGATCCGTTTCGGCCGAAGGCCAGCGAAGACGAAGCAATTCGAACTATCGGAGCGAAATAGTTAGTCGGCAAGAAGCGGACGGAAAGACATGAAAATTCGGGCAGCCGTAGCGGTTACGGCGATTATTGCAAGTTGCGCCGGTTTTACCTCGGCGCTGGCGCAGACAGGCGAATCTCCTTTAAGAATTGAAATTACGGAAGGAGTTATCGAACCTGTTCCCATCGCCACCGCCCGGTTCGTGGCGGATAGCGAGGCGGCGGCGCCCTTCGCCGAGGAGATTACCTCGATTATTGTCGACGACCTTGTCGGGTCCGGCCTGTTCCGGAACATTCCCGAGCAGGCGCATATCGCGAAGATTACGAATTTCGACTCTCCGGTGCAGTATTCCGATTGGAAGGCGATCAATGCGGAAGCTCTAATTACCGGGTCGGTCGAAGTTCTGCCGCCAGAGACGATATCGGTGAAGTTCCGGCTTTTTGACGTCTTTCTTGAAGTACCGGTCGGCGACGGCATTAAGTTTACCGGCAGCAAAAGCAATTTGCGCAGACTGGCGCACAAGGTCTCCGATGTCGTTTATTCGCGCATGCTCGGCGAAAAGGGCTATTTCGATTCTCGGGTTGCGTTCGTGTCCGAGTCCGGGCCGAAGGGCAGCCGGGTCAAGCGTCTCGCCATCATGGATTACGACGGCGCGAACGTACGGTACTTGTCGGACGGTCGATCAATCGTGCTGGCTCCCAGGTTTTCGCCTGACGGTTCGCGCATCATTTATACTTCGTACGAGTCGGGCGTGCCTAGAGTCTACATAATGGATTTGAACACCTTGCAATCCAGGGAATTGGTGGAATCCGTTGAAATGTCCTTTGCACCGAGGTTTTCTCCCGACGGAAGGAAAGCCATTTTTTCCTTGAACAAGGGATCAAACACGGACATTTTCGAGATTGACGTTGCAACCGGAAATTTCCGGCAGGTCACATTCGGCAATTCCATTGAAACCGCGCCGAGCTATTCTCCGGACGGGCAGTCCATTGTCTTTGAGTCGGATAGGAGCGGCTCGCAGCAGCTATACGTTCAGCCTATAAACGGAAGAGCCAAGCGGATAAGTTTCGGGGACGGTCGCTACGGGACGCCGGTGTGGTCGCCGAGAGGAGACTACATCGCCTTCACGAAGCAGGCCGGCAATCGATTCCATATCGGCGTGATGCGGACAGACGGGTCGGAGGAACGGCTATTGTCGGAATCTTTTCTCGACGAAGGCCCCACATGGTCGCCGAACGGAAGAGTCCTGATGTTTTTTCGCGAGTCCCGAGGCGAATTCGGCGCGCCGTTCCTGATTTCAGTTGATGTCACGGGCCGGAATCTTAAAAAGGTGCCCACGCCGGAATTTGCGTCGGATCCCGCATGGTCGCCGTTGCTAAGATAAAAATTTCGGCCTAGGCGGTTTTAAGGAAAGGAAGCAGTGAAAATGAAACAGATAGCGACATGCGCATTCGTCGCGGTCGTGGCGGCGTTCGCGGGATGCACAGGCACCGATGTCGCCGACTATACGGGCAATGCAAGCGACGGCGCGGAGTCGATCGCCGGCATCGACGATGGCGGGGTCTCGCTTTTCGATTCCGATATCACGGTCGAACACTTCCAGAGCGAGATTGGCAACAAAGTCTTTTTCGATGTCGACCAGAGCGCGATTACGGAAGACATCGCATTGACGCTCGACGGCCAGGCGAGGTGGCTGCTGGAGAATACAAACTTCGACGCGCTGATCGAGGGGCATACCGACGAGCAGGGAACGCGAGAATACAATTTGGCCTTGGGCGCGAGGCGAGCGAATTCCGTGCGGGACTATCTGATCGATCGCGGGATTGCCGGGAACCGCCTGCGAATCGTGACCTACGGAAAGGAACGTCCTGAGGAGCTATGTTCCGAGGAAATCTGCTGGTCGGCCAATCGACGCGCCGTCTCCGTTCTAACGGAAAGAATCGGAACTTAGGGGCGGCTCGTTGCCTCTCTTTCGCCTGGCGATACCGCTAGCGCTGCTGGTTCTGTTCCCGGCATGGTCCTGGTCCCAGGACAAATGGTATGTGCTGGCGGAGATTCGCCAGGATCTTTCGCAAATTTTCAGCGAGATCAGAGAGCTGCAGCTCGAGCTCGCTTCGACTGCCACGGGCTCGCCGCCAATTTTTCCGGTTTCCGGGTCCATCCCCCGGCGGGTGGACGCGCTCGAAACGGAATTGCGCGAGAATATCGCGAAACTCGAAGAGCTCGAGTATCAGATTCGGTTGATCGCCGAAGACGGCGCCAAGCGAATCTCTGAGCTTGAGCGCAAGCTCGTAGCTCTGGAGGGCGGGGATGAATCTAGCTTGGCCGAGCGCTCGACGCTCGGCAGTTTTGGCGGCGCGTCCGAGCAAGAGCTTGCGGGCGGCGCATCCGGAGCTTGGCCTCCTAGCGAACTGACCGAAATGGACTACGCGATCCTAGCGTATTCGGAGAGGGATTATCTCAAGGCGGCAGCCTTGTTTCAGAAGGTTACCGAGAGCTATCCTAGCCGGGAGATTACAAGCAAGGCCCATTATTATCGAGGAGAATCGCTGGTTCGTCTGGAGCGGTGGAAGGATGCGGCGATGGCGTACCTAGACAGCTATAGCGGCTGGCCAAACGGGGAATTCGCGCCGAAATCGCTTTATCGGCTCGGAGAGAGCCTTGGAAAAATTGATCGCGTTGAAGTCGCATGCATGACGCTCAAGGAAGTTGGAAGAATGTTTCCGGCAGTCGACGAAGCCAATCTAGCCGATGCCGAAATGACCGATTTGGATTGCAATTGACGGCAAGGATCCGGCCATGAATAATCCTCGGGCCGGTCGATTCGACGGAATGTTTGGCCTGGCAGACGGATATGCCCATTGATGCCGAAAATTCGGGCGATTCAGCAAATAGAATTTCCGTTCAAGGAACTGAATTAGCTGAAAGCTTGGCGGAACGCCTCGCAAATCGAATGAATGCGGCGCTGTCCCGCGCGCCGAAAATTTCGCGGCTCGGGGCCGCGGTTTCAGGCGGCGGCGATTCAACCGCGCTTCTCCTGCTGCTTTCGCGCTGGAGCCGCATATGCGACGTCGAATTGCTGGTCGCGTCCGTAAATCACGGTTTTCGAAAGGAAGCGGTTCGCGAGATCGACAATGTTCGCTCGCTCGCGGAATCGCTTGGGCATGCGCATTCGACCTTGCACTGGCGAGCTCGCGGCAAAAGCGGCAACTTTCAGAACTCGGCGCGGGATGCCCGCTACAATTTGCTCGGAAACTGGGCCGCGGAAGTCGGAGCGAATGCCCTGGCTCTAGGCCATACCGAAGACGATCAGGCGGAAACATTTCTCCTGCGCCTTGCGCGCGGGTCGGGCGTGGACGGGCTGGCGTGCATGTCGGAAGCGACTTGGAGGAACGGCATGCTGTGGCTGCGCCCGCTGCTTGGGATTCGCCGAATCGAGTTGCGCGAGTATCTGGAATTCTCACGAATCGCCTGGTCGGAGGATTCAAGCAATGAAGACCGTGCCTTCGATCGAATAAAAATTCGAGCGGCTTTGCGCGAGCTTGAGCCCGCCGGCCTTTCGGTCCCCCGCCTCGCAGCCACCGCGCGGAGGATGCGCATGGCGAAAAAAGCGCTGCAAGCCGCCGCAACCCGGTCGGTTCGAGAGATCTGCGCGGTGAACGAAGTCGGCGATCTGACCTTTTCGGGCGAAATCTGGGCGCTTGAAGAAGAAACAAGATTTCGGATACTTGCGCAGGCCGCCATGTTCATTTCGGGAAATCAATACCGGCCAAGATTTCGTTCGCTTCTACGAACAGTCGACGAAGTGGCTTGCGGACGCCAAGCGACATTGTCGGGCTGCGTGTTCGGGCCGTCTAGCTGCGGCGGCATACTTGTCGGGCGCGAACCCGCCAGCTGCGAAGGAGCGGTCCATCCGGGAGAAATTTGGGACGCCCGCTGGAGAATGGAGCGTGTTGGCGGCGAGGCGTACGGCGAGGTCGGGCAGCTCGGCGAATCAGGGTTGGCGAATTGCCCCGGCTGGAAAGCGACGGGCTTTAGAAAAAGCAGTCTCATCGCGTCGCCGTCCGTCTGGTACCAAGGAGGTCTGGCCTCCGCGCCCCTTGCCGGCATTGCAAACGGATGGCGGGCGAGCATGATTTCCGGCAAGAACGAATTTCTTGCATCGCTTGCCGGCCATTGATATTTTTCCGCGGGAAACTATCTAGTTTAATGTAGCAGCATTTTCGTGATCGGGCGGCCGCGACTCCATTGCGAATTCCTAGCTGCCGAATTGTCGGCGCATGGGCGCGTCTAAACCCCATTAGGAGAACTCTAAGTGGGAAACTTGAAAAGCATAGCGTTTTGGGTAATTCTGTTCGCACTGGTTGTTGCGCTGTTTAACGTTTTCGGCAAAAGCAGGACGGGCTCCGCCAGCCAGAGCATTCCTTTTTCAACATTTCTTGAGCAAGTCGATGAAGGGCAGGTCCAAGCCGTCGTTCTGGATGGCGAGAATGTCTATATGCGCACTGCGGACGGCACCCAGTATTCGACGATCATGCCCGAAGGCGTGGACGTTACGAGCTTCCTGGTCGGTAAAGACATTCAAATCGAGGCGAAATCTCAGGAGCCGAGCGGCTTTGCATCCTATGTGGCCCCGCTGCTTCCATTCATTATCCTGATCGGCGTTTGGTTCTTCCTCATGCATAGAATGCAAGGGGGAGGGCGAGGCGGAGCCATGGGATTCGGAAAATCCAAGGCCCGGCTACTGACCGAAAAGCACGGCCGAGTAACCTTTGAAGACGTCGCCGGCATCGACGAGGCCAAAGAGGAGCTCGAGGAGATAGTCGAGTTCCTGCGAGATCCGGACAAGTATTCGAGGCTGGGAGGAAAAATTCCCAAGGGCGCCCTTCTTGTCGGACCTCCCGGCACAGGCAAGACATTGCTTGCGCGAGCCATCGCCGGAGAAGCCGGCGTTCCCTTCTTTACGATTTCAGGGTCCGATTTCGTTGAAATGTTCGTGGGCGTCGGAGCGTCTCGCGTCCGCGACATGTTCGAGCAGGCGAAGAAAAACGCGCCGTGCATCGTATTCATTGACGAAATCGACGCCGTCGGTCGGTCGCGCGGCGTCGGCTACGGCGGCGGGAATGACGAGCGGGAGCAGACCCTCAATCAATTGCTTGTCGAAATGGACGGTTTCGAAGCCAACGAAGGCGTAATTATTGTCGCCGCCACGAACCGGCCGGACGTTCTCGATCCAGCTCTTCTGAGACCGGGGCGATTCGACAGGCAGGTTCAGGTTCCGAACCCGGATATCGTTGGCCGCGAAAAAATTCTGAGAGTGCATTCGAAAAAAATTCCTCTCGGCCCCGATGTGGATTTGCGAATTATCGCCCGAGGCACGCCCGGGTTTTCGGGCGCGGATTTGGCGAATCTCGTGAATGAAGCCGCTTTGATGGCGGCGCGGGTCGGCAGAAGCTATGTAACTATGGAGGATTTCGAAAACTCGAAGGACAAGGTCATGATGGGCGCCGAGCGCCGTTCAATGGTCATGTCCGAGGACGAGAAGAAATTGACCGCATACCACGAGTCCGGGCATGCGATTGTCGGCCTGAACGTTCCGCAGCACGACCCGATTCACAAAGCCACGATAATCCCGCGCGGTCGAGCGCTCGGCCTCGTTCTCAGCCTCCCGGAACGGGATCAGCTTTCGGTGACGCTAACCAAGTACAAGTCCAAGGTCGCGATGGCCATGGGCGGCAAGGTCGCGGAAGAATTGGTTTTCGGCCCCGAAAACGTAACGTCTGGCGCAGCGTCCGATATTAAGCAGGTTTCGCGAATAGCTAGAGCGATGGTTACCCAGTTCGGCATGTCCGATAGGCTCGGCAACATCGACTACGCCAACGAGCAGCAATCTTTCCTTGGTCCGTATAGTCAAGGTCCCGGCCCGAGCCCTGAAACCCAAGAGTTAATCGATGCTGAAGTTCGGAGGATTGTCGATGAAGGCTATGAAACGGCCAAGGCGATCCTAATAGAATACAGGGACGATCTGGATCGGCTTGCACAGGGATTGCTCGAGTACGAAACCTTAACCGGCGACGAAATTTCGAAAGTTCTTGCGGGCGAGCCTCTGAACCGCGACAAGGACGACGACTCTTTCGACGGCGACATCATCACCTTTATCCCGAAGACGAAACGGCGAAGAAAGGGCCGTGTCGGCGGCCGCGCCGAACCGGAGCCAACCTGATCGCCCAATCGAATTTGCAGCCGTCTCCAGATGTTGTAGAATTGCTTGTCGTCGAAACAGCGCCTGAAATCGAAATTCGGAATTAACAATGTCTGCCTTTCTACTCGGCCTGCTTCTGTTTCTCATTCTGCTCTACATCAATCGTAGGCAGAGCCAGGGGCAGGGCGGAATATTTTCCTTCGGCAAGTCGAGGGCCAAACTGCTAACGGAAGACCAGGTGCGCGTGACTTTTGCCGATGTCGCAGGGGTCGACGAGGCTAAGGAGGAACTTGAGGAAATCGTGGATTTCCTTCGAAATCCCGACGTATATTCGCGGCTCGGCGGCAAGATTCCCAAGGGCGCGCTGCTGGTCGGACCTCCCGGCACCGGCAAGACGCTGCTTGCGCGCGCAATTGCCGGCGAAGCTGGCGTGCCGTTCTTTACGATTTCCGGATCCGATTTCGTCGAAATGTTCGTTGGCGTGGGAGCGTCGCGCGTGAGAGACATGTTCGAACAGGCGAAGCGCAATGCTCCCTGCATCGTGTTTATCGACGAAATCGACGCCGTAGGCCGAACGCGGGGAGCTACGGGCTTCGCCGGCGGAGGAAACGACGAGCGCGAACAAACGCTCAACCAGCTGCTGGTCGAAATGGACGGTTTCGATACTAACGAGGGCGTGGTCATCGTAGCGGCGACCAACAGGCCGGACGTGCTGGATTCAGCGCTTCGCCGCCCCGGTCGATTCGACAGGCAGATCGTGGTGCCTAATCCCGACATCAAGGGGCGCGAGAAAATTCTTATCGTGCACGGGCGCAAGGTCGCGCTCGGACCGGACGTGGATTTTAGAATCATCGCGCGCGGCACGCCGGGATTTTCCGGCGCCGAACTCGCCAATCTGGTCAACGAGGCGGCACTGGGCGCCGCACGCGTCGGTCGAAGATTCGTCGCAATGGAAGATCTCGAAGCCGCTAAAGACAGGGTCATGATGGGAAGCGAGCGCCGCTCGCTGGTCATGTCGGAAGAGGAAAAGGCATTAACTGCATTCCACGAGGCGGGGCACGCGGTCGTTGGATTGAACGTTCCCCAGCATGATCCGATTCACAAGGCGACGATCATTCCGAGAGGAGGGTCGCTTGGCCTAGTGCTAAGTCTTCCCGAGCGCGATCAATTATCGGTAACGGCGACGAAGTTTAAATCGAAAATCGCGATGGCGATGGGAGGTCGCGTGGCGGAAGAGATCGTATTCGGCGTGGAGAACGTAACGTCGGGAGCGGCATCGGATATCCAGCAGGCGACGAAAATCGCCAGGGCCATGGTAACTCAGTTCGGCATGTCGGAAAAACTAGGAAAGATCGACTACTCCAGCGACCGCGAGTCATTTCCGCTTCCGGTTTCGGCAGGCGGAGCCGGGCCGGAAACTCAGGAGCTGATCGATGCGGAAGTCAGGCGAATTATTGACGAAGGATATAAAACCGCTGAATCCATACTTATTGAAAAACGCTCGGATCTCGACAGGCTTGCCAAGGCGCTCATAGAGTACGAGACTCTTTCCGGCGACGAAATTGCAAAGGTTATCGCCGGCGAGCCAATCAAGGAGCGCGATGTCTCTTCGCCATCCCCGTCCGCCGGACCTGCGGCGAATGTCCTGTCCATTCCGAAATCGGGCAAACGGCCGCGAGCCAAGCTAACGGTCGTCGAGTCAAAGAAATCCTGATTGCCGTCCTCGCCGACATTAGCCGACGCGCGACATTGGGGGGTGCGCCTTAAATGTCTTGCAGTCAACGAAATGGCGTTTCGATGCCGCAATCCGAACAACCGAAGCCCGAACATTTTTTAGTGGCGAGCAGCAGCTTGATTGCGGAATTTGATCGACAACCGGCGTCGGCAATGCCGGACGGCAAGATTTACAAGAAAATTAAGCCGCACCCGACATCGGGCGCCGCCCTCGCCTTTTCGATCGGGAATCGGCTGCAGATAAATTGGGATCGACGACGATTTGGCTCATAGCTTCCGCGAGGAGAAATTCATTGGCCGCATCGTTTGGATCGGTTGCGTCGAGGACCGCGAGTCCTCCATTCGATCAATGCCGGTAACGGAAGCGCGCGTTTCATTCGGTGGCCTGGAGGGCGATAGCCATTTCGGATTGACGAGGCCTTCGTGCGTTCGCGTCGATGAACTATACGATATCGGCTCGGAAATTAGAAATACTCGACAGATCAGCATAGTCTCGCGCGAGGAATTGAAGGAAATCGCGGAAAACTCCGGGATCGACGAAATACTTCCAGCCGCTGTCGGCGCCAACCTGGTGATTCAAGGGATACCCAATCTTACCTTGCTGCCGCCTTCCTCGCGCCTGCAGGCCCAATCGGGCGCGACACTGGTTGTCGATGCCGAGAATTTGCCGTGCCAGCTTCCCGCGCGCGAAATCGAAGCGAGGAATCCCGGCCGTGGCAGGTACTTCAAGAATTCGGCGAAGAACCGCCGCGGCGTAACCGCCTGGGTCGAACGCGAAGGTTTTCTTTGCTTGGGACATACCATCAGATTGTTCGTTCCGTCGCAGCCGCAATGGCCGGGCGCAGCCGAATGCGGAAATGCCTGATTTTTATCGGTTCGGGCTTACAGGTTGCCGCGCAATTGGATATGGGCGATCACGCTGAAAGACGATTTGGCATATTGACTGGAAGCTCGGATCGCTTGCCTCGCCAATTCGCGGCGAGTTCCGGGCGAGATAGAATTGGCGGCAGAAGGAACGCGAAGTGAAAAGTTTTTGCTATTGCCAAAGTCGGAAACAGATTTCGACAGAGTTCGCTTGGCTATTGCGGTGAGCGCAGCGATCATCGACGGACGGGCAACCGCTGCGGATCTTCGGCGGCAAGTTGCAAGATTCGTGGAGAAATTCAAAGCCGAGCGCGGGTTCGAACCCGGACTGGCGGTTGTGCTTGTCGGGGATGATCCGGCGAGCAGCATCTATGTTCGCAGCAAGGCTAAAAGGACCCGAGAAATCGGAATGGTTTCCTACGAACGAAGATTGCCGTTCGCTACCGAGCAGTCCCAGCTTCTTGCGCATGTTCGAGAGCTAAACGCCCACGAGGGCGTTCACGGAATTCTGGTGCAGCTGCCGCTTCCGCCGCACATAGATTCCGGGGCTGTAATTAATTCGATTGACCCGTCAAAGGATGTCGACGGTTTCCACATTAGCAATGCCGGCCTTCTGGCGACCGGGCAGAAGGGCATGGTACCGTGCACGCCATTGGGGTGCAAAATGCTGCTTCGCCGCCAATTGGGCGATCTTTCGGGAGCCGAGGCGGTTGTTCTGGGCAGATCAAATATCGTTGGCAAGCCCATGGCAAATTTGCTCTTGGCGGAAAATTGCACGGTAACGCTAGCCCATAGCCGTACCAGAGACCTCAAGACGGTATGCAGGCGCGCAGATATTCTCGTCGTCGCCGTCGGTCGGCCGAAATTCGTAAAGGGCGACTGGATCAAATTCGGCGCGACTGTTGTCGATGTCGGCATCAACCGGATATCCGCGCCGGAGCCCGGTAAAGAAAAGTCGAAAATTGTCGGAGATGTTGATTTTGACGATGCCGTGCAGGCCGCCGGCGCAATCACGCCTGTTCCGGGAGGAGTGGGTCCTATGACGATTGCCTGCTTGCTGTCGAATACGCTTACTGCGGCGTTCCGAAAAGAAGGATTGGCGGAACCACAAGTCTTGCTTTGACTATTCTCGATCGGCGAAATCGTTCATCGCGGCAGCGCTGCTCGAGCGCGCGCCCGCTAGCGTTGAATTATGCAGAAGCCGGTTGATTTCGGCGGCGGGCCGATCCTGCCCGGGAATCGGAATCGCGCAAGCCGATCTGCCCGTCAAAATGGCTATGGCATCGGGCGATATTGGTTTCCGAATGGGCTTCGAGGAACTAGAAACTTCGCCCGTATTGGTGCCGAACGCCGGAAGAATTGGTTCTCTTCCGGCCAATAGGAAGCAAGGCAATCTTATTCTCCGGCCGGTCGAGCCTATCGAAGCCTTTGGATGGCAATGCTCCGAGATTTCGCCTGTTTCGCTCGGCTCTGCGTCATGCCTGAATACATACGGCGGGATGTCGACGGCTGTACGCATGTCGTCGAAGCTGTCGCCTACGCATACCGCTGTTCCCGCATCGGTTGATTCGATATCCCGGTTGATTCGATCAAGCGTCTCTTCGTCGTTGCACGGTGGCAATAGTCCGTGGCCTTCGCGAGCGGCTCGGTGCGATTTTCCTAAATGAAGATCGGCAAAGGCGGCAAGCTCTTCTCGGGGCAATTCAAGGTCAGCGCGCGAGGGTTGTTCCATCATCGGGGTAGATCTCCGGAAACCTGCTATGGCGTTTGCACCAATTCCCGGCGGCGGGGGAAAGCCAGAAGGTGAGTTGGACAATGCTCGCGCTTTGTAACGAAAGATTCCATTGAATGACGGCCTCGCGGTGGGCAACACGGTTCCTGAGCATCCGGATCCGCGCCATTGGCGAAGCAAGATCCTTGCGCCAGAGGCCTTTTCCATCTTCCTTTAGCGCAATGCCGTTCAGCTTGGATTGCCAGATAACTTCGTGTTTTGGTACTTAAAGAAAACCCGGAAACTGAAGATGAGAGCCGCCACAATACGGCCGGGTGCTGGTTCTCTTCCGACGCTGCGAAGATCCTGGCGCGCCTTTTCAAGCTGGAGGTGCTGGTGTTCCAGAACTAGGAAACCTTCATCTGAAACCTTCATGATTTTCTGCGTTTACTTACCCCGGAGCATGAAACTCGCGTATGGCTGACGGTTTCCGGGACGATGTCGTGGGGTGGCGCTGTTGCCGGGACCGGAGCATCCTGCGGCCCATGGATCGGGTGGCGGCAGAACAGGACGTTTATTTTTTGCGGCCCTGGAGCCCGTCCAAAAACTGTCCATTCGTCGTGGGGTTCACGCCCCGGAGTGTTTCCGGCAGGCATGACGCCTGCCGAGAACGTGGAGAAAATCGGGACGCTGCATGCGGCCTCCGGCCGCGTGCAAGCCAATTGCAGACCCCACAGGCGTGCTTGCCGCCACCCGTCTCCTGTCAACCACAATTCAACAGGAGTTGGACCATAAGCGATACACCGAAACATGATGACATGCAAGTCCGGCATGCAGCCGCCGCGGGTCTCGATGTCTACAGGATGCAGGGCACGCCGACCGTGCGCACCCACGCTGGCAGGGAAGCCCCCGTTGTCGAGACCCCCGCGATTTCAGTGCGCTGGCGAGCGGCCTCTTCCTTCTGGTGCAGTGGCTGCTCGGCCTGCGGGTGAGCGGCGCCGTCATGGAGGCGACGGGCGTCTTCTGGGAGAAGGTCTACGACATTCTGTCCGATGCCGGTCTCGATGTCATGGTGGTCAATGCCCAGCACGTCAAGCAGATCAAGGGGCGCAAGGCCGACATCGCGGACAGCGTCTGGCTGTCGCGCATCTGCCAGTTCGGACTCGCGAGCCCGAGCCTGGTGCTGCCGAAGTTCTTCCGCGACCTGCGGGGGCTGAGCCGCTACCGCGGCGCGGTGATCGAACAGCGGGCGCGCTCGCAACTTCGCATCCAGAAGGTTTTGGACCGGGGCGGGGTGCGCATCGGCGGCATCCTCAGGCGGGTTATCCACAGCGTCAACAGTCGCCGCATCATCGAGGGCATCATCGCCGGCGACGCGCGCGAGGACATCCTGGGCGGGCTGAGCTGGCATGTCCGCAAGAAGCTCGGGCACCTCGGCGACGCCCCGAGCTTCGAACTCGACATGCAGTCCCGGTGGATCCTGAGAGACCTCCTGGCCCAGTTCGACAGCGACACCGCCCCGGATCGAGGCGGCCAACCGGCGGATGGCGGCCGCCCTCGCTCCCTACATGGACCAGGTCCAGCTTCTCGTGACCCTGCCCGGCGCCGGCCGCGAATCCGCCATGGCGATCCTCGTCGAACTGGGCCCCGACATGTCGGGGTTTGCATCCGCCAGGCACTGCGCCGCCTGGACGGGGATCTGTTCCGGGAACAACGAGAGCGCCGGCAAGCGCCGCAGCGGACGGATACGGCGGGGAAACTCGATCCTGCGCGCCATTCTCGTCGAATGCGCCCATGCGGCGGTTCGGACCCGGGGCTGCCAGTTCCAGGCCTATCACCGGGCGGTGACGAGCCGGCG
>MPMP01000122.1 GCA_002238565.1 Albidovulum sp. bin36
CATGACCGCGGCTTCGCGGCTTGCGTGGTCAACCCCCGCCAGTCCCGGGACTTCGCGAAGGCCGGTGGCGAGCTGGCGAAGACCGACAGGGTCGACGCCAGGATCCTGGCCGCCTTCGGGGCCGCGTCCCCGGCCATGCCGGCCACCGCGCCTGCCGACGCGACCATCGACCGGCTCCGCGACATGCTGGTGCTTCGGGAGGCCCTTGTCGACCAGCGCGCGCAGCTGAAGGCGGCCTACGGCGAGGTCGGCGACCCTCTGCCGGAACGGGCCCGTCCCGAAGGTCCTCTCGGAGCTTGACGCCGGCGTCCGCGAGTTCGACCGGCGGATCGAGGACCTGGTCGCCGGCTCGGACGATTTTGAGGAGAGCTGCGGGATCCTGACCTCCGTGCCGGGCATCGGTCCCGTCACGGCGGCGTCCCTGATCGCCTGGATGGGCGAGCTCGGCGCGATCGGCAACCGCCAGGCCGCCGCCCTGATCGGCGTGGCGCCCTTCGCCCGCGACAGCGGGACCCTGAAGGGCGGGCGCCACGTCGCCGGCGGACGACGCAGGCCAAGAGACGTACTTTTCATGGCGGCTATGGCGGCAACCCGGTTCAATCCGGACATGAAGGACATGTACAAGCGACTTACGGAAAGGGGCAAGCCCCACAAAGTCGCCGTGACCGCGATCATGAGGAAGTTGATCGTGACCGCGAACGCCCTGCTGCGCGACGGTCGCATGTGGGAGGACCGGACGGCGGGACCCCCCCCGGTGCCCGTCTGGGCCGCGGAAACCGCCCAAAAAGGCTGAATCCCGGCTTGACAGAAGACATGGATGCTCCTGCAGGCGAGGATCGCGCCGAAGGAGACGGCGGCATGACGGCTGCGCAGCAAGCAAGAGCGCGGCGCGAGTTGAAAAGCCGCACCGAGTATCATAAAAGGAGCTATGAATGCGGATGCGCGCGAGGGGCGGGTTGCAGACGTTCAAGACTAAGGCGTTCGCCCGTTTCTCCGACCGCAAGGGGCTGGAGGATGCGGCGTTGTGCGACGCGATCCGGCGCGCCGGGGAGGGGCTGATCGATGCCGACCTCGGCGGCGGTGTCATCAAGCAGCGCATCGCCCGCAAGGGCGGCGGCCGGTCCGGTGGGTTCCGCGTTGTCGTGCTGTTCCGCCGGGCGAACTGGCGTTTTCGTGCACGGGTTTGCGAAGAGCGACCGGGATAACCTCCGGCGCAAGGAACTCACGGGGCTGCGGTCGCAGGCAAACGAGTATCTGGGGCTGGACGGGGCGGGTCTTGCGGCCGCGCAGGTGACTGGAGCGATAATCGAGGTGGAATGCGATGACCAAGCAATATGGGAGCGAGGTGCTGGCGTCGGTGCACGAAGCCGCGCTCGGACTGGCGGAGGCTGGCGTGATGTCGAAACGCACGATGCGCAAGTTCGACGAGATGTGCCTGACGCCGGTCGAAGACATGACGCCCGAGGACATCCAGGCGCTCCGTTTGCGCGAGCATGCGAGCCAGGCGGTGTTCGCGCGCTACCTCAACGTGACGACCGGCCTGGTGAGCCAGTGGGAGCGCGGCGAGAAGCGCCCGCGCGGCGCCTCGCTCAAGTTGCTGACACTTGTGGCCAAGAACGGTCTCGCGGCGGTCGCGTGACGCTTTGGCGGCGTCTCAGATAATGGGAGGAGAAAACACGTGCTTATTCAACGACAAAGCAACGTCAATTGTAACTAGTCACGTTCCAATTTCCATCTTTTTTCCGGTGGGGCTTGGATTTTCAAGTCAGGATTCGACCGTCGTGCGACCGTTCGGCATCATTTGGGCGGAATTCGGGGGGGCGTGAAGCCGGAGGCGCCCGGCTACGACGTCTTCAGCTTGGTCGACGCTGCCGCCGGGCCTGCCTCTATCGTCTCCAATACGTTCCAGCCCTGCATGCGCGCCGTCTCCAGCATCGTCCTCAGGTTCGCCTGGGCCACCGCGCCGGCCACGCTTCGGTAGCAGCCGGAAATCTTCTGCTGGACCTTGTACAGCCGCAGAAGGCGCTCCGCCAGGTTGTTGGTTGCCGGAACCGAGGGGTGTTGATGTCTGTGCAGAAGCGCGGGATTTTGGCGATTCCCCGCGCTTTTGCAGGATTGGCTTTTTTTCCTGCTGTATGACCCCAATCGTTGCTGCCGGGCCTAGGAACTCCAGTCTGCCCTAAGCCGCTCGGCCCGCCCGTCGTCGGAAGCCCGGGATTCACGCGACCTGATCCGAGGTCGCGGCGCAGTTTTCCAAAAGCGGAATTCGAACGGTCGAGGATTGGGAGGCGAGAACGGCCGTCAGGCATCGAACGCGGCGCCAGCCGCGGTCGATACTCCCAGCCTGAGCATGGCGTCGAGCGCCGAGGCGACCTCATTTCGCCAACGCGGATTCCTCGACAGCGCGGGACCTATCAAATTCGGCATGGCGTGCAGGCGATCGGAAATGTCGACGCCCTCGCGGGCGCCTTCAAGCGCGGACCAGATTTCGGCCTCGCGCGGGTCTCGCAGCGCATAGGCTTCGCCCTTGTCGGTCTTGCCGCAGCAGTAGCGCATCCAAGCGGCCACGGCGAAGGCGAAGGGTCCCGGATCCTGGTCCGCTCGAAGCGCCTCCTCGGCTGGCTGCAGCAATCTCTGGGGCAGCTTTAACGTACCGTCCATGGCGATCTGATAGGTTTCGTGGGCGATATATGGGTTGCGAAAGCGCGCCTCCAGTTCGGCGCCGTACTGAGCGAAGTCGATACCCGGCAGCGGGGCAAGGGTGGCGGCGGCAGCCGAGATGTGCCTTGCAACCAAGCGGGCGAGCACACGGTCTTCCATCACGTCCCGAACCAGGGCGTGGCCGCTCAGGAACCCAGCGTACGCAAGCATCGAATGGGCGCCGTTTAGCATCCGCAACTTCATCTTCTCGAATGGCGCAACATCGGCTGCGAACAGCGCGCCGCCCGCTTCCCATGCCGGGCGACCGGCGGGAAACGCGTCCTCGATCACCCATTGACTAAAGGGTTCGGTCTCGACGGCCGCAAGATCTTCAACGCCCGTCAGGCGCCTGGCCTCATCGAGAGTTCTCGCCGTCGGCGCAGGAGTGATTCGGTCGACCATGGTGTTCGGAAAGGCAACGTTTCCGGCAATCCAGTCCGCAAGGTCGGGGGCGGCGCGACGGGCGAATTCCACCACGCCGGATCGTACCAACATTCCATTCCGGGGCAGGTTGTCGCAGCAAAGCACGGTGAACGGTTCTATTCCGTCGTCCCTGCGCCGTCGCAGGCTCTCGACAATCAGTCCAAGCACGCCGGCAGGCGTCCGGGGCGTTTTCAGATCGGCCGCCACGGCCGGGTGAGTCGGGTCGATCAGGCCGGAGGCCAGGTCGATCCCGTAGGCCTTCTCGGTTACGGTTAGGCTGACTATGCGGATGGCGGGATCGCGGAGGGCGCCGAGAGCCGCCGCCGGTTCGCGCGTTGCTGCGACGACATGGGCGATGCTGCCGATCAATCGCGCTCCGACGCCCTCTTCGCCTCGTTCGATCAGGGAATACAGGCCGTTTTGAGGGTTGAAAGCGGCAGCGGCGGAGGTCCCTCTCAGGCTGATGCCGATGATTCGCCAGTTTCCCCCTTCGGCTGCGATAGCCGAATCCGTATAGACCGCCTGATGAGCCCTGTGAAACGCGCCGATGCCTAGATGCGCGATGCCGACGCCGTGCCGAACGGGATCGTAGCCGGGCTTTGCAACTCCGGCGGCAACGTCTTCGGAGCAGGAAAGCCGACGGATGCTCATGCGGCGCCGGCGCCGGTCAAGGCGGCGATGATACCGCGCAGTTCCGCCAGCCCTTTGAGCCGTCCTATGGCCGGATAGCCCGGCTGCGCGCTCCGCCCGAGATCGTCAAGGATGTCCTGACCGTGGTCCGGGCGGAACGGAATCGAGATATCCCTCCGGCCGGTCCGGCGGCGCCGCGCCTCCTCCGCCAGCGCCGCGCCGACCAGCGCCACCATGTCCGTGTCGCCACCAAGATGCTCCGCCTCGTAGAATGAACCGCAAATTCCCCGAGTTTCCCGGCGGACGTTGCGCAAATGCAGGAAATGAACCCGGTCCCCGAGCCGATCCATCATCCCCGGCAAGTCGTTGTCGGGCCGCGCTCCCAGTGAGCCGGAACAGAGCGTGATGCCGTTGGCCGGCGAATCCACCGCCCGCATCATTGCCGAATAGTCGGCCTCGGTCGACATCACCCTTGGCAGGCCTAGAAGGTCGAAAGGCGGATCATCGGGGTGGCAGCACATTCGAAGGCCCAGTTCCTCGGCCAGCGGAGCGGTCTGCTCCAGGAAGTCTATGAAGTTCCCGCGCAGGCGCTCCGCCGATATTCCGTCATACTCCGCCAGATGCCCTCGTACGTCTTCCAGAGTGAAGCTCTCCGCCGCGCCGGGCAGCCCGGCGACAATGTTTCGCCGCAGCGCCGATGTCTGCGCGTCGCCCATCGCGGCGAATCGGCGCGCCGCCTCGGCTGAGATCTCGGCGGGAAAATCCTCTGTTGCGCCCCCGCGTTCGAGAATGTGAATGTCGAAAACGGCAAAATCGACGATGTCGAAGCGCATGCAGGTCGCGCCGTTCGGCAGGCGATACGCAAGGTCGGTGCGGGTCCAGTCAAGTACCGGCATGAAGTTGTAGCAGATCGTTTCCAATCCGGCTGCGGCCAAATTGCGCAGGCTCGACTTGTAGTTGGCAATGTGAGCGCGCCAGTCGCCTCTTTGCTTCTTGATAGCCTCGGAGACGGGCAGGCTTTCCACCACCTCCCACTCTAGCCCGCTCGGCGAGCCGTCCTTCATCGCGGCGAGGTCGCGCTGCCTTGCCGCGATATCCTCCGGAGTCCAGACCGCTCCGGCGGAAACGTGGTGGAGTGCGGTTACAACGCCCTCGACTCCCGCCTGCAGCATGTCGTCGACGCTTACTTGATCCTTCGGTCCAAACCATCGCCACGTTTGTCGCACTCCAAGCCTCCTCCTTCTCCGCGGCGATGGCCAAGGCCGCCTCGACACGGGTCAGCCGCCGGCGATTCGAGGCGGCGAATTTCCGCCGGCAGGCGTTTCATGCGTCCTGCTTGCCGGCAGCTGCGGTTTTTCATTGACATACTACCATGTCAGTGTATTTTCATGCCACATAAAAATTGTGAAGGCAGATCATCGAGCGATAAAATTCAATCAACAAACCGGAGATAAACATGAACACAGCTCAACGACTGATTTCCGCAGGGCTTGCAATTGCGATATTGCCTAGTTTTGCGCTTGCGGATCAAAGCACGAGAGTCGCTTTGGTTCCGGGTGGGCCGCACCCGTATTTCGCCGCGTGGGAGCAGGCCGGCATGGATGCGGCCAGGGACTTCGACCTTGGCTCGGCCGACTACAGAGTCCCGCAGAAGTGGGAGCTGGGCCTTCAAAACCAGATGCTGGAATCGCTGATAACCCAGGGGTACAACGCATTCCTCGTCTTTCCCGGAGACCCGGTCGGCACCGTCGCCATCGCAAACGAATTGGCCGATACCGGCGCCCCGGTCGTAGCGCTCGCCGGCTGCCTGAAGGACCCGTCGCAAGCGATGTTCTGCATGGGCACGGATACAGGAAACTCGGCCTATCTGGGAACCAAGGAGCTGCTGAAAGTGCTTGGGTCCGGCGCCAAAATCGCGCATTTCACCGGATTTCTCGTTGATCCGAACACGCAGCTCAGGATCGACGCGGTCGAAATGGCGGCCGCTGAAGGCGGCGCCGAAGTCATTCAGGTTATCGCCGATATCGACGCGCCCGAGCCAGCTGAAGAGAAGATCAACGCGTATCTCGCAGCCCATGCGGACCAAGTCGACGGGATCATCACGACCGCTTGGGTTCCGGCAGTCGTAGCCGCCAACGCGCTGCGCAAGATCGGCGACAAGCGCATTGTCATGGTCGGCATCGACCATGACGAGGTGGTAATCCAGGCGATCAAGGACGGCTTTGTGCACGGCACCATGCTGCAGAACCCCTATGGCCAAGGCTATATCGGGTCTTTCGTGGCCGACAAGCTGCTCTCCGGCTGCGCTGTCAAGGCCGACGCGCCCTTCAAGTCGAACGCGTTGACGGACAAGTTCATCGATAGCGGAACCGTGTTTGCCGGCGTTGACGATGTCGACAACTACGTGGCCTCGATGCAGGCGATCACGACGGTCCTCTTCGAGAAATTCGAATCGACATATCTCGACTGCTGAGGTAGCACACGGGCGGGGCCTGACTCGGCCTCGCCCAGCATCCTCCATTCCGAGACGCACTTCGAACGATGATAGCAAGCTCGCGCGACAGCGCATCGGACATCGGAGACACCCAAAGCGAGCAATTCAGAACCGTCGCTCTACTTCGTTTCTTTCTGAGCAATGAGTTCGGGTTGATCGTGCTGGTGGTGATATTCGCCATCATTTTCTCGACTCTATCCCCCGCGTTCCTATCGAAGTTCAGCCTATACGCGCTCGGGCGGACGAGCGCGGTCAATATCATGATCGGCTTTTCCATGATGGTCGTGATCCTGACCGGCGGATTGAATTTGTCGGTCGGAGCGATCGGCGTGTCCTCCGCGATGTTCGGAGGCTGGCTGATGCAGGCCTTCGGCCTGCCCTGGGTGCCGGCCGTTTTCGGCGGGCTTGCGATGGGAGCCGCGCTCGGGGCGATCAACGGCATAGTCATCGTTCAGTCCGGCCTGCACAGCTTTATCATTACGCTCGCAACGATGAGCATATTTTTCGGCGTGATGATCTTTCTCACGCAGGCGGACTCCTACCGTGAAATCTCGCCGGAATTCGCCGGCTTCGGACGCATGAAAATCCAGGGCGTCGTCTCCCCGTTGCTGCTGGTTACGATAGGCGTCGCGGTTCTGCTATCCGGCCTGTTCCGCTTGACTTCGCTCGGGCGCGAGATGCTGGCCGCCGGAGCCAATCCACAGGCCGCCGAATTGTCGGGCATTCGCGTAAACCGGACCATCACGCTTTGCCATATGCTTTCGGGCGTTTTGGCCGGCATAGCCGGAATGATGCTGGTGGCGCGAACCGGCGCGGCCATCCCGTCGATGGCCGGGCAGCTTGGCCAGGACTGGTTGCTGCCGGCGTTCCTGGGACCGGTTCTCGGCGGGACTCTCCTAACGGGCGGGCGGGTTTCGGTGCTGGGCACGCTCCTGGGATCCTTTCTTGTGACCATGCTGACCTCCGGTCTCTTGCTGATGCAAGTCGGCGCCTTCTGGATCCAAACCTATCTCGGTCTTTTGCTGCTGACCGCCGTGCTAATTGACCTTGCGCGGCGCCGCTACCTCCAGCGGAGGAAGCTCGTATGAGCCAGAAGCTCTGGCAATCGGACTGGTTCGGACCGTTTCTCGTGACGATTGCCGCAATCGTTATCGTAAGCCTTTTCAACCCGTCGTTCCTATCTCCGTTCAACATACAAATTCTCCTGCTGGCAATCTCGGTCAATGCGATAATCGCATTCTCTCAGATGATCATCATCGCCATTGGCCAGATGAATCTTTCGGTCGGAGCCGTAGGCGGGCTGGCGGCGATTTCCTTTGGCGGCATAATGGAGGTCTGGGGCGTTCCCTGGCCGATCGCCGCCGCGCTGGCGCTTGGAATCGGCTTCTTGGCCGGCATAGCCAACGGAGTCCTGTGCGCATATACTGGAATTTCGGCATTCGTCATCACATTGGCGACCCTTTCGGTTTTCAAGGGAATCAACCTGGGCATCACCGAGGCGCAGCCGTTCTACGAAATTCCCGAAACGGTAAAAGCGCTAGGCAACGAGACGTTTCTGCATCCGCTTCCGTGGCTTGTCATTCCCGTGATTTTGGCTGCGTTCCTGCTGTGGAATCTGCTGTTCAGATTGCCTCTGGGCCGCGCGATCCTGGCGGTCGGCGGCAACGAGCACGCGGCGGAATTGTCGGGCATATCGGTGCCGTTCATCGTCATCGTGGCGCATGCGGTCTCCGGCCTTCTCGCGGCCCTGGCCGGGATAATGCTGGTGGGCCGGCTGCAGATCGGCCAGCCTACGATCGGCGACGACTGGCTGATACTGTCCTTTGCCGCCCCGGTGATTGGCGGCGCCATTCTGACGGGCGGCCATGTAAGCGTGGCGGGGACTTTCCTGGGCGTAGCCATCGTCGCAATCATCACCCAGGTGCTTGTTCTGTTCAGCATCGACCCGTTCCTGGTGCAGGTCGTTCTGGGCGGCCTAATTCTCTGGGCGGTGGGCGTAAACCGGCTGCGGGAAGTGCGCGCGCATCGCAAATCCGCTGCGGGGGCCAGATGAGAGGCGTTTTCAACGCGCAAGGCGTTCTCAAGACGTTTCCCGGCGTAACCGCGCTCGAAGACGTGTCGCTGACTTTGACGCAAGGATCCATCCACGCGCTCCTGGGCGAGAACGGCGCCGGCAAATCGACGCTGATCAAAGTGATGACAGGCGTTTATCGGCCCGATGCGGGATCCATGACGCTGGCGGGCGCGGCGTACGAGCCTCAAAACACCCACGACGCCATCGCGAAAGGCATCGGCGTGGTCCATCAGGAACGGAACCTGATCCCGCGGTTTTCCGTCGCGGAGAATATATTCCTCGAGCTCATGGCCGACCAGCCGCTGCGCCGGATCGACTATCCGAAGCTTTACCGGGACGCCCGGCGATGGCTGGACATGCTCGAAATCGATGCCGATCCCGCCACGCCGGTTGAACGGCTGAGCGTCGCCAGGATGCAGCTAGTCGAGATCGCCAAGGCCCTGTCGCTGAATTCGCAAATCTTGATGCTCGACGAGCCGACGGCTTCGCTCACGCCTCATGAGACAGACACGCTTTTCGGGATCTTGCGGCGACTGCGCGACGACGGGGTCAGCCTGGTATTCGTCAGTCACAAGCTGGAAGAGGTTCAGGAAATCTGCGATTCCGTTACCGTGCTTCGGGATGGGCGCAATGCATGCGAAAGCCGCCCTCTGGAGGGGCTCGGGCGACAAGACATCGTTCGCCTGATGATCGGTCGCAGCGAGATGATCCCCGATTGGTCGGCGCGCGACCGAACCGGCGACCGGCCCGTTCTGGAACTGTCCGGCGTGTCGACCGGGATCGGGCACTCGAACATCGATCTGTCCATCCACAAGGGCGAGATCGTCGGCGTTTACGGACTTGTCGGCGCGGGACGCAGCGAATTGGCGAAGGCCATTCTCGGAAAATTCGAAGTTACCGCGGGCGATGTAATGGTCGACGGACGACGCGCCGACATCCGCAGCGTGGCGGATGCGGTCGGGCGATATCGGATCGGCTACGTCAGCGAAGACCGGAAGGGCGAGGGCCTTATCCTTATCCATTCGGTCCTGGAGAATGTAGGCATTCCGATCTGGCGGAGATTGGCGAAGCTCGGAGGGTTTCTGACGAAGGGGCATGTTCGCAAGCAAACCGAACCCTATATCCGGAAGCTCGAAGTCCGCACGCCTTCGCTGGAGCAGAATGTCGGCAATTTGTCCGGCGGAAACCAGCAAAAGGTCAGCGTGGCCAAGTGGCTGGCGGCGGAAGCCAAGATCCTGATTGTCGACGAACCGTCGATCGGCATCGATATCAAGACAAAGGCGTACCTGCACGAATTGATTCGCGAACTGTCGGACGCGGGAACCGCGCTGCTTCTGATAACCAGCGATATGCCTGAAATGATCGCTTTGGCGGACCGCATCGTCGTGATGAGCGACTATCGAGTAATGGGAGAGATCGTCAACAACCGCGACTACAGAGCGATGAGCGAGGGAATCATGGGCCTGATCCAGGATAACGAAGCGTCGGCGGCCTAGACGGAATAAAACCGCGCGCAATTCTTTCCCATCACATCGGCGCGCTCATCGTCGCTTAGCTTTCGGGACCACTCCGCGACAAGTCCAATCGCACCTGCGTAGCTCGTCGCGAGAGTGCACACGGGCCAGTCGCTTCCAACCATCAATCTGCCCGCGCCAAATGCTTCAAGAACCGTGTCGAGATACGGCCCGAAGGATTCGGGCTTCCAGTTCGACCAGTTCGCCTCGGTTACAAGCCCGGACAGCTTGCAGAAGACATTGGGGCGCTCGGCGATCGACCGAATTCCGGTTTCCCATTCGTCGCGATCTATGCCGTCCATCTTGGGCTTCGCGATGTGATCCACGACGAATCGCTGATGCGGCAGCTTGTCGACGAGGCGAATAGCGGCCTCGATGTGGGCGGTTCGCAGCAGCAAGTCGTAGGTCAGGCCGCGGGACTCCAGGCAGCTGACTCCGCGGAGGTGCGGCGCGCTGTCGGCAAAATCCAAATCCGCGCGATCGTGGATCAGCATTCGAACTCCCCGGAATGCCGGGTTGCCCGCAAATCGGTCCAGACGCGCTTCAACATCCTTTGCACACAGATCCACCCAGCCGACAATGCCCTTGATAGACTTGTCGTCGCGCGCAAGGCCCAGCAGAAAGTCCGTCTCGACCTCCATCTCGCGAGCCTGAACGGCGATAGTGCCGTCGACCGCGAGGTCTTCGCGAAGCGGAGCGAGGTCTTCAGGCAGGAAGTCTCGCCTCAACGCTGCGAGGTCGTCCGTCATCCAAGGGAAATCGCCGGGATTTGCGGCGTAGCGCCAGAAGTGCTGATGCGAGTCCAGTTTCATAGGTTGAATGGCCTTCAAGTCTTTTCAGGTTGCCGCGCCGGCGCTTCGATGCATTCAGAACTCCAGCTGCACCTTAATTGTCGATGAGCGGTCGTTGCGGATCCGCGCAAACGCGGCTTTCGCATCTTCCGCGGCGAACGTATCGCTGATCATCGCTTTCGGCTGCAGTTCGCCGTTCTCGAGCCACGCGACAACCTGCGGCAGGAAGTTTCGGCTCAGCCTTGAACCGTGTATGGCGACTTCCTTGCTTACGATTTCCTTTTGCACCACTTCAACGGGTCGGATCGAGAATCCCAATAGCCCGATGCGCCCGGCCGGACTGACGACTTCAAGCGCTTCGGAAAGAAGGCCGGGCTCGCCGGCCGCGTCGACGACGACCGTCGGACCCAGCCCGCTTGTTTCGCCGGCGACGGCGGCGCGGACATTGCCCGGTTCCGCCAGAACTATCTCGTCCGCCCCGAAGCCGCGAGCGAACTCCAGCCTGGCTTCATCCAGATCGGCGACGATGCAGCGCGCGCCCTTCAGCTTGGCCACCTGCAGCACGGTCAGGCCGATGGGTCCGGCCCCGTAAACCAGCACGGCGTCCGCCTCGGTGCAGCCTGTCCGACTTAAAACATTGGCGGCTATGGAAAACGGTTCCGCCAAGGCCGCCACGCCGACCGGCAGGTCGGGCGACACGCGCACCGCGTTTCGGCGGGGAACGGTGAAGAAGGTCCGAAAACCGCCGTCCCGATGAACTCCCAGCACCTCGAGGTTCGCGCAAACATTCGAACGCCCCATCCTGCAGGAGCGGCAATATCCGCAAGATACGACCGGATCGATCACGACCGTGTCGCCTTCATCCATGTCGACGACGCCGGCGCCGACAGCCGCCACCTCCCCGACCATCTCATGTCCAATGATGCGCGGATAGCGCGCAAAGGGGTTGCTACCCTCCAGAATGTGAACGTCCGACCCGCAGATCCCGGCTCGCTTCACGCGTACCATGACTTCTCCGGGACCGGGAGCGATCTGCCGGTCCGCTCTGATGTCAAGAATCAGCTGTTCATCAACTGCGATCGCGATCATTTTCGTGTTCCTGCGTTGCCGGGGCCGGGGCTTTTAATGCGATTGCTGACATGGTAGTATGCCAACGGAACACGATCAAGCATTTTGACCTGAATTGAATACACTTAATGAAAATGGCGGCCTGCCGATCCTCGAACTGGATAAGAACACCTCTGTAACGGCGCAAGTATACTTGCACATTCGGCAATTGATCCTGAGGCTGCACCTCAAACCCGGGGAGTCCTTGAGCGAGCAGGAGCTGTCCGCCAAGCTCGGCCTTAGCAGGACCCCGGTTCGCGAAGCATTCATAAGGCTGGCCGACGAGGGTCTAGTCGACGTCTACCCGCAGCGCGGCACGATGGTCGCCCCGATTCGCATTTCCGAGGTCAAGGAAGCGCATTTCATACGCCGCGTGCTGGAGTTTGCGATTGTCCGCAGCGCCGCCGAAAGTGCCGGCCGCCGGCATCTGGCCTTGCTTGAGGAGAATCTTCGCCTGCAAGCCGACGCTCAAAGGCGCAAGGATTACGAATCTCTCATGGATCTCGACGAATCGTTCCACCGCCTGCTAAGCGAGAGCGTCGCGCTTCCGCGCGCATGGAGGATGATCAAGAGCGTTATGGGCCAGCTGGACCGGGTGCGTTATCGCATCCTGCCGAAGCCCGGGCACAGCGACCTTGTTCACCAGCAGCACACTGCGATTTTCCAGGCGATACAAGCCGGCGACGCCGACCGCGCCGAACATGAAATGCGCGAGCATCTTGACCAGATCTGGGCCACGATCGAACAGCTAATGCGAGAAAACAAGGAGTTTTTCCTGGACTGAATTTTTTCAGCCCCTTCTTTCGAACTGGAGCACTGACCATGGATTTGCCCGAACTCGGATTCGGCGCCGCGCCGTTGGCGGGGTTGTTCGACCCCGTTGACGAGGCTGCCGCGTCGCAAACGCTTCAAGCCGCGCTAGATGCGGGAATCCGGTATTATGACACCGCGCCCTTCTACGGGTTCGGGTTGTCCGAGCGACGCGTTGGCGATGCCGTCCGCGGCAAAGAGGGAATCGCGCTCTCCACCAAGGCAGGGCGGATTCTGAAGCCGGGGTTGCCGGACAATGCAGCTGAGCTCAACTGGCCCAAGCCGCTTCCGTTCCATCCCGAATTCGACTACGGCTACGACGGCGTGATGCGCTCTTACGAGGACAGCCTGCAGCGTCTCGGGCTGGACCGCATAGACATCCTCTATCTGCACGATATCGACGCTTATACCCACAACGATCCCGCCGAGGAGGCGCGTTATTTCAAAGATGCCATGGCTGGCGGCTACCGGGCGCTCGACGAGTTGCGACGGAACGGCGACGTTTCCGCGATCGGGATCGGCGTAAACGAAATCCCCGTTTGCCTGCGCGTTCTGGAACACGGCGACTGGGACATCTTCCTGCTGGCTGGGCGCTATACGCTTCTTGAACAGGAATCACTTGATCCCTTGCTTGAGCGATGCAAGGCTCGGGATGTCAAAGTGGTCGTTGGAGGCCCTTTCAACTCCGGCATACTTGCGGGCGGCGCGACTTGGAACTACGCCGAGGCCCCGGCATCGGTTCGCGATCGGGTCGCTGGATTGCGAAAGGTCTGCGAAGCGCATTCAGTTCCGCTTCCGGCGGCTGCGCTGCAATTTCCATTGGCGCACCCTGTCGTGGCGAGCGTTATTCCCGGTACAAGGACTCCGAGCGAATTGCGCGAAGTTCTCGTCTGGAAAAGCACTGCAATCCCGTCTACGCTTTGGACCGATCTGAAATCGGAGGGCCTGCTCAATCCGGACGCGCCGGTACCCGACTAGCATTTCGCCCATATCGAATTATGGAGCAAAGTAGCTTCAGTTCGACCCGCGCATCCCCGGCGGCGAACCGCCGTTCGACCGCAGCGTTCGCGGCGTTTCGGCAATTCCGCCATTCGGCGACCTCCGTCCCCGTAATGGACTGGCTCGCTTATCGGCGGACACTGCCCGTAGCCGTCGGTCTTGAGATAGCAACCCGGGCAAGCTCGCTTTAGACGCGCGCGACCGCGCGCGACTTCGGCTGCGCCGGCATACTGGAAGCCGACCGTCGGCATAGGATGCTACTAGGCGGGCGGCCCTAGGAAATTAGAAATCAAGTCCGGCTCGAGATTGCGTTCCGGCGACTTCGAGTCGCATTAACCCCGCATCGCAACCTGCAGCGGACGACGCGGAGTTTCTTTCGGAGGTAAGTTTACCGAGGAGTTTCTCGCGTGTTCGACAAACCGCAGTCCGAATGCGGACTTTATCACGAGTTCGGCTAGGCCGAGTCATCGGTCGAGTCGCCATCGGCCATTTGCCCCTCACCGCCGCGACGAGCTCCGAAGGCACCCGGAAGTTCGGGAGATCGGAACACGCCGCCGACCTCGGCCCCGTTGTCGCCGAAAAATGCGCCAACCAGCTTCTCGCCGTCTTCGATATTCGCAACCGAGAATCGATTGAATTCAGCGCCCGTCGCACCCAAGGGAATTTGATCCCAAGTCAATTCGATCCCCTCCTGTTCCCCGCCGTCGAGATCTTTAAAGCCGCCGATACGTACCGTTACGAAACTGCGTCCAAGTCGGTATCAATTTGCGAATCGCCGAGAAGCAGGCCAGACGGTTCCGGAATCGAGAGGCAAGTCGGCGTTCGACGTCACAAGGTCGACCCGCCGCGCGACAGCTACGCCCTGATAGCCAGCCGTTCCACCCTCCTGCAAGCGTGTCGATTCTTGCCCCTCGGACAGAGCGAACAATTGCCGAGAACGATAGCCCGGCTCCTCGTTCGGATTGTTATTCGCAATTATCCCGAATCTCGAGCGCTTGAGCCATCCGCCCAGCCGAATTCGATCAGCGTCGAGCCTTGTTCCGTTCCCCGGCACGCAGTAGCATGCCGAGCGCGGCGCCGATCCTGTCGCCAAGCGAAGCGTAGCCTTCGGAAGCCGGATCCTCGACCGTCGCGCAATTTCCGTTCGCCGGCTCCCATTCCGCCGACTCGTCAAGCTCGAGAATGTCCGCGCAGAGCAGCGCTGTAGATTCTTCGGATATGTTGCGGTCCCGCGCCGCGAGCTCCGCCTCGTCCAGCGACGGCGCGGAAAAGCCGTTGCTTTCGCGCCAGCCTTCAATCCTCGCTGCCAGTTCGTTGCTCAGCGATTTGGCGGTCGAATTCGGTTCCGCGGAGTTGGCCTGCAAAGAGGATCCGCCGCATCCGGAAAGAATTAGCGCGCCGACCATGACGACCGCCATGAAAACCGGCGAATGACGATTCAACGCTGACGACTTCTTCGTTCTTAGCGTTCCCGCACTAATTTCGAATTTTGCGACAAGCGGATTTGGCCGAAAAAATATTTCGCGCGCCTAGCAAATTTGTGCAAATTGACCGACGAGATAGATGCATCATGGATTAGTAAATCGGCAAAGATAACTAGAGTGAATCACAAGCTTCTTGAAAAGGTGATGCGGGATTGTATTCCTATGAAACGCGCCTCTTGATGGATTGGAAGGTCGGAACGCCACGGGCGGATTAATCAACGGTTTCGGGCTTTACTCAGTAAATATCCGCGTTGTGCCGCACTTCCGAGCTTCGCGCCGGAGCCAGGACTTTTACTCCGGCGCCTCCAGTTCTGTCGGGGGCATTCTACGGGCCATCCAACGAAAAATTGCAGATTTCAAGAATTCGACGATAAGGACTTGCTGCAGCCGTTCGGCGAGAATGCCGATGACGGTATGAGTTCGTAGCGGCGATTAGATTTCGCTGGTCGCCCGATTCCGGGAGTTCGATTGTAAGCGTTCGGTCGAGCGGTGAAGATCCGTGTTGTCCGACTGCCGCCGACGCCCTGGACGCTGCCGTGAACTGTTGTCCGGAGCGCGCGCCGCACGGACTGCGCAATCGTGCCGGGGTTCCCTAAAAACCGTGAACGGCGGAACCGCCAATTGCTTCATTTAACGTGGTTGCTCAGAGCCTTCTCCAAGAATTTGCTCCGCGATAGTTCCTACCATTGCTTTCTTGTCCCTCGCTTCAGGTTCTAGCCTTTCGATAACCGCGACCAGCCGCTGCCGAGTTGAATGGAGATGCTGCCTAATTTCGTGGGCAAGTGTTGGCGAGTGCCAGTGGCGCGGCTAGCGCCGCCTCGGACCGCAATTGATCCGGAAATCGATTCGGCCGAGATCCGCGAGCCCATATCGGCCAAACCGACCGGCAAGTCCCTCGCGGACCGCCGAACTAGGCCATGCCCTTGATCGGTCCGCGGCAATTTCCAATATATTCTCCGCGGTAGTAGACCGGCGAAATGCCGAACTGTCCCTCGCCGCGCCGGAATCGTAAATAGGCCGCGAATTAATCGGCAAAATTTCAATTTCCGGAACGCGTCCGCACTCACTCGCCGAGTGCCGCGTCGGGTGGAGTCTCCCGTCCGGTCGATACAGACGGGCGCGCGGATTTCAGTGAATGCTCCGGGCTGCGAAAACGGCGTGGAGGTCCTCTGCGGAAAACAGCGCGTCAAGCCAGACGTCGAGTTCTCCGCTCGCGGCGCCGCGAACCTGCTCGACCCGACCCGGAGGGACTTCGCCGAACTTCAGCCGCGCAAGGCGCAGGAAGGATTCCGCCTTGCCCTTCGTTAAACCTTTCGCCTCGCCCT